>JAVBSF010000014.1:0-12618 GCA_031556925.1 Pararhizobium sp.
TCACCGCGCGCATCGAAAGCGCCGCACCGCCACGGCCGTCGCCGTCCATGCGGGTCAGAACGAGCCCAGTGATGCCGACGCGTTCGTCGAAGTTGCGCGCCAGGTTGACGGCGTCCTGACCGGTCAGCGAATCCGCGACCAGCAGGATTTCATGCGGGTTCGACTTCTTCTTGATGTCGGCCATTTCGACCATCAAGGGCTCGTCGATATGCGTGCGGCCGGCGGTGTCGAGGATGACGACGTCATGGCCGCCGAGCCGTGCTGCCTGCACCGCGCGGGCGGCGATATCGACCGGCGACTGGCCGGCGATGATCGGCAGCGTATCGACACCAGTCTGGACGCCGAGCTGGCGCAACTGCTCCTGCGCGGCCGGACGGCGCGTGTCGAGCGAGGCCATCAGGACCTTCTTCTTGTCGCGCGTCGTCAGGCGATTGGCGATCTTGCCGGTCGTGGTCGTCTTACCCGAACCCTGCAGGCCGACCATCATGATGACGACCGGAGCGGGCGCATTGAGATCGATCGACACGCCTTCCGAGCCGAGCATGGCGACGAGTTCGTCATGCACGAGCTTGACGACCATCTGGCCGGGCTTGATCGACTTCAGGATTTCGGCGCCGACGGCCTTTTCGCGAACCTTGTCAGTGAAGGAGCGAACGACTTCGAGCGCGACGTCGGCTTCCAGAAGCGCACGGCGAACCTCGCGCAGGGCAGCCGTTACATCGGCTTCCGACAGCGCGCCACGACCGGTCAATCCATTCAGGATTGACCCAAGGCGGTCCTGGAGACTTTCAAACATCGACTCATCCTTCTTGTTTCCGGTTTCCGGAAACGTGGTATCCGCGACGGTGAAAACAAGACGCAAAGTCAAAAAGCACCCGAGGGCGCAACGCGCTGTCGGGTGTTGACCTCCGGGATCTCTTTATACCTTTGCGGGTCCCGGTCGGCGGCTTCAAGTTGTCACTTGTCAGCAGATTTTCGCGCATAAACAGGAAATGGGCCGCAAAGTCAAGCCGCAGGCCGAGATTGCGGCTTTTCGCGCCCTTCCATTCATTCGGATAGGGCGTGAAAAGCATCGCGTCGACAGTGCGAATATGTTAGCACCGCCGACAATAAATACCGACCTTTCGCGAAAGACCGACCATGGACTTCCTGCCTTCGCTGCCGACGCTTCTTGCCTTCACCGCCGCAACCCTGCTGCTTGCAGCAACGCCTGGACCGGACATGACGCTTTCGATCAGCCGGGCGCTGTCACAGGGCAAGGGTGCGGCGATGTTCGTGGTGATCGGCACAAGTCTCGGCTGCCTCGTGCATACGTTGCTGGTTGCTTTCGGCATCTCCGCGCTGATCACGGCCTCGCCGACCGCCTTCATGATCCTGAAGACCGGTGGCGCGGCCTATCTCTTCTGGCTGGCGGTGCAGGCGATCCGGTACGGCTCGACGCTGACAGTGAAGAAGGAAAATGCCCCGGCTAACGCAAGCTCGCTCGCGAACATCTCGACCGGGCTCGGGGTGAACCTGCTTAACCCGAAGGTCATCATCTTCTTCATGACCTTCCTGCCGCAGTTCGTGACCGCCCACGATCCGGCGGTGACGCAGAAGCTGCTGGTCCTCGGCGTGTTCTTCATCGTCGCCGCGATGCCGGTCAACATCGCCGTCATCCTGACGGCCGACTGGCTGTCGGGCTGGCTGCAACAGCGCAAAAGCGTGCTGCGCACCATCGACTATGTGTTTTCGGGCGTCTTCTCGATCTTCGCCGTGAAGATCCTGTTCACGCAGGCGCGCTGATCGGGATTACCCGATCAGCAATGCGTCGTCGTCCAGCGTCTGGCCGCGCATCTTGCGGAACATGGCGATAAGGTCTTCGACCTGCAGGTCCTTGCGGCTGTCACCGGCGACGTCGAGCACGATCTCGCCGCCGTGCAGCATGACGGTACGGTGGCCGTAATCGAGCGCCTGGCGCATCGAGTGGGTGACCATCAGCGTCGTCAGCTTGCGCTCGGAGACGATCTTCTGCGTCAGGCCCATGATGAATTCGGCCATGCCCGGATCGAGCGCCGCCGTATGTTCGTCAAGCAGCAGGACTTCGGAGCCCGCAAGCGTTGCCATGACCAGTGATACTGCCTGACGCTGGCCGCCGGAGAGCAGGTCCATGCGGTCCTGCATGCGGTTTTCGAGGCCGAGATTGAGATCGGCGATCCGTTCGCGAAAATGTTCGCGGCGCTTCGGACCAAGAGCGGAGACCAGTCCACGACGTTCGCCACGGCGGGCGGCAAGCGCCAGATTTTCCTCGATCGACAGTGGGCCGCAGCTCCCCGTCAGCGGATCCTGAAAGACGCGGGCAACGAGGCCGGCGCGGCTAGCCGTCGAACGGCGGGTAACATCGGTCGTGCCGATCAGCACCTGGCCTTCGGTCGGCAGCACATCACCGGCGAGCACGCCGAGCAGCGTCGACTTGCCGGCGCCGTTGGAGCCGATGACGGTGACGAAGGAGCCCTGCTCGATGGTCAGGCTGACGCCGTTCAGCGCCTGCTTCTGCAGCGGCGTTCCCTTGCCGAAGACGACCTTGATATCCTTGAGCGAGATCATGCGGCACCTCCGCGGCGAAGACGGGGAAGGATGAGCGCGAACGTCACCAGCACCGCCGTTACGAAATTGAGGTCGGAGGCCTGCAGGCCCAGCATGTCGGTCGAGAGCGCCAACTGGATGGCGATGCGGTACAGGATCGAGCCGAGAACGCAGCCGATCAGCGCGATCAGGATGCCGCGTGTTCCGAGCAGGGTTTCGCCGATGATGACGGCGGCAAGGCCGACGACGATGGTACCGACGCCGGAGGTGACGTCAGCGAAGCCGTTCGTCTGGGCAAAGAGCGCGCCGCCAAGCGCGACCAGCGCATTGGAGATGGCGATGCCGAGATAGATCTGGCGATCGGTGTTGATGCCCTGTGCGCGCGACATGCGGGCATTGGCGCCGGTGGCGCGCATCGCAAGGCCGGCATCGCTTTCAAGGAAGCGCCAGACGAGAATGACAGCGATCACGACCAGCACGCCGATGAACAGCGGGCGAACGTAGAAATCCCGGAGACCATGGCCGTAGAACGGGCTCAGCATCGTATCGACATTGAGCAGCGCGACATTAGGCTTGCCCATGACACGCAGATTGACAGAGAACAGCGCGATCATCGTCAGGATCGAGGCGAGCAGATTGAGGATGCGGAAGCGCACATTGAGCATCGCCGTCACCAGGCCGGCGGCAGCGCCTGCAATCATCGAAACGCCGGAGGCGAGCCAAGGATTGAGGCCGGCAATGATCAGCACGGCAGCGACCGCCGCACCCAGCGGAAACGAACCGTCGACCGTCAGATCCGGAAAATCCAGAACGCGGAAGGCAAGGAAAACGCCGAGCGCGACGAAGGCATAGACCAGCCCCAGTTCCACGGCACCCCAGAAGGCAATCTGACTCAAGGCTCTCGCCCTTTCGTTTAATGTCGCCCCAAGAGGCTGGGACGCTGTCCATCACATAACACGAAACCGCCCCCGTCAGCGACGGAGGCAGTTTTGCGGTTGTTTCATATCTGCCGGAAGGCTTCTTCTCGAAGATAGGGCAGGAGCTTGCCGCTTGTCCCTTCTCCCCGCGTGCGGGGAGAAGGTGCCCGAAGGGCGGATGAGGGGCTTGGCCTCGACGTTCCAAGGGAGGAGAATTTCGCCCCACCCTGGCCCTTTCCCTGCAAGCGGGAAGAGGGGACGACGAAGGTAAACGCCCACGTCTCCGCGAAAAGACCTTCCGTATTTTATTCGACGACGCGGTTGGCGCGCTTCAGCACGCTTTCCGGGAAGGTCACGCCCATCTTGGTTGCTGCGGCCTTGTTGATGACGAGATCGGAGCCGGCGGCAATGCGAACCGGAATATCGCCAGCATTTTCGCCCTTGAGGATACGAACGACGACTTCGCCGGTCTGCTTGCCGACGTCGCGGTAGTTGAAGCCGAGGGCTGCGAGCGAACCACGCGAAACCGAATCGGTATCGGCGGTGAACAGCGGCAGCTTGGCTTCTTCGGCAACGGCAACGGCGCCTTCGAGAGCGGAGATAATCGTATTGTCGGTCGGAACGTAGAGCACGTCGGCGCGGCCAACGAGGGCACGGGCAGCGCCCTGAACTTCAGCCGACTTGGTGGCGGCGGACTCGACAACCGTCAGGCCGGCCTTTTCAGCTTCGGTCTTCAGGACGGCGAGCAGCGATACCGAGTTGGCTTCGCCGGAATTGTAGAGGAAGCCGATCGACTTGGCGGTCGGGACGATTTCCTTGATGAGGGCAACGTGCTCGGCAACCGGCGACATATCGGAAATGCCGGTGACATTCGCGCCGGGCTTTTCCATGTCGGTGACGAGCTGTGCGCCGAGCGGGTCGGAAACAGCCGTAAAGACAACCGGGATATCGCGGGTCGAGGATACGACGGCCTGAGCCGAAGGCGTGGAGATCGGAACGATTACATCAGGGCCTTCGCCAGCGAACTGACGGGCGATCTGGGCGGCCGTTGCCGGGTTGCCCTGGGCCGATTCATAGAGGAAGGTCAGGTTCTCGCCTTCCTTGTAGCCGGCTGCCGCCAGCGCATCCTTGACGCCGTCGCGGACGGCATCGAGAGCGGGGTGTTCGACGATGGCGGTCACGGCAACGGTGACGTCATCGGCGCGCGCCGGCATGGAAAGGGCAACAGTCGCCGCAAGGGCGAGCAGGATGGAACGCATGGGTGTTTCTCCTCGATTAATTTTCAGGCGTTCTAGGAAAGCCAACTCATAAAATCAATCGCGGAAATGTCGCACTCCCATCAAACTTCGTGATCAGTCGTCGGCGCCGTGATTGGCGATCATCATGGCTTCGAAAGCCATGCGGTCGACCTTGCGCATGCGTTCGGACTCCGACTTCAGCTGGCCGCAAGCGGCAAGGATATCGCGGCCGCGCGGCGTGCGGATCGGCGAGGCATAGCCGGCCTGATTAATGAAGTCGGCAAACTTCTCGATCTGCTCCCAGGAGGAACACTGGTAATTGGTGCCCGGCCAGGGGTTGAAGGGGATCAGGTTGATCTTGGCGGGAATGCCCTTCAGCAAGCGTACCAGTTCCTTGGCGTCTTCCAGCGTGTCGTTGACGCCGTCGAGCATCACATATTCGAAGGTGATGCGGCGGGCATTCGACAGGCTCGGATAGGCGCGGCAGGCGTCGAGCAGTTCCTTCAGCGGATACTTCTTGTTGATCGGCACCAGCATGTCGCGCAGGTCGTCGCGCACCGCATGCAGCGAGATCGCCAGCATGACGCCGATCTCTTCGCCGGTGCGATAGATTTCCGGCACGATGCCGGAGGTCGAGAGCGTAACGCGGCGCTTAGACAGCGATAGGCCGTCGCCATCGGTGGCGATCAACAGCGCCTTCTTGACGCTTTCGAAATTGTAAAGCGGCTCGCCCATGCCCATCATGACGATATTGGAGACCTTGCGGCCTTCGGCGGGCACAATGGCACCGGCCGGCGTGTCACGATCCGGGAAGTCGCCCAGACGATCGCGCGCAAGAAGCAGCTGCGACAGAATTTCTTCCGAGGTCAGATTGCGGACCAGCTTCTGCGTGCCGGTATGGCAGAAGGAACAGGTGAGCGTGCAGCCGACCTGGCTCGAAATGCAGAGTGTGCCGCGGCCTTCTTCGGGAATGTAGACGGTTTCGATCTCGACCGGACGGCCGGCACCGCGCGGCGGGAAGCGCAAGAGCCACTTGCGGGTGCCGTCGCTCGAAATCTGCTCGTCGACGATTTCGGGCCGGGCAATGGTGAAATGCCGGCGCAGGATCTCGCGCATGTCCTTGGAGATATTGGCCATGGGATCGAAATCGGACACGCCGCGCACATACAGCCAGTGCCAGAGCTGGCTGACGCGCATCTTGACCTGGCGTTCCGGCACGCCGACCTCAACCAGCGCCTCGCCCATTTCCTCGCGGGTCAGCCCGATCAGCGTCGGCTTTTCCGAGAGGATAGCGGGGCGTATCGGTGCCGGACGTTCCAGATTAAGTGTTTCGGTGGCAGTCATGCCTGCGATTTTCCCATCCTTGAAGCAAGCACGATCCCTTCGAGCGCTTAGGCGCCAGTCGAATGGGTCGTGATGCTGATCAGAATTCATGGCCGGGATCGAAAACCAATCCTCGCAGCCATCTTTGGCGGCGCTTTAGCATGGTTTTTGGCCCACGTCACCATCCTGCGCCTCAGGGCAGCCCTGCAGCTACGCCATGACACGAAAAATCCCGCCGATCGGGGACCGGCGGGATGGCTCAAATTCTGTCGTTGCAAGATTTTACTTGCAGGATTCGATCTGCTTCAGGGCAGCCGAGATGCCCGAGAGCGAGTAGGAATAGTTGGTGGCCGTACCCTTGCGCGACTTCGCGGCAACAGACATCGCCTTGCCGCCCTTCATCGCGGCGACGAGGGCCGGCTCTTCAGCGGCATTTTCCACCCAGGCGGAGTTGCCCTTGGTGAACATGGTGAAGCTCTTGTTGTCGATGGTCACCGTGACCTTGGAATTTTCCTGCAGCGGATAGCCCATCATCGCCTGCGGCTCGT
The DNA here is from genome assembly GCA_031556925.1 of Pararhizobium sp. Taxonomy (GTDB): domain Bacteria; phylum Pseudomonadota; class Alphaproteobacteria; order Rhizobiales; family Rhizobiaceae; genus Pararhizobium. Next base: position 6,592 of record JAVBSF010000014.1, read on the forward strand.
AGGAGATGTTCTGGCCCGGACGCTGCGACACGAGGAAGAAGATATCGCCGTGATCGACGGTTGCCGGGGTCTTTTCCTTCGGAACCGACAGCACGTAGCAGACCTTGCCGGCGCCAGCCGTATAGGAATAGGCGCCCCAAGCATTGAACTGCTGGATGCGGGTCGGCGACTGGGCCGAAGCAGCGCTTGCGCATGCCATTACGATTGCGAGTGCGGTGGTGAGCTTTCTTACAAACATCTTGTCCTGCCGGTTTCTTGCTAGCCAACGCCCGTTCAGCCATTAGCCGGGCACGCATGATTAGATTTATTTTGACTTAATTCAGGTTACCAAACCGTCAACATCAGCCGAATTCGTCACCATCTCGCTTTAATATGGAACAGCTGGCGACGCAAATTGCGACGAAACCGCGCGATCTGCCGCCATCATCCGCGCAATGCCGCCGATATCGGCCACAATGACAAAACGAAAGGATAAGGAGGACATTTCCAAAGCGACCTTCAGACTTAAGCCCGCCGGCCTGTTTCCCTCCCATCGATCGTCATGATCGCGCGAAAATGCGGAAACGTGGCCAACAAGCGTTTATGGAAGGAAGAATCAGGCAAGAGTTTGGCATAGGCATCGTGACGCGATCACGAACCCGAAAGTGGCGCTTAGCGGGCGGCCGATCCGGCTTCGTGCAACTCGTCCTTCAGGGCATCGTCGGCCTTGATGTAGTGGTCTTCCTTGATCTGGCCGCTGATGGCGGCAAAAGCAGCCGTCAGGACAGCGATATCGTCGGAAAAGCCGACAAGCGCGAAGACGTCTGGAATGATATCGAAAGGCAGCACAAAATAGGCGAGCGCCCCGAGCAAAATGCCGCGCGTGCGCATCGGCGTCGTCGGGTCCATGGCGCAGTAGTAGGCGGCCACGACATCGCGGCTGAAGGGAAGCTGGCGCACGGCCCGCTTCATGGTCGGCCAGAAACGGCGGCGCACCCTGTTGGCGCGGGCCTCCTGTTCGCTTTCCTCGCCGGGCAGGAGAATTTCCCCGATCTTGACGTCATCCATCTTGCGCGATCCGTGTTCCATTCCCCTGATATGGGACGGTTGCCGTCTATTTCAAATGATCGGGCATACGGCCGGCCGCAGCCTTGTCCATTTTTTCGGCCAGCTTGAAATCGAGTTCGGTCAGGCCTCCAGCCGAATGGGTGGTCAGCGTCACGTCGACCTTGTTGTAGACATTGAACCATTCAGGATGATGATCGAGCTTTTCCGCGGCCAGAGCCGATTCGCTCATGAAGCCGAAAGCCTGGACGAAGGTCTTGAAACGGAAGGCCTTCCAGATAGAGGCCCCATCTTCGGCGAGCACCCAGCCATGCATCTCCTTCAGCCGCTCGGCCACATCATCAGAGGCAAGTTTATCCCGGGCCATGGCGCATCCTCCCTGCTTCGTTTCCGGCAGCATGGGGCGGCGCGGAAAACGCCGCAAGGAAAATCAGATCAGAGCGGATGAACGGCGCTGTCGGAGGTACCGCTGGAGAACGGCTCCCGAAGCGGGAAAACCTCTTCCGTCAGATAGGGCCCGCCGCCGACCGAATCGCGCGACGAGAGCAGCACGAAGCGGGGAACGGTGAAGCTGTTCGTATGAAAGCCGCCCCGGCCGGATAGATACTTGACGACATCTTCGACCCGCGAGTTGCGCAGCCGGGCAAGCGTTACGTGCGGCGTGAATTTGCGGGGATCGGCGGGCAGTCCGAGACGTTGGCAGATGCGCTCGATTTCGGCCTGCAGCGCATAGAGTTCGGGCGGGTTGCTGACGCCGGCGAAGATCGAATGCGGCTTCTTGGAGCCGAAAGCGCCCATGCCGGTGAGTTGCAGCTGAAATTCGGGCCGGTCGATGCGATCGAGGCGATCGACGATCTCGTCGGCGGTGCGTCCGTCGACGTCTCCGATGAAGCGCAGGGTAATGTGGTAGTTTTCCACGTCGATCCAGCGGGCACCGGGAAGACCGCCACGCAACAATGAAAGGCTCATCGCGGCATTACGCGGTATCTCGAGGGCGGTGAAAAGTCTCGGCATATCGAGCTCCCCGAATCTCTTGCAGATAGCTCAGCGGAACATGGTCTGCTCCGCCATGCAACTGCAATTTCGCACCTGCAATATTTGTCCAGAACCAATTAAGAAGTTCTGCACCGGCCGATCAAGATTTCCTTTCCGCGATTCCATCAAGAAACCGCTCCGCATAGGGAAGAAATTTATCGACCATGGTCTGCACGCCATCGGCATTCGGATGCATACCGTCCTCGATTTTCAAGGCGGCGTTTTCCACCACGCCATCGAGGAAGAATGGATAGAGCTCAACGCCGTAGGTCGAGGCAAGTTCCGGGTAGATCGGATTGAAGCGGGCGGCATAGTCATCGCCCATGTTCGGCGGCGCCAGCATGCCGACCAACAGCACCGGAATATTGCGGCCCTTCAGTTTCTCGATCATGGCGACGAGGTTTTTTCGGCTTTCTTCCGGCGGGATGCCGCGCAGGGCGTCGTTCGCGCCAAGCTCGAGGATGACGCCTTTCGTTCCGTCCGGCACAGACCAGTCGATCCGGGCAAGGCCGCCGGAGGTCGTGTCGCCGGAAACGCCGGCATTGGAGATCACGATGTCGTGACCCTCAGCCTTCAGCGCTTTCTCAAGCCGCGCAGGAAAGGCATCTTCGGGCGGCAACTGGTAGCCGGCCATCAAACTATCGCCGAAACCGACCAGCTGCAGCGGCTCCGCGCGGGCGGCGGCCGTTACGGTAAAGCCGAGTGCAAGCGTCAACAAAAAAGCCGCAAACCCTTTAATGAACATGCTTTCGTCCCTAAGTCGGCGGAAGATCGAGCCTTCCGGGCAATGGATATTTCTACATATAGGATGGATTTCTTTGGCAAGAACCATGATCGCGCTGAAAAATGCGGACCTCACACTCGGCCAGGCGGCGGCCTCGGTTCATGTGCTCAAATCCATCAGCCTCGATATCGGCGCGGGTCAGTCCGTCGGCATTGTTGGCCCATCCGGTTCCGGCAAATCAACGTTGCTGATGGTGCTGGCCGGTCTCGAAAAGCTCGATTCCGGTGAAATCTTCATCGACAACACGCCGCTGCACGGGCTGAGCGAAGATCAGGTGGCAGCCTTCCGGGGCCGCAATATCGGCATCGTCTTCCAGTCCTTCCACCTCATCCCCAATATGACGGCACTCGAAAACGTCGCGGTCCCGCTGGAACTGGCCAATATCTCCGGTGCTTTCGATATCGCCCGGCGAGAGCTTGTTTCGGTCGGTCTCGGCGAGCGGCTTTCGCATTATCCGGGCCAGCTTTCCGGCGGCGAGCAGCAGCGTGTGGCGATCGCCCGCGCGCTTGCACCATCGCCGAAACTGCTGATCGCCGACGAGCCGACCGGCAATCTCGATGCCGAAACCGGTCGCCAGATCGCAGACCTGATCTTCTCCAAGCAGGCCGAGCGCGACATGACGCTGGTGCTCGTAACCCATGATCCTGCGCTCGCCGATCGCTGCTCCCGGCAGGTTCAGGTGCGCTCCGGCGAAATCGTCTCCCATGGCCACAAGGGCGACGATGCCACCCGTTCGGAAGCACTCTCCGCATGAGCGCCGAGTAGATGCCCGGGGGCTTGAGCCTTTCTCTCGCTTTCCGACTGGCGCTTCGCGAAATGCGCGGCGGCCTTCGGGGCTTCTACATCTTCCTCGCCTGCATCGCGCTCGGCACCGCGGCAATTGCCGGGGTGAATTCCCTCTCCCAGTCGATCACCCATTCGATCGCATCCCAAGGCCGGGAATTGCTGGCCGGCGATATCCGTTTTGAACTCAATAATCGCGCCGCAAACACCGACGAGCGCGCCTTCATTGATAGCCTTGGCGAAGTCTCCGCTTCCGCCGGCCTGCGCTCCATGGCGCGGCTGCCGGATGGTTCCAATCAGGCACTTGTCGAGTTGAAGGCGGTTGATGGCGCCTATCCGCTCTACGGCTCCGTCGAAAGTGAGCCGAAAGCGCCCTTGGCCGATATGCTCGCGACGAAGGGCGATCTGCACAATGCGCTTGTCGCGCCGCTGCTTCTCGACCGGCTGGGCATCACCATTGGCGACGAACTGCTGCTCGGCAAGGCGCGGATCGTTATCGCCGGTACGATCGTGACGGAGCCTGATGTGCTTTCCGACGGTTTCGGCTTTGCGCCGCGCCTGCTTGTTTCTTCCGAGCCGCTGGCCGCCTCCGCCCTCGTCCAGACCGGCTGTCACGTCGAATATACCTACACGGTGAAGGTAAGCGACCCGACATCCGTGCCGGCTCTGGTCAGTCAGGCACAGGAGAAATTCCCGCAGGCCGGATGGTCGGTCCGCACCAGCCGCAATGCCGCTCCTTCGCTGGCCGCCAATATCACCCGCTTCTCGCAGTTCCTGACGCTTGTCGGCCTGACGGCCCTGATCGTGGGCGGCGTCGGCGTGGCCAATGCGGTGCGCGCCTATCTCGATTCGAAGCGCGGCGTCATCGCCGCCTTCAAATGCCTTGGCGCGCCGGGCTCGCTGATCACCATGATCTATCTCTTGCAGATTCTGATGATCGCCGCGATCGGCATTGCCATTGGCCTTCTGCTCGGCATTCTCATCCCCTATGTCGCCGCCCAGTTCCTGGCGGGCGTATTGCCCGTCTCCACCGATTTCGCACTTTACCCGTCCGCGCTTGGGCTTGCCGCCCTGTTCGGCGTGCTGACGGCGCTCGCCTTCGCTTTCCTTCCGCTCGGGCGTGCGCGCAGCGTGCCGGCGACGGCGCTGTTTCGCGAGCAGAGTTTCGAACGGCAGGCCTGGCCGCGCTGGCCTTATCTGCTCGGCGCAGCCGCCTGCCTGGCCGCGCTTGCCGGCCTTGCTGTGCTGACGGCCTACGATCGCAGAATTTCGCTGACCTTCCTCGGCGCGATCGCCTTTTCCTTCGTCGTTCTGCGCGGCGTATCGATCGTCGTCGCTTTCCTTGCGAAGCATGCGCCCAGGGTGAAATCGCCGGCGCTCCGGCTCGCCATTGGCAATATCCACCGCCCCGGCGCGCTCACGCCTTCGGTCGTTCTCTCGCTTGGCCTCGGACTGGCGCTGCTCGTCACGCTCGCCCTGATCGACGGCAATCTGCGCCGGGAACTGACCGGCAATCTGCCGGAACGCGCTCCGAACTTCTTCTTCGTCGACATTCAGGGCACGGAGATCGACGGTTTCCGCAATCTGCTCAGGGAAAACCTGCCGGACGGCAAGATCATCGAAGTCCCGATGCTGCGCGGTCGCATCCTTGCCTTCAACGGTCAGGACGTCGCTAAGATGACCGTGCCGCCGGAAGGCCAATGGGTGCTGCGTGGCGACCGTGGCATCACCTATGCCAAGAACGTGCCGGAAAACTCCACGCTCAGCGAAGGTCAGTGGTGGGCACCCGAGTATCAGGGTGAACCGCTCGTCTCCTTCTCCGCGCAAGAGGCTGGCGAGCTTGGCCTTAAGATCGGCGACATGGTGACCGTCAATGTGCTCGGCCGCAACATCACCGCCAGGATTGCCAACTTCCGCCGCGTCGAATGGGAATCGCTGTCGATCAATTTCGTCATGGTCTTCTCGCCCAACACCTTTGCCGGCGCACCCCATGCGTGGATCGCGACCGTCATCGATCCCGAAGCGACGGCCGAGAAGGAAGCGACAACGCTCCGGGCGATCACCAACACCTATCCGACGATCACCAGCGTCCGGGTGAAAGATGCGCTGGATATCGTCAACGAGCTAGTCGGGCAGCTGGCAACGGCGATTCGCGCGGCGGCCGCCGTCGCGCTTGTCGCTTCGGTGCTTGTGCTTGCAGGCGCCCTGGCAGCCGGCAACCGCGCCCGGATGCATGATGCCGTCGTGCTGAAGACGCTCGGGGCGACGCGGAAAACACTGATCCGCGCCTTCTGCTATGAATATGCCATGCTCGGCCTTTCGACCGCGATCTTCGCGCTCTTTGCCGGCGGCGTCGCCGCGTGGTTCGTCGTCAGCCAGAT
>JAVBSF010000182.1:0-5688 GCA_031556925.1 Pararhizobium sp.
CGATATCCTTTTCCTTTTCCGGCTGGAAAGGATCGAGCATCACCTTGTTTTCGCCGGCCGTATAGACGCGGCGCTCGACACCGATCTTCTTCAGCAATTCCGGAAATCCGAAGCCGCCGGAAACCACGCCGATGGAGCCGACGATCGAGGTGGGATCGGCTATGATCTCATCGCCGGCCAGCGCGATCATGTAGCCGCCGGAGGCCGCGACATCCTCGACGAAGATGATGACACGCTTCTTCTTTTCCTCCGCCAGATCGCGGATGCGCTGGAAGATCAGCCGCGACTGCACCGGCGAACCGCCGGGCGAATTGACCGAGATGGCGACGGCGGGCGCATCCTTGACGGCGAAGGCCTTTTCGAGAACGGAGGCAACGGAGGCGAGATTGAGCGGCGGGCGGAACTGGCCGCCACCGGCCATGATCGCTCCATGCAGCCGGACAACAGGGATCGTGACACCGCTTTTGCGAAACCGCTTCGGCATCAGCTTTCTGAAGAATCCGGCCATAAAACCTCCGTTTGGCAGCAATATCGTCAGGGGGATGTATGTATTGACAGGGCGAACGCAATGCCCCCTGTCAAAAATCCGTCATCGGCGCGCGGAAACCGTTTTCCTCGCGTGGGCGGCGCGGCCGTTGTTGAGATCATCGACATAGGCCGTGAAGCGATGGGCATCGTCCTCATGCATGATGAGCGGCGCCCGCAGCGCCAGTCGCGCCCGGCTCTGCTTGATCGCGGTCAGAAGAATGCGGACGGCGTTTTCGCCCGGCCGCGGATGGAGTGCGGTGATTTCCAGCCCGCCAAAGCGCCGGCCACAGGCGGCGATGATCTCGGCGATCGATTCGGGCCGGGCAATGAGGGATAGCTGCCCGCCCGGCCGCATGATCGCGCCGGCGGTGCGTATCCATGTCTCGAACAGCCCCTCTTCCATGGCATGGGCTTCCGCCTTCAGCGGATCGGGCGTGCGCCGGTCGGAGCCGTCATTGAAGGGCGGGTTCATGATGACGTGGTCGAAACTGTCATCGGCAAGACCGGCGGCGACGCGCTCACGCCCCTTCCACGCGACATCGGCCTCGATGACATCGACGCGACCGGAGAAACGAAAATTTTCGGGGAGCTTCAGGCTTCGGCGGGCAAACGCCGCCATGGTCGGCGAGCGCTCGACCAGGGTCACCTGGGCGTTGTCGAGACGGGATGCGACGGCCATGCCGGCGGCACCGGCTCCTGCCCCGAGATCGGCAACCCGGATCGGGCGTCCATCTGCGACGAGAGACGCAAGAAGCATGGCATCCATGCCCGAACGATGCCCCTGACCCAAGGGCTGCACGACATGGAAGCGACCGCGATGGAAGCTGTCGATGGATTCTGTTGCGGTCATGGGCAGGCCGTCCTCCCATACGGACGGTGCGGCCTGGTCCTTCTCCCCGCCTGCGGGGAGAAGGTGCCCGAAGGGCGGATGAGGGGCTGTGCCGCACTATCCGTATCTGCGGCATTGCCCCTCACCCTAGCCCTCTTTCCGCTTGCGGGGAGAGGGAACGATCGAGCTTGCGGTGTGTACAGACATATGGTTTGATCTAGCCGGACAGTAGGTTTGACCTGAGATTTTGCGGGATAATCCAAGCTTATGCGAGCGTATTCACCAGTCTGTGGGGGCGCTCGGGAGGTCCGCTGCTGAAAGTATAAAAAATCGCGACGAAGTAAAGATCAAGGGCGAGATTACCTCCCGCCCTTCTTGATAGCGTCCAAAAATCGGAAGATCGTGGACCATGACGGGGTGGCTGCGCCGAACCGTGCCTTGCAAGCTTCCGTCACCTCGGACACCGACATAGTAGCGGCGCACTCAATGATGAATTCCGCCATCTCCGGGTTCTTGGCGATCTTCGAGCCGGAGACGGCGCGGTAGCTGGCAATCTTCTTGCGCTGGACGCTGGTATCGGCAGCCACCTTCAGAGCTTCATATTCGGATACGGGAATTGTGATTGTGTCCTCATGGAGCGCCAGCTTGTTGCAGGTCAGGCACCGCTCCAAGCCCATGATGCTGCCAACGCCCTTACTCATGGTCGCTTTCCTTCCGTGCGGTCTCTGCGGCCTGCTGGCGCAGCTTTTGCCAATGATGGTAGACGGCGGACTTGGAAGGCACGTTCGATGCGCCGAACTTAGCCAGGCATTCGGTCATTACGTCATCGATAGGCTTCGTCCCGAGGATGGCGGCGAGCAGAGCCGCCAGTTCGGGGCTACGCTCGATCTTCGACGCATGAGGCCTCAAACGATCAGCCGGGAAGGCTCCGAGCGTGCTTCTTTCCTCGCCATCAAGGATGGCTTGCCGCCGCAGTTTCTGCCAGTGGGCGTAAATCCGGTTCATGGTCGGGACGTTCTCAGCTCCGAATCTGGCATGGCAATCCGCGATCACTTCAGGCATGGGCTTCGTTCCCAAAATCTCCGCGAGGAATGCCGCGAGCTCCGGGTTCTGGTCGATCTTCGACGGCCTCGGCCTAACGCACGCCCTCTTGAGGCGATGCTCGCGAACAAACGCCTCATATTCGCGAAGCGGGACCACTGCGTATTTCTGGCGGTCGATCTTCGCCACCTCGATTTCCACGTACTTGATTTTCTTAGGCATGCTCTTTCCTTCGATTTCAGGCCCACAGGGGCGTTTGAATGAGAAAAGGCCGCAGAGCATCGTCCCGAACGGGAAACGCGCTCCACGGCCTTAAAAACTGGCTCAATTTTCCTCTTTCTGCCGCGAGGTCATCCGCTTGAGGGCGGTGATGATCTTCGAAGCCTTGACGACATCAACGAACCGGAGCGCCGATACCTTGTGGAAACGCGACAGCCAGTTGTTGAGGGCGGTTTCCTTCTCGTCTCCCTCGCCATGGTATTTCAGCCATAGCGCCCGTATGAGATCGACCTGTGCAGGGCTTGCCATGCCACGGCGCTCACCGAAGCCGGAAGGCGTTGCAGAGGTCGATTTGAAGCCCAGCGCGGCCATGTATTTCATGACGCTGGTGAAGCCGGATGCGTTGAGATCGGCGGCGCTGTCGCAATGGCCGTATCGGGCCAGAATGGCCCGATAGTCTTCGTCGGCAAGCCCCAGTTCGCGCTTGGCGACGTGGAGAAGGGCGATCTGCTTTTTCGTCGCAGGTGCGACGGCGCTATTCCTTGCCATCGTGCGCCTCCTGCACCGTAGCGCTCTGGATCAGGCCAGTACGCGCGTCTGAGACCGTTACGATGGATGGCCGCGCGAAGCGGCCATCTGCACTGGCAACGTAAAGATCGGCTTCCGTGATGCTGGTACGAGTTGCGTCTCCGCACTCGCCAGCCTCACGAGCTGATCCGCGATCATGCTCCGACATAAGATGCTCCTTTCTCTTCCTTTGCCCTTTCATTGGCTTCACGGATCGCCGCCATGCGGCGGGGATTGTAGAAATAAGCTTCGTCCAGGACGCGGCTGACCGTCTCGACTGGGACCGCCGTCGCCTCGGAGATCGCCTCGATATCGGCAACGTTCTGCATCGCCCGAACGAACGAAACCTGCTGTGCGGTTTCGACCAGTTCGCGATATGTCTCCTCGCTGCTCTCCGGCAGATTGATGCCTGTGGCGATGGAAACGACGTTGGCCGCGATCTTCGGGCTTACGCCCGCCCACTGGGCCAAAGTGGCGAGATCGCGCACCTCAAGCTTGCTGACCTTCATCTCCTGATACTGTTCGCGTAGGGCCGTCTCGATGAACTTCAGGTCCTCGACCTGCTGGTTGAACAGGCGCTCGATACCCGTGCTGTAGGACTTGAGGTCCTCGCCGGAACGGTGCGCATGCTCCAGCAGAACGCTGAAGGCTTCGAGCATGCTTGTCGTCGTGTTCAGCGTTTCCAGAACCTCGGGAACGTCGCTGTAGACCTCTTGGCGGATTGTCGGCATGGTCATTCCCTCCTCAACGATTGCGCCGGATAAGACGAACGGCATGGATCAGCGAAACGGACTGGCGCATTTCGCTGATCTTCTCTTCGAGCGCCCGCAGCTCGGCGCTGAGAGCGTCGTCGGGCATGGCTTCCAGTTCCTCAGTTGTCGGAGCCGTGAGCGCCTTCACAAGCCGTCCGGTAAGTTCCTTCAACTGGTCAGCGCCCGGTTTCGGCCAGTCGTATTTCGCGCCTCTGGACTGGCCCATACGATCCAGAAGAACCGAGATTTTCCACGTCAGTTCGCCCTCTTCCGCAAGGCGGTCGAGAGACGACATCTGCGCGGGCGGGGTCGAAGGCACCAGCGCCATGAAGTCCTTCGCGTCCCGCTCCTTCAGCCGCCGCCGTTCCCGCTCATCAAGGATTTCGGCAACGAGATAGGCTTCCTGCATGTACTGGGATGCCATTGTCAGGGCGTTCGCGGCATGCTCCATCGCTTCCTCCGGCTGCTCCGATCCTTCGGCAACGCGATGGCGCAGGACGTTGAGCGCGGTCGTTTCATCCCAAATAACCGTGATCGCCTTGCGGAGATCGGCCTCGAAGGCATTCACGTTGCGGAAGAGCGCCGAATGGCCCTCGATCCGGTTGCAGTCATGCGAGACCGGATCAATGGCGGCATCGCCAAAGTACGGGCCGTTGTGCCCGAGACGGCCAGAAAGCGGGCGCAGGTTCAGCACGTCCTGCGGGCCGACTGGCGACGTGGTGTCACGATTGAAACCGCGCGAGGCGGGCATTTCGGAATGGTGGTCAGTGGTAGACATGTCCGGTCCTCACGCTTCGATGACGGTTTCTTGGAGAGACGCCCAGGCGGCGCGGATGTGGTCGAAGGAGATCGGCGTTCCAGCGCCAATCGCCATTCCTCGGGCAATGCGGAAAGCCTTGGCGATACGGCGCAGGCCTGTGGCGTTGGCGGCATGACGGCGCAGGTAATCCCGCGACCGCTTGTCCGTCAGGCCCCATGCGTCAAAGAGCGCATCGGCATCCTCGGAACGGGCTGCGCCAACCCGCAACGGAGCCGTGATGCGGCCTGCGAGCTGGGGAAGTCGGGCGATCTTGTCGGCAAGGTCCAGATGTCCGCACAAGGCGATGGCAACGCCGCTGCGGTCATGAATGGTCCGGATGACCTCGAAGCCCTTGGTGCTCAAATGCTGGGCTTCATCGCACAGGATGATGCCCTTCGTGCCTTTGACGCGCCGAACGATCTGGCGGCGAACGTCATCGGGCTTGCTCGGCACCTCGTTGAAGCCCAGGGCAAGCGCGATTTCCGTCAGGGTGGCGAAAACGCTGGACGTATCGTCGGAGAATTCGACATACCAAACAGGCGAGGCACTGGCCTCAAACTGCCGGAGAGACTGGGTTTTGCCGATGCCCGGCATGCCGGAGACCGATACGATTTCGCCCTCTTCCTGGGCGAATTCGAGCGTTGCCACGATTTGCATGGAGGTCGGCGTCGGCACATAGACCTTCGTCAGATCGCCCTGTTGCTGTTCGGGCGGTGGCGTATTATTCTGGTTCTTATCCATTCCACATTCCTTTCCGGTTTTGGATATGGCCGGAGGCGGTTGCAACGCCTTCGGCCAAACACTCAGTCGTAATCACCGACTGCGCGTTTCTCTTTGTCCCGGCCTGCGCGGTAGGCCTGTAGGACTTGTCTCTGAAGGTCGCTGTTGTCCTGACGAGCCGTGGTCGGCCTCTTGCCAAAGACGGGCTGGACGATGGACGGCGACGGCGGTGT
>JAVBSF010000121.1:0-16271 GCA_031556925.1 Pararhizobium sp.
GACCGCGGTGAAGCAGTTCTCGACGAAAAGATGGGTGCCGTTGACGAAGCTCGATTCGTCACTGGCAAGGAAGAGGGCGGCTTGCGCCACCTCCATCGGGTCGCAGAGCCGGCCCTGCTGGGCGGCAATCGCCGCGTCGGAGACGTCGACGCCGTATTTGGCGAGGCCCACCAGCTCGCGCTTGCCGTGGTCGGTGGCGATGAAACCGGGGCAGACGGCGTTGGAGCGGATGCCGCGGTCGCGGAACTCCACCGCGATGGCGCGGGCGAACATATGGCAGGCGCCCTTGGTCGTGTCGTAGAGCACTTCCATCGGGGTCGCGGCGACGGCCGAGATGGAGGACGTCGAGACGATGCTGCCGCCGCCGGCCGCCAGCATGCCGGGCAGCACGGCCTTGGTCATCAGGAACATGGAGCGGACATTGACGGCCATCAGCCGGTCCCACTCGTCTTCTTCCGTTTCGAGGAAGGGGCCGACGGCAAGAATGCCGGCGTGATTGAAGAGAACGGTGATAGGGCCGAAAGCATCTTCCACCGCCTTGACGGCGGACTTGACCTCGGAAGAGACCGAAACATCGGCGGCGGCGAAGATCGCTTCGCCGCCCTCGGCGCGGATTGCGGCCGCGACGTCCTCGCCCTTGCTGCGCGGCAGATCGACGATACCGACGCGCGCGCCTTCGCGTGCAAAAAGCTGGGACGCGGCAAGGCCGCATCCTCCCGCACCGCCGCTGATCAGGGCGGTTTTACCTTGAAGCCTTCCTGCCATGCCTTTCTCCTCGCTTTATGTTTGCGAGGATACTATCGACAAAACGAAAGCTGTCGATATCGGAGACATCGACAGCTTTTGAAATCAAGCAGGTAAGGGAATATCAGGCCGCGTTGGAGGCCTGGTCGTCGCCGAGGAAGGCGTAGATGGCCGAGGCCGAATCCGTGCCGCGCAGCTTGGCCACCATATCGGGATCACGCAGTACGCGGGCGATGCGCGACAGCGCCTTCAGGTGGTCCGCGCCAGCGCCTTCCGGTGCAAGCAGCAGGAAGACGAGATCGACCGGCTGGTCGTCCAGCGCTTCGAAATCGACGGGTGTGTCGAGGCGCGCGAAAATGCCGACGATCGAGTCGAGATGAGACAGCTTGCCGTGCGGGATAGCGATGCCATTGCCGACGCCAGTCGAACCGAGGCGTTCTCGCTGGAGAATGACGTCGAAAATTTCCCGTTCGGGAAGGCCGGTGATCTTGGATGCCTTGGCCGCCAGTTCCTGAAGCAGTTGCTTCTTGGAATTGGCCTTCATGGCCGGGATGATCGCATTCTGTTGCAGCAAGCCTGCCAATGCCATTCTTGTTGTCCTCGTTTCCCAGTAGAGTCTAGCGCCCGGCGGCGTGCCGGTCAAAGCCCTACCGATCGTCTGTCAACGGTTTCGACGGACCGGCTTGGTCCGCATCACCGCCAGGAAAGCAGGGCGCGGGATCGGTATCAGCCGTTCCCGCGCTCGTCTGCTCAGCCCTTGATATTGGCGGCGTCGATCCAGCCAATATTTCCATCGTTGCGTCGATAGACGATATTCAGATGCTCATTGCCTGGGCTGCGGAACATGAAAACCGGCTCGTCCGTCATGTCGAGCGCCATCACGGCGGTTGCGACGGACATGGTCTTCAGCTGTTTCGAGCTCTCCGCGACGATCGTCGGTGCGTAATCCTCCGGAAGCTCGTCGTCTTCGTCGGGCACGGAATCCATCACGGTATACGTTACTTCGGCAAATCCAGCATGGCCATTGCCATTGTGGTGATCCTTCAGCTTGCGCTTGTAGCGGCGAATACGCTTGGCGATGCGTTCCGCGGCGGCGCCAAAGGCTGCCTGCGGGTCGTTCGCCTGGCCATTCGCCTGCAAGGCTGCACCACTGTCGAGGTGTATCTTGCAGTCCGCGCTGAAACGAGATCCAGATTTTTCCACAGTGACCTGGCCCGAATATCCTCCGTCAAAATATTTCGTAACGGCCTGACCGATCTCGTCCTCGATCCGAAGACGGAAGGTTTCACCGATTTCCATATGTTTACCGGATACACGCACACTCATGGAGTTTCCTCTCTTTTCGTGATTTGCGTAGCCAGTCTATTCCAACCGCACCCTTCATCCAAGCATTTCACGCACGCAAAGAAATTTTGCGCCGATCAGCTTGAAATGTATGGGATCGCTCTAATGCGGGCTTTAAGCCGCTGCCTTCAGCGGCGGGCTAATACAGGCGATGTCGCGGGAAGTCAAGCGAATGGTTAAAAGGCGACTAACCTTCGAATCCGGTCGTTCGAAGACTCCGGTCGGGAAGATGAAAGGTCGCCCCTTTCAGGCGGATACCTTGGCGAGCGCCCGCTTTTCACGGCGGCGCTGTACCGAAGACGGGATATTCATCGCTTCCCGATATTTGGCGACCGTGCGGCGGGCAATGTCGATGCCGCCTTTTTTCAGAAGGTCGACGATGTCGTCGTCGGACAGAACGGCCTCAGGGCTTTCCAGCGTGATCATGTTGCGGATGCGGTGACGGACGGCCTCCGCAGAGTGGCCATCGCCGCCCTCGGCCGAACTGATCGCGACGGTGAAGAAGTATTTGAGCTCGAAAAGCCCACGCGGCGTCAGCATGTATTTGTTCGACGTGACGCGGCTGACGGTCGATTCATGCATCTTGATCGCATCCGCCACGGTCTTCAGGTTCAGCGGGCGCAGATGATCGACGCCGTTGACGAGGAAGGCGTCCTGCTGGCGCACGATCTCGGTCGCCACCTTCATGATGGTGCGGGCGCGCTGGTCGAGGCTGCGGGTCAGCCAGTTGGCGGTCTGCAGGCATTCCGAGAGGAAGGCGTGGTCTTCGCTGTTCTTCGGCGCATGGCGCACGACGGTTGCGTAGTAGCTGTGATTGACCAGCACACGCGGCAGGGTTTCCGGGTTGAGCTCCACCGCCCAGCTGCCGTCGGGCGCGGCGCGCACGACGATATCGGGAATGATGGCTTCCGACGTGCCGGTCTCGAAGCCGGTGCCGGGTTTCGGGTCGAGCTTGCGGATTTCCGCGAGCATGTCGATCAAATCTTCCTCATCGACGCCGCAGATCTTCTTCAGGCTCGCAAAATCACGGCGGGCGAGGAGTTCGAGGTTTTCGACAAGGGCCGCCATGGCGGGATCGAGCCGGTCGCGCTGGCGCAGCTGGATCGCCAGGCATTCGCTCAGGGAGCGGGCAAAGACGCCCGGCGGGTCGAGTTGCTGCAGGCTTTCCAGCACGCGCGCGACATCGGCGGGCGCAGCACCCAGTCGCTCGGCGACCTCCGATATATCGGCGTGAAGATAGCCGGCGTCATCCAGTTGATCGGCGAGATGCCGGGCGATCAGCCGGTCGGCGGGCGTGTGGACGCTGAACGGGATCTGGGTATCGAGGAAATCGCGAAGGGTTGTCCGGTTGGCGACGAAATCCTCGAGATCGTAGCCTTCCTCGCCGCCGCCGGGCATGGATTTCCACTGACCGATGAGTTCGGGCGCATCGGCGCGCTGCGGGGCCATGTCGTCGGGAAAGACGTTTTCGAAGTCGGAATCGAGCTGTTCGCTCATCCGTTCGCCGGTTGTCGACGTCGTGCTTTCGTAGACGTCGCCCAATGGCTCGTAGGCGGGGGCGTCGTCTCCGGCTGTCGCGTCGTCGCTTGCGTGAAAGTCGTCCTTGCCGTGGCGCTCAGCGCCTGCCGCATCGTCATTGCCCGAGAATTCCAGAAGGGGGTTCTTTTCGACTTCCTGCTCGATGAAACGCGTCAATTCCAGATGCGTCATCTGCAGCAGCTGGATCGACTGCATCAGCTGAGGCGTCATGGCCAGGCTTTGGCTTTGGCGCAGGAAGAGGCTGGCTGACAATGCCATTCGGACGCGAAACTCCCCTCAAGATTTAAGGGTGCGCCGGCATTGGGCGTGCAAAGGCCTAGCGTCGATCCCTCAACTGGCCCAAAAATTGCTTATTCCAAAGGTTTGGTCAAGCGCCGGTCGCAAATAAGATGAACCGCGTCGAAAATCGTTCCGAAAGTTGCGTTTCGAGGTCCAAAATATTCAATTCCGCTTAAAAGCATCCATATGCCGAAAAGCGCATTTTCGCGTCAAAGGCTGAAATTGTCGCCAAGATAGAGGCGCCGGACATCGGGGTTCGTCACGATGTCGTTTGCCCTTCCATGCGTCAGGACTTCGCCGGCATGGATGATGTAGGCGCGATCGATCAGGCCCAGCGTCTCGCGGACATTGTGGTCGGTGATGAGAACGCCGATGCCGCGCGAGGTGAGGTGGCGCACCAGCGCCTGGATGTCGGCAACCGAGATCGGATCGACGCCGGCGAAGGGTTCGTCGAGCAGCATGAAGGTCGGATCGGTCGCCAGCGCGCGGGCGATTTCGAGGCGGCGACGCTCACCGCCGGACAGCGCCACGGCAGGCGACTTGCGCAGATGCGAGATGTTGAACTCGCCGAGCAGCTCGTTGAGCTTGTTTTCGCGCCGGTCGCGGTTCTTGTCGTGAAGCTCCAGCACGGCGCGGATGTTTTCCTCGACGGTCAGCCCGCGGAAGATCGAGGCTTCCTGCGGCAGATAGCCGACGCCGAGGCGGGCGCGGCGATACATCGGCATCGTCGTCACGTCGTTGCCGTTGATCTCGATCGAGCCCTCGTCGACCGGCACGAGGCCGGTGATCATGTAGAAACAAGTGGTCTTGCCGGCGCCATTGGGGCCGAGCAGGCCGACGGCTTCGCCGCGGCGCACCACCAGCGAGACGCCGCCGACGACGCGGCGGCCCCGGTAGGACTTTGTGAGCCCGCGCGCGATCAGCGTGCCGTCATAGCGCGTCTTGTCGACGGGACGGGCCGGAGCGGCCGTTTCGGTTCTGGCGCGCTTGCGCTTGTGAAGGAAGGGGATGTTCACAGGGGCCGGGCGCGTCAGTTGGTCTTCTGGGATTTCGGGTCCAGCTGAATCTGGACGCGACCGCCACAGGCCTGCAGCTGGGCTTCGCCGGTGTTCATCTGCACATTGAGCTGGCAGCCGGTGAAGACGTTCTTGCCTTCGGAGAGAACGACCTGCTTGCCCTTCAGCACGAGCGTCTGGGCCGTCATGTTGAATTCGCCGCTATCGGCCGTCGCCTGCTGGGTGCCGGACTGGAGGAAAACCTTGTCGGCGACCTCGATGCGGTCGATATCGGCGTTGCCGCTGGAAATCGCGCCGCCGCCCTTCTTGTAGAAGACGACCATGCTTCCGGCCTGCAGGGTCGTGGTGCCCTGAACGACCTTGACGTTGCCGCTGAAAATGGCCTTGCTTTCGGGATCCTTGATCTCCAGCTTGTCGCTTTCGATCTGGATCGGGGCGTCGTTGGAAAGCTCCAGCCCCTTGATCTTGCTCGTGGTTTCCTGAGCCATGACAGGCGTGGCAGCAAGCGGCGCTACGCCGAGAAAAACAACTGCTGCGGCAATACGGAATGCTGAAAAGGAATGGGCCGACATGGATGCACCGGGTTTCTAGTTGGCTGTCTTGCGGATGGCGCTCGGATCGACGACGACCTTCACCATGCCCTCGAATGTTACAATGCGTCCCTTATCCGTCATTCTCAGCTGCTGTGCAACAATGGAACCGCCATTCATGCTGATGGCGATCGGCTCCCTGGTGTTCATTTCGCCGGCATTGATGTCGAGATAGGCGGAGCGGAAATCGGCAACGGTGCCGTTGTTCAGCGTTATGCTGAAAGGCTTGTTCATGTCGAGCGTATTCTTGCCGCGATCATAGATGCCGCTCTCCGCCTCGACGATGGCTTTCAGCGTGTCGTTGACGGGCATTTCCGCGTGGATGGTTTCAAGCGTGATGATGTCGGGATTGGCGATATCCTGCAGCGCGCGGGTAGCCTTCATCGAATAGCTGATATCCTGCTTGTTGCGGCCCGAAATCGCAGGGTTCTGCATGACGATCTTGCCGTTTTCGATCGTGGCGTTCTCGATCTGCAACTCTTCCGGCAGGAAGGCGCGCACGACGGAGACGGCCACGAAAATCAGGCCGATGATCGTGGCAAGCAGCGGCAGCAGGATCTTCAGCCGCGCGACCCGCCGCGAATGGCGCACTGCTTCCGAATAGGTATCGGACACGACAGGCCCTGAATGCGGCAGAGCGCCGGGAAATGACATTTCGTTCATGAAAAAACCTGTCGTCGCTGCGCATCCTTATCGCGATACGCAGTCTGCCACGTTTATGAATGCAGTCGGTGACTTGCTCCGAATATGGAGATTTTTTTGTCCTCGCACAAGGAAGGCTCGAAAAACTGTGAAATCAGGTTACATCCGGCTCATGCGGCGCTATGCATGACGCTCCGATAAAACGAGGAAAGACTTATGGATCAGCTGGCTATCGCCGACCGGCGGCAATTGCGGCGCAAACTCGGTTTCTGGCGCATCCTCTGCATTCTCCTCATTCTGGCCGGCGCGATCGGCAGCTATTTTGCGATCGCTTCGAAATCGACAGGCCTTGCGGCACGCCCGCAAATCGCCCGCGTCGCGATCTCCGGCATTATCCAGGATGACCGCGAGCTTCTGGAGCGGCTGGACCGGATCGCCAGGTCGGATGCGGTCAAGGGTCTCGTGGTGACGATCGAATCGCCCGGCGGCACGACTTATGGCGGCGAGACGATCTACAAGGCGATCCGCAAGGTGGCGGAGAAGAAGCCGGTGGTGTCGGATGTTCGCACGCTTGCAGCTTCCGCCGGTTACATGATCGCGATTGCCGGCGACCGGATCGTGGCGGGCGAAACCTCGATTACCGGCTCGATCGGCGTGCTCTTTCAGTATCCGCAGATCAAGACGCTGATGGACCGGCTCGGCGTGTCGCTGGAAACGATCAAGTCTGCGCCGCTGAAGGCCGAACCGAACCCGTTCCATCCGCCGAGCGAGGAGGCGAAGGCGGTTATCCAGTCCATGATCAATGACAGTTTCGACTGGTTCGTCGATCTGGTGGCCGAGCGTCGCAAGCTGGCCCGGCCGGATGCGCTGCGCCTTGCCGACGGCCGCATTTTCACCGGCCGTCAGGCGCTGAAAGAGAAGCTTGTCGACGCGCTGGGCGGCGAAGACGAGATCAAGGCCTATTTCAAGAGCCGCAAGATCGATGCCGACCTGCCGATCGTCGACTGGAAGGCGCCGGACAATTCCTGGGGCTTTGGTTTGGGGTCGGTTGCCTCGGAATGGGTCAAATCATTGGGATATGAGGTTTTTCCTGCCCTTGGCGGGCTCGAAAAGTTGAGTGGAGACAAGTTGTTTCTTGACGGTCTTCTCTCTGTTTGGCAGGTTGGCAGCAACTGAAAGCCGGCCGGGAGGGGGTGAAGACCTTTCCCGATGGTCTCAAGAGGACGATTCCGGCCCAAGGGTTGAATCCCGTATCGCCTGCTATACGTAAAATACGAAGAACAAACGATAAAACCGAGAGGGGGCAACAGTGATCAAGTCAGAGCTGGTGCAGATTGTCGCGGCTCGCAATCCGCATCTCTATCACCGTGACGTCGAGAATATCGTCAATGCGGTGCTCGACGAGATCACCGACGCGCTGGCCGCCGGAAATCGTGTCGAATTGCGTGGCTTCGGCGCCTTTTCGGTGAAAAATCGCCCGTCGCGGTCGGGCCGCAATCCGCGCACCGGCGATTCCGTCTTCGTCGAGGAAAAATGGGTGCCGTTCTTCAAGACCGGCAAGGAACTGCGCGAGCGGCTGAACCCCGGCTCGGATGACGAGGACGACGAATAGTCGTTGCCGTGTGAAGACGGCGGACCCTCGTTCGTCGCTTCGCAGCCGCCGATCCGCGTCGTGACGGCGAACCGTGATCCGCGCGCATCGGAGAGCATCGTAAAATGAAGAAGATCATCAATCTCGTCGTGCTGATCCCGGTCGGCATCATCCTGATCGTGCTGTCGGTCGCCAACCGGCAGAGCGTGCGGCTCGCGCTCAATCCGTTCAATCCGGATGACAGCGTATTGTCCGTTTCGGCGCCGTTCTTCGTCTTCCTGTTTCTGGCTGTGATCTTCGGGCTTCTCGTCGGGTCTTTCGCGACCTGGGTCAGTCAGCACAAATATCGCAAGCGCGCCCGCAGCGAGGCAAGCGAGGCGGTGAAGTGGCATACGGAAGCCGAAAAGCAGCGGGTGCGCGCCGAGAATATCGCGGCGCAGGCGCTGATCCCGTCGAAGTCGGTGTGATCAGGTTCCGGCTCTTTCGCTGACGGCGGCGTTGAAATCGTCGAAGAAGCGATGCGCGAGTTTTCCGACGGTCGCGTCGATCAGTTTTCCGCCCATCTGCGCGAGCTTGCCTTCGACATCGGCCTTGGCTTCGTAGGAGAGCAGGGTTTCGTTGCCTTCGCGCACCATCACCACATCGGCGCTGCCGCGCGCGAAGCCGGCAAGGCCGCCCTGGCCTTCTGCCGAGATCGTGTAGCTGTCGGGTGCATGGATGTTGCTGAGCAGGATCTTGCCGGCGAAGGTGACGGAGAGGAAGCCGAACTTGACCTTCACCGTGGCCAGCGTCTCGGTCTCGGAGAGGCGTTCCATCGACTGGCAGCCGGGGATAAGCACCTTCAGGAATTCGGGGTCGTTGAGCGCCTCCCAGACGATCTGCGGCGGGGCTGCAATCCTGACTTCGCCTCTCATGTCGCTGACATCGGTCCTCGTCCGTGGGTGTCGGTCCTATATGCGAGGGCAAAACCGCTTTGCCAAGTGCGGGAGCGGTGCTATTTGCTCGCAGACAAGAGATTGAGAGATCGTGAACGGATGACGGCGTGAAAGACAGGGGCTCCAAGGGAAAAGGCAGTGGCAAGGGCGGCGCGGGCAAGCCTGCGGGACGTTCTTCCGCTTCAGCACCGTTGCGGGCCGGAGCCAATCGCGCCACAGGCCGTCCGGCGGCGAAGCCGCGCGCTCAGGCCGAGGAGCGGAGTTTTCGCCCCGGCAATGTTCATCCCGCGAAGGCCCGCCCTGACAAAAATGTCGAGCGATCTGCTGCGGCCGAGAGCGAGACACGTCCGCCTCTTCCCCTGCGGGATGGAGAAAAGCCCGATGAACGCATCCCGGTCATTCTCGAAACCAAAGGTTCCAGCGATTATCACCTGATCGACAGCGGTCATGGGTTGAAGATCGAGCAATATGGTCCCTACCGGATCGTGCGGCCGGAGGCACAGGCGCTGTGGCCGCCGGCTCTGCCCGCCCATGTCTGGGAAAAGGCCGATGCGATCTTTACCGGCGATACGGATGAAGACGGCATCGGGCGCTGGCGTTTCCCCAGGCAAGCGCTGGGCGAGACCTGGCCGATGCGCATTCTGGACGCGGATTTCTATGGCCGTTTTACGGCCTTCCGCCATGTCGGCGTGTTTCCCGAGCAACTGGCCCACTGGAGCTGGATGAAGAACCAGATCGAGACGGCCGGGCGACCGCTGAAGGTTTTGAACCTCTTCGGCTATACCGGCGTCGCTTCGCTGATCGCGGCGAAAGCCGGCGCGGAAGTGACCCATGTCGATGCCTCCAAGAAGGCGATCGGCTGGGCGCGGGAAAACCAGGCGCTGGGGCGGGCGGAAAGCCTGCCGATCCGCTGGATCTGCGAAGATGCGATGAAGTTCATCCAGCGCGAGGCGCGGCGCGGCAGCCAATACGACATCATCCTCACCGACCCGCCGAAATTCGGGCGTGGGCCGAATGGCGAGGTCTGGCAGCTTTTCGACCATCTGGCCGAGATGCTCGACATCTGCCGCGAAATCCTGTCGCCTGACGCGCGCGGTCTCGTGCTGACGGCCTATTCCATCCGGGCGAGCTTCTCTTCGATCCACGAGCTGATGCGCGACACCATGCGCGGTCGCGGCGGCGTGGTTGAATCGGGCGAGCTTATCCTGCGCGAAGGCGGTCTTGACGGCACGATGCCGGCGCGCGCGCTTTCCACCTCTCTCTTCAGCCGATGGGTACCGAAATGAGCCATGACAACCACCACCATGACGGCGGCCCGCGCCGGGTCGGTCAGGTGAAGGAGGTCACGAGCCTCACCAACCCGATCATCAAGGATATCAAGGCGCTGGCCCAGAAGAAGAGCCGCGACGAGACCCGCAGCTTCATGGCCGAGGGGCTGAAGCTGGTGATCGATGCGCTGGAACTCGGCTGGACGATCAAGACGCTGGTTTACGCCAAGGCTGCCAAGGGCAAGACGCAGGTCGAGCAGGTGGCCCTGAAGACGGTGGCGACCGGCGGGCTGGTGCTGGAGGTCAGCGAGAAAGTACTGTCGTCCATCACCCGGCGGGATAATCCGCAGATGGTCGTCGGCATTTTCGAGCAGCGCTACAGGAGCCTGAAGGATGTGAGGCCGGCTGCTGGCGAGACCTATGTGGCGCTCGACCGGGTGCGCGATCCCGGCAATCTCGGCACCATCATCCGCACGGCCGATGCAGCCGGCGCCTCGGGCGTCATCCTGCTCGGCGATACGACCGATCCGTTTTCGCTGGAAACCGTGCGCGCCACCATGGGCTCGGTGTTCGCGATGCCGGTGATCCGCGCGAGCCATGCCGATTTCATCAAGTGGCACAAGGCGTCCGGCGTGCGCGTCGTCGCCACCCATCTGGCCGGCGCGGTCGATTACCGCACCATCGATTATCGCTCCAAGCCGGTCGTCGTGTTGATGGGCAATGAACAGGCCGGTTTGCCGGATGAGCTTGCCAAGGAAGCCGATGCGCTGGCCCGCATTCCGCAACAGGGCAGGGCGGATTCGCTGAACCTCGGCATTGCCACCGGCATCATGCTGTTCGAAGCCCGCCGCCATCTTTTAGACCTGGACGGCAAGGCATGAACGAACGCACGGCTCTTTTCTCGCGGCCGCTGCCGATCGCGGTCTTCATCGTGCTTGCCGTGGTTCTCGATCAGCTGGTCAAGGTCGCCGTCGAGATGTGGCTTCCTTTCGGCGAGGACGTGGCGCTGCTGCCGGTTCTGGCGCTGCACCGCATTTACAATTACGGCGTCGCCTTTTCGATGCTCGACCATATGGAAGGCTGGTTCATCGTCGGCATGCGGCTGGTCGTCGTGGCCTTTGTGCTCTGGCTGTGGCGGCGCACGCCGGGCGACCGGACGTTTGCCCATTTCGGCTATGCGATGATCATCGCGGGCGCGATCGGCAACCTGATCGACCGGCTGCTGTTCGGCTATGTCATCGACTATATCCGCTTCCACACCGAGACATGGTCCTTCGCCGTGTTCAATCTCGCCGACAGTTTCATCACCATCGGCGCCGGCGCGATCATCCTCGACGAACTCCTGCAGTCGAAAAAGAAAGACGTTTAAAAGTTTAAGGATCGCCGGAAGGCAATCGGAACCCTTGCCGTGCTAGGCCTTTCATCCGGATGAAAGAAACTCTGGATCGAGAGGAGGGGGCGTGACGCAGCCTGATGAGGCCGCCGCCCCGGCACGGCATGGGTGAACTGTCGAACCTTCATCAGCGGATTGCGCGTGAGGTTGTCGCGCGAAACCGGCCGCCCGGCGACCGTTATCGCGCCGGGGAAACGGCCCCCCCGGATTTCGATGAGCATGACGGCGACGGGCGGGAAACCATTTCGCCCGAGCGGTTTTCCGTCCTGAAGCCTGCGCTTGCCGGTGCGGGACTGCTGTGTTCGGCGGCAATTCTCGGCACGGGAGCGGAAGCGGGCTTCGAGCTGCTTTCCGGCGGGCTTGCGCTTGCCGGCATGGCCGGAGCCGGCCTGCTGCTGGCAGACTGGTACCGGTCGGTCAAGGCAAGGCATCCGGGAGGGGTGGCAGCTTCTTCCGACGAGCGTGTCAGCGACCGCACATGGGAACGCAGCGAGGCGTCCGGTCTGCTGTCGACCATTCACGATGCGCTGGGCGACATTGCCGTCGTGCGCGAGCCCGGCGGCAGGATCGTCGAGGCGAATGGCGTGTTTCGCCGCATGACGGGCCAGTCGCGCCCGGAAGGCATGACCTGCGAGGCGCTCGGCATCGACTTCGAGCCGATGCCCGAGCCGCATCATTATCGGGTGCGCATCGCCACCGTCATCGGCCAGCGCGTCTTCGACTGGCATGACGTGATGGCGCGGCAAGCCGGCAGCGGCGCCCTGATGATGCACAGCATCGCCCGCGATATCACCGAGGAAAGCCGGGCCGCGCGGGAAAGCGAAGACGCCCGCCGCCGCGCCGAGGAGGCGAGCCAGGCGAAATCACGGCTGCTCGCCACCGTCAGCCATGAAATCCGCACGCCGCTGTCGGGCATTCTCGGCGTCAGCCACCTGATCGGCCAGACCCGGCTGACGGGCGAACAGAAGAACTATCTGGCCGGCATGCGCCAATCCGGCCATGCCCTTGTCCAGCTCGTCGACGATCTTCTCGATTTCTCCTCCATCGAAGCCGGCCGCTTCCAGCTGCGTCCGTCGCAGGAGGCCGTGCGCGACACCCTTGAAAGCGTGGTGGAGATGCTGTCGAGCCGGGCCCATGAAAAGGGCATCGAGATCGGCGCGACCGTTGCCGCCAGCGTGCCGGGACTGCTGGAGTTCGATGCCGCCCGGCTGCGGCAGGTTCTGTTCAACGTCATCGGCAACGCGGTGAAATTCACGCACAAGGGCGGCGTCTTCGTCAGCGTCGATCTTGTCGAGCGGATGCTTCAGGTTCGGGTGGAGGACACCGGGCCTGGCATGACCCGCGAGGAACAGGCGCGGATCTTCGACGAGTTCGAGCAGGTGGGGGACAACGCGCAGCGCAGCGGCGGCTCGGGGCTCGGGCTTGCGATTTCGCGGCGGATCATCGGGCAGTTCGGCGGCAGCCTGACGCTTTCGAGCACGCCGGGCAAGGGGACGACCTTCGACATCCGTTTTCCGGTCTGCGCCGGCGATCTGCCGGCGACGGCCCGCAGCCGCCAGGGCACGTTGGACGGATCGCGCGTCCTCGTCATGGCGCCGACGGGACCGGCGTCCCGCGCCCTCTTCGAAACCGTCACGACGCTCGGGGGGCATTGCATCGTGGCGGAAACCTTCGCCGAAGCGCAGCGTCATGCGGGGCGGGCGGCGTGCGGGCAGGATAGCCTGACGGATATCATCGTCGATCATCGCCACGCCGGGCAGTTCCGCCGCCTGCTTGCCGATCTTCCCGGCCTGCAGCAGCTGAAGATCCGGCGCATCTATCTGGTCAATCCCGAAGAGCGCAACGGCCGGCCGATGAACCAGATCGACGGTTATCAGGCATGGCTGATCCGGCCGCTGCGCGAGCGGTCGCTGGTGGAGGTTCTGCGCGGGCGGATGAAGGGCATGGAAGTGCGCGACGCGATCAACGACAACCGGCCGGTCCTGCGCGAAGTGCCCAGCCAGCGGCTCGACCCTCCGCGCCTTGAACCGGTGCGGGCCGAATCCACGCGTATCGCGCCTGCGCGCAAAGGGCTGCTTCTGGCCGAGGACGATCCCGTCAATGCGCTGATCATACGGTCGATGCTGGAGAAGGCGGGGCATGCCGTGCAAACGGTGGCAGATTTCGGGGGGCTGGCGGATATCCTGTTCGACGGGCCTGCGGCCGGGCGCATGACACCCGAGCTGATCGTTACCGACCTCAACATGCCGGGCGGCACGGGGCTCGATATGCTTAGAAGGCTTCGGCGGGAGGACATGCGCGATGCGGGGCCGGCGGGCACGCCGGTCATCGTGCTGACGTCGGACATCAGCGCGGAGACGCGAGACAGGCTGATTGCCGCCGGGGCGAGCACGGTGCTGGCCAAACCGGTGGAGCCCGCGAAACTGACGATGGAGATCGATCGCCTGCTGAAACGTTGAAACATTGTCCACGGACGGTTTTCCTGCCGCCGTCATGTCACTATGCTGTCGCAGAAACATGGTTTAAGCCCGGCAGAACGAAGTGGTCAGGATTGGCAGCGATGACGATAGAAATCTTGGATCGGTCGGGGTTGGTCGAGCAGCCGCAGCCGCGCGTCCGGACGACTTCCGCGCCGGCCGGAGATATTCTCGGGCGGATCGGCACGCTGGAAACCCGGCTTGCACGCTCCAACTCCGAGATCGATGCGGCGCAGGCCGTCCGATATCGCGTTTTCGTAGACGAGATGAAAGCGACGCCGACGCCGGACGCGGCGCGCCGCAAGCGTGACATCGACGCCTGGGATGTCGTCTGCGACCATCTGCTGGTGCTCGACACCGCGATCGAGGGCGATCCGGAAGAACAGATCGTCGGCACCTACCGCATTCTGCGTCAGGACGTGGCGCGGCGCACCGGCGGGTTCTACTCCGCCTCCGAATTCGAGATCGACGCGCTGCTCAACCGGCATCCGGACAAGAATTTCATGGAGCTTGGGCGCTCCTGCGTGCTGCCGGACTATCGCACCAGGCGCACGGTGGAGCTGCTCTGGCAGGGCAACTGGGCTTATGCGCTGAAGCATGGCGTCGACGCGATGTTCGGTTGCGGGTCCTTCCCCGGCCCTATCCCGGAAGAGCATGCGCTGGCGCTGTCATTCCTGCATCATACCGTGCTGGCCGGCGACGAATGGCATGTTTCAGCGCGGTCGGAACTGTTTCGCACCATGGACCTGATGCCGTCGGAAGCGATCAATGCCCGCAAGGCGCTGGCGGCGCTACCGCCGCTCATCAAGGGCTATTTGCGGCTTGGAGCGATGGTCGGCAACGGGGCGGTGGTCGATCGCGCCTTCAATACGACAGACGTGCTGATCGTTCTGCCGATCAACAACATCTCCGGCCGCTATCTAAATTACTATGGCGCGGATGCAACACGCTTTGCCAGCTGACTTGCTGCGATGCGAAATTAATTGACGCAATGCAATATATCTGGTTTGATGCCCACCGTGAGTAGCAGGTTTTGATCATCATTTGGTAATGAGTGCCATGTATTGTGGGACTTCACGTCCCGAAGTATTTGATCAAGGTCAGTATTTCGCATGAAAAAGCCCGCTCCGGATATCCGGGCGGGCTTTTTTCGTTGCAATCCAGGGCTGTTACATGCCGGCATTATGGGCAGCAAGGGCGGCCATGTTGACGATGTCGCTGTCTTTCGATGTCATCGAGACGATCTGCACGGACTTGTCGAGGCCGACCAGCAGCGGACCGATAACGGTCGCGCCACCCAGTTCCTGCAGCATCTTGGTCGAGATCGAGGCGGAGTGGAAGGCCGGCATGACCAGGACGTTGGCCGGGCCGGACAGGCGGCAGAAGGGATACTGCTCCATCACTCTCGGATTGAGCGCGACATCGGCGGCCATTTCGCCGTCATATTCGAAATCGACGCGGCGTTTGTCGAGGATATTGACGGCCTCGCGCACCCGCTCGGAACGCTCGCCCGAAGGGTGGCCGAAGGTCGAATAGGCGAGCATGGCGACACGCGGCACATAGCCGAGGCGGCGGGCGAGGCCGGCTGCTTCCTCCGCGATGTCGGCCAGTTCCTCCGCCGAGGGCATGTCGTGCACGGCGGTATCGGCGACGAGAACGGTGCGGCCGCGGCAGAGCGCGATGGAGACGCCGATGACCCGGTGGCCGGGCTTGGCGTCGATGCAGCGGCGCACGTCCTCGAGCGCGGTCGAATAGTTGCGGGTGATGCCCGTCACCATGCCGTCGGCATCGCCCATCGCCACCATGCAGGCGGCGAAATGGTTGCGGTCGTTGTTGATCAGGCGCTGGGCGTCGCGGAAGAGATAGCCCTTCCGCTGCAGGCGGGCATAGAGATAGTCGGTATAGGCGCCGGTGCGCTTCGAAAGGCGGGCGTTGACGAGCTGGATGCCCGGCCGGTCGAGGTCGATGCCCTCGCGCTCGGCGGTTTCGCGCATCCGGTCCTCGCGGCCGAGAAGAAGGGCGGTGCCGAGTTCCTGATTGGCATAGGCGACCGCCGAGCGCATCATCTGCACCTCTTCACCCTCGGCAAAGACGATCCGTTTCGGCTGGCGGCGGACGCGTTCGTAGATGCGCTGCAGGGTGGAGGCGATGGGGTCGCGCCGCGCCGACAGCTGGCGGCCATAGGCGGCGAGATCGGCGATCGGCTTGCGGGCGACGCCGCTGTCCATCGCCGCCTTCGCTACGGCCATGGGGATGGCCGAGATCAGGCGCGGATCGAAGGGAACGGGGATGATATATTGCGGTCCGAAACGGGGACGGTTGCCCTGATAGGCGGCCGCGACGTCATCCGGCACGTCTTCCTTGGCAAGATTTGCCAGCGCCTGCGCGGCAGCGATCTTCATGTCCTCGTTGATCGTGCTGGCATGCACATCGAGCGCGCCGCGGAAGATATA
>JAVBSF010000400.1:0-12617 GCA_031556925.1 Pararhizobium sp.
CGACGACGCGGAAATCGAGGCCTTGAACGAAGGCCTGCTCGACGCCCTCGTCATCCAGCAGCCCTATGAAATGGGTTATCTCGGCTTCAAGCAGGCCGTAGCCGCCGTGAAGGGCGAACCGATTACCACCCCGATCGGCACGGGCACTGTGACGGCAACCAAAGCGAATATCGCCGAGCCTGATGTCGCCAAGTATCTCTACAAGGGCAACTGCATCTGATCATGGAAATATAAACAAGCCGACAAAGAGCAAAACGCCAGCGGTTCAGGCCGCTGGCGTTTTGCTATGGTCGAGCATCGCGCAAATCACTGCATGATTTCTGCCATGAGGCTACCGTCGCTGCCGCCTTCCTCGCGCAGACCTTCGACGAAGCCGGACGCTCGGCTGGTAACGTCAAGGCCATCGATGAGGTGGACGCTAAGTATAGTCTTCGCTGATCCCGGTGAAGATTAAGCCCGTCTTTATATCCTCCAGGAAGACGGTTGGCTGGCCGGTGACGGCCAGCCATTTCTGTTTTTAGGCCGTAAAGGCGCCTCATCCGGCCTGTCGGCCACCTTCTCCCCGTAGAACGGGGAGAAGGGATATGCCGCACGCTCGGTCGTCCCCTCTCCCCGCAAGCGGGGAGAGGACTAGGGTGAGGGCAAGGCGTCAGCCCGCCGATTTTACAGCCGCGAAAATTCCAAAGTGAAGAAATTTTAGTCCTGCTAAAAATCAGTTGACTTTCATCCTGACTATGGGCTTGATTGAAGTAATACTAAAAACTGGTGGAACTCGTGACCGAAGAAAACACTCTTTCTGGAGAACGCGATACTGCGCTTGGAGACAGGCTCAGGAACCGTCGCAAGGGGCTCAAGCTGACCCTGCAGGATGTCGCCGATCAGGCCGGCTTCTCTGTCGGCTTTATCTCGCAGATCGAGCGCGGCATCACCGTTCCTTCCCTTGTTTCGCTAGTTTCCGTCTGCCGTGTCTTGAAGGTCGATGTCGGTTCGCTGTTCCAGCAGCCGAAATCGGAAGAACCCGTCAGTCGCCGGGCCGGCCGTACGGTTTATGGTCTCGGCACAATGGGCGGTCGGGATGTCACTTATGAGCGCCTGTCGGCCGCCTTTCCCGGCAATGTTCTGCGCTCGACGCTGATCCATGAACCGCCCGGCTATCGAAGCGAGCCGATGTCGCATGAGGGCGAAGAGATTTTCTACATCGTCGAGGGCGAACTGACGCTGGAGCTCGATGGCGAGCGTATGATCCTTGTCGCCGGCGACACCGCCCATTTTCCATCGACACGCACACACGCGACCTGGAACCACACGACGGCGACGACCACCGTCTTCCACACCTGCACCATGGATGTCTTCGGTGACGGCGAGCCTTCCGGCGATCCGGATAACAGCCTCGTCGTGACCCGGGCCGCAAACCGCGTGAAATCACAAAAACCGAAAGTCAATAAGGGGAATACCGAATGAAATTGCGTTTCAAGGCTATTGCGGCTGCTCTTCTGGCGACCGTTGCGCTTCACGGCGTCGCTAGCGCCGAAACCGTGCTTCGTCTCGATGAAGTGCCGGTCGGCGAGCTCGATCCGGCCAAGGCATCGGACTATGCCGACAGCATCCTGATGTTCAATCTCTATGACACGCTGGTCATCCCGAAGGCTGGCCAGCCGGGCTTCGATCCCTTCCTCGCGACCGGTTGGGAGACCGACGGCGACAGCTACACCTTCAAGCTTCGCACCGACGTGAAGTTCCAGAGCGGCAACCCGCTGACGGCTGACGACGTGGTCTTCTCCTTCCAGCGCATGCAGGCGCTGGGACAGGGGCTCTCCTATCTCTTCACCGATGTCGAGAAGGCCGAAGTCGTCGATCCGGCGACCGTGAAGTTCACGATGAAGCAGCCCTATGCGCCCTTCGTTGCCGCGCTCTCGCGCCTGCCGATTATCGACAAGAAGCTCGTTTCCGAGAACCTCGCCGATGGCGACGGCGAGATGAAGGACTGGGGGCAGGCCTATCTCTCCACCCACGCAGCCGGCTCGGGCGCCTACAAGGTCGTGTCGCACAATCCGCAGGAAGAAACGGTCATGGCGAAGAACGCCGACTTCTTCCTCGGCGTGCCCGCCAAGGCGCCGGATACCGTACGTTTCCGCTACGGCCTCGAAGCTGCAACCGTCCGCACCCTGATCTCGCAGGGCGAGCACGATATCTCCTCGTCCTGGCTGCCGCCGGAAGTGCTGAAGTCGCTTGCCGCCGATGGCGCGCAGCTGCTGGAAGAAAAAGGCACGACCGGTTTCTACATCAAACTGAACACGGCCAAGGCGCCATTTGACGATGTCGAGTGCCGCCTCGCCGTCTCCTATGCCTTCGATTACGACACCGGCGTCCGCATGGTCGGCGTCACCGATACCGTCTCGCAGGGCAGCCCTTCGACCGGCGCCATTCCAGTCGGCATGCTCGGTGCGCTGCCGGGCGATCAGGTACTGAAGCGTGATCTGGACAAGGCGAAGGAACATCTTGCCAAGTGCAAATACAAGCCGGAAGAGATGAAGGTCGATCTGTCCTGGATCGGTGAAGTGCCGCTCGAAGAGCGTTTCGCCCTGCTGATGCAGGCGAATTTCGCCGAAATCGGCATCAAGGCTGAGGTGAAGAAGCTGCCCTGGGCGCTGTATGTCGAGCAGATTTCCAAGCCGGAAAACACGCCGGCCGTCTCGCAGGTCTTCGTCAATACCATGTCGGCCGATCCCGATACGCTGCTTTACGGCATGTATCACTCGTCTGTCGGCGGAACCTGGATGTCGCCGGAATATTTAAAGGACAAGGACGTCGACGCCCTGCTCGAAAAGGGCCGCACGACGACGGATGAGGCCGAGCGCGCCAAGATCTACGCCGATCTCAACCTGCGCCTGCGCGAAATCGCCCCGACGATCTTTGCTCAGGACCAGACGGCGGTGTTTGCGGCTTCGAACCGGGTTTCGGTTCCGGCCTTGTCGGATCCGTCCAAGGCCTACGCGCTGGCCGGTTTCGGCTTCACCTTCCGCCTGATGGAAATGAAGGAATAGGCGGGGAAAGTCCCTTCTCCCCGTAAAACGGGGAGAAGGTGCCCGAAGGGCGGATGAGGGGCGGAGGCGTCAGCCTTCTCGATAAGAATTGCCCCTCACCCTAGCCCTCTCCCCGCAAGCGGGGAGAGGGGACGATCGAGCGCTGAGTTCTCAGTTCTGCCCCTTACGGGCAGAGCGCAGGAGGGGTGCGTCCATCGTTCAGGCCACCTCAGTTGAAACGGAAAGAAACAAGCCATGTCTCCTTTGATCCGCCTGCTCGCGAAGCGGCTGGGAACTTCGGTGATCGTGCTGATCGGCGTCTCGCTGCTGATCTTCGCGATTGCGCGGGTCATCCCCGGCGATCCCGCGCGCATCGCGCTGGGGCCGAATGCAACGACCGAGGCGGTGGCAGCGCTTCGCGACAAGCTGCATCTCGATGATCCCTTCCTGACGCAATACGGCTATTTCGTCGCCGATCTCTTCCGCGGCGATCTCGGGCTGTCGCTTTATACGAACCGGCCGGTCATGGCCGATATCGCTCAGTTCCTGCCGGCGACGCTGGAGCTGGTCATCGTCTCCGGCATCATGATGGTAGCGATCGGCCTGCCGCTCGGCATTCTCTCCGCCCGCCGGCGCGGCAGCTGGGTGGATCATACGGTGCGACTGGTGACGCTGCTCGGCGTCTCCGCTCCGGCCTTCGTCTGGGCGGTGGTGTTGATGCTCTGCTTCTCCTACTTCATCAAGATTTTCCCGATTGCCGGGCGCATCTCCGATACGTTCAGCATCCCCTCCGTCACCGGCTTCCTGCTGATCGATACGCTGCTCGCCGGCGATATCAAGGCTTTCGGCAATGCCGTCTGGCACGTCATTCTGCCGGCCTTTGCGCTCGCTCTCTCCGGCATCGGGCAAGCGGCCCGTCTCGTGCGCTCCAACATGGTGGAGACCTACGATAAGCCCTATATTGAAATGGCCGAAGCCTATGGTTTCCCGGAAAAGCGCATCGCCCGGCGCTATGCGCTGCGCCCCTCGCTGATCCCGTCCCTGACCATCATCGGCCTTGATTTCGCGGCCATGCTCGGCAGCGCCTTTCTCGTCGAGGCGGTCTATGCCTGGCCGGGCCTATCGCGCTACGGCGTCGCCGTCATCCTGCGCAAGGACCTGAACGCCATCGTCGGCACGGTGCTGGTCATCTCCGCGGTGTTCCTGATCGTCAACCTCATCGTCGATCTGCTCGTCTCGATCCTCAATCCCCGCATCCGTCTTTCCCAGAGGGCATCATGAAGAAAACCCTCCTCATCCTCACGCGCAATCCGCTGTCGCTGATCGGGCTGATCCTCGTCGCCATCGTCGTCTTTTCGGCAATCTTCGCGGACTTCATCACGCCCTTCCCGGAGCATGTCGGCGCGGTCGTCGATTTCGTCAATTTCAACAAGCCGCCGCAGTGGCCTTACATTTTCGGCACGGATCTGGTCGGGCGTGATCTCTTTACCCGCGTCGTCTATGCCTACCGCATCTCGCTGGTACTCGGCATCGTCGTCCTGGCGATTGCCGTTCCAATCGGAGTGGCGATCGGGCTTGCCGCCGGTTATCTCGGCGGCTGGGCGGAATATGTGCTGATGCGCATCACCGACGTCTTCCTGTCGATCCCGCCGCTGGTGCTGGCCATGTCGGTCATGGGCCTGCTGGAACCGACGCTGACCAACGGTATGATCGCGGTCACCGTCATGTGGTGGCCCTGGTATACCCGGCTTGTCTACAACATCGCCCGCTCCGAGAAGGAAGAGGGTTATGTGCTCGCCGCCGAAGTGATCGGTGCGTCGAAGACACACATCATGTTCCGCGAAATCCTGCCGAACTGCGTGCCCTCGATCATCACCAAGATGACGCTCGATTTCGGCTTCGTCATCCTGATCGCCTCCTCGCTCTCCTTCCTCGGCCTCGGCGTTCAGCCGCCGACACCGGACCTCGGCTCCATGGTCGCGGAAGGCGCGAAATACCTGCCGGACAGCTGGTGGCTCACCGTGTTCCCCGGCCTCGCGATCCTCATCGCCGTCTTCGGCTTCAACCTGATCGGCGATGCGCTGCGCGAAATCCTGGGGGTCGACCAATGAGTGCACCGACCCTCAAGATCGAAAATCTCAAGCTCGGCTTCAAAAACTGGGCCGGCGTCTCCAACGTCCTGCACGGCATCTCGCTCCACATCAAAAAGGGCGAGCGGGTGGCGCTCGTCGGCGAATCCGGTTCCGGTAAATCGGTAACGGCCCGCATCGTGCTCGGCATGCTGCAGCAGTTGAAGACGGTGCGTATTTCCGGCTCCGTGGAGTTCGAAGGCATCAACCTCGAAACCCTGAAGCCCGCATCGCGCCATGCCCTTCGTGGCACCCGCATGTCGATGATCTTCCAGGATCCGACGTCGTCGCTGAACCCGGTCTACACGATCTTCACCTTGTTCAAGGAAGTGCTGGCCCGCGCAGAGCCCGGCATTTCGGACGAACGCGCCCGCCAGCGGGCCATCGAGGCCTTGGCGAATGTCGCCATCAACGAGCCGGAACGGGTGCTCGATTCCTATTCGTTCCAGCTTTCCGGCGGCATGAACCAGCGTGTGATGATCGCCATGGCGCTCGCCAACAACCCTGCCCTGCTTCTGGCCGATGAGCCGGGCACCGCCCTCGATGTCACCGTGCAGGCGCAGACGCTGAAGCTGATGTCCGAGCTGGTCGAGAAACACCAGACCTCGGTGTTGTTCATCTCGCACAATCTCGGCGTTATCAGGGAATTCGCCGATCGCGTCTATGTCATCTACAAGGGCAATATCGTCGAACAGGGTGCCACGGCGGAGCTGTTTGCCAATCCGCAGCATCCCTATACGCGAGCGCTGCTCTCAGCCGTACCGCGCATCACCGGCGGCGGCATTCCCGATCTCGATGACGATCCGGGCCGCTTCCTTGCGCCGCTTGTCGCCCATCCCGGTTACAGCGAAAAGGAGCGCTTAGCATGAGCCCGCTTCTGTCCGTCTCCTCCGTCTCCAAAACCTTCGAGGTCAATGGCCGCACGGTTACGGCGCTCGATAACGTCTCCTTCGATGTCGCCAAGGGTGAGTGCCTGGCGATTGTCGGTGAATCCGGTTCCGGCAAGTCGACCATCGCCAACATCATTCTTGGCATCTACGGCGCGACCGCCGGCTCGCTGACCTTCGATGGCGCGGCGCTTCCGGCAAAGCGGGCCAAGGAGCATCGCCGCGCGATCCAGCTCGTGCAGCAGAACCCGCTCTCGTCGCTCAACCCGCGCCGCTCCGTCGGGGCATCGCTGCGGCTTGCGCTCGATGTCCACGATATCGGCGACAAGGCTGGTCGCACGACCCGTACCGGCGAGCTGCTGGAAGAGGTCGGCCTGCCCGCGGATTTCCGCACCCGCTCGCCTTCCGCGCTTTCCGGCGGCCAGCGCCAGCGCGTGGCGATTGCCCGCGCGCTGGCCTGCCAGTCGGAGCTTGTCGTGCTCGCCGAGCCGACCTCGGCGCTCGACGTTCTCGTGCAGGCCCGCGTTCTGAAGCTCTTGAAGGATCTCAAGCAGGCCCGCGGCCTCACCTACATCTTCATCACCCACGATCTCTCGGTTGTGCGCAACATCGCCGACCGGGTGGCCGTTTTCGAAAAGGGCAAGCTGATCGAGATCGGCGAAACCGAAACCATCTTCGCAAACCCCAACCACGTCTATACGCGCCGGCTGATCGGCGCCGTCCCTGTCGTCAGCGAGGAGGAAGCAATCCTCCGCGACAGGATCATGGAGCAAGAGAATGGAAATGCCTGAATACCAGAAATTCGTCGCAGCCGTTGCCGAGGCCGGCAACCAGCCGGAGAAGGTCTATGCCGCACTGGAAGCGCTGACCAAGGCGCTGGTCGGCGTCAAGCTGTTCACGATCATGACCTCGGACACGACCGACAAGCTCTCCGAGCGCATCTATTCCAACATGCCGGAGGAATATCCGGTTTCCGGCACCAAGCCCTATAACGAGACCCACTGGTCGGAAATCACCCTGAACCAGAAGAAGACCTTCGTCGCCAACACCATCGAGGACATCGCCGATGTCTTTGATGACCACGAGCAGATCAAGTCGCTCGGCTGCGAATCCGTCATCAACGTGCCGATCACCATCGACGGCGAAGTCGTCGGCACCATCAATTGCCTGCATGACAAGGGCTTCTACACGCCTGAGCGAGTTCAGGCGGCCGAGGCGCTGAAGCTGCCCGGCGCCGTCTGCATGCTGCTGCACGAAAAAATGCGCCATGGGAGGAAAGCATGAGCGGAAAGACCATTCGCGTCGCCACCGATGTCGGCGGCACCTTCACCGATCTCGTCTGCTTCGAGACGGATCATGAGACCGGCCAGTCGAAGATCACGACGGCCAAATCCGACACCACCCCGCCGAATTTCGAACAGGGCGTGCTGAACGTTCTGGAAAAGGCCAAGGTCGATCCGAGAAACGTGGATTTCCTCGCCCACGGCACTACGGTCGTGATCAATGCGCTGACCGAGCGCAAGGGCGTCAAGGTCGGCCTGATCACCACCGAAGGTTTTCGCGACAGCCTCGAAATCGCCCGCGGCAACCGGCCGGATTTCTTCAACCTGCATTACGTGAAGCCGGAACCCTTCGTGCCGCGCTATCTGCGCCGCGAGCTTCCCGGCCGCTTCAGCTATCACGGCGAGGAAATGAAGCCACTGGATCTTTCGGGCCTGCCGGCGATCCTCGAGGATTTTCGCGCCGATGGCGTGGAAGCGATTGCCGTCTGCTTCCTGCATTCCTACGCCAATCCGAGCCACGAACAGGCGACAACGGCCGAAATCAAGCGGCTCTGGCCGGAAATCTCCGCCGTTGCCTCGCACCAGATCACCCGCGAATGGCGCGAATACGAGCGGACCAACACGACCGTCATGTCCGCCTATGTGCAGCCGACGGCAGAGCGCTACCTGTCGCGCCTGAACGACGGTCTCTCGACTAAGGGCTTTGACGGTAACCTCTTCATCATGCAGTCGAATTGCGGCGTGGACTCGCTGGATTCGGTGAAGAAGATCCCGATCACCATGGTCGAATCCGGCCCGGCCTCCGGCTTCTGGGGCGCTGCAGAACTCGGCAAGCTGATAGGCGAAACCAACGTGCTGGCGCTCGATATCGGCGGCACAACGGCCAAGTGCTCGCTGATCGAGGATGGCAAGGTCAAGATCATGACCGACTACTGGATCGAGCGTGACCGCACCTCGGCCGGCTATCCGATCATGGTGCCGGTTGTCGATCTCGTCGAGATCGGCAATGGCGGTGGCTCCATCGCCTGGGTCGATGATTTCGGCAAGCTGCATGTCGGCCCGAAATCCGCCGGCGCCATGCCGGGTCCGGCAGCCTACGGCCGTGGCGGCACCAATGCGACGACGACCGACGCCAATCTCTGGCTCGGTCGCATCAACCGCGATTATTTCTGCGGCGGCTCCGTCATTGCCGATATGGCGGCGACCGAAAAAGCACTGTCGAATGTCGGCGATAAGCTCGGCATCTCGCCGGAAGAAGTAGCGCGCGGCATCATCCGCATCGCCAACAACAACATGGTCAACGCACTGAAGCTGGTATCGCTGAATCGCGGCCATGACCCGCGCGATTTCACGCTGGTCGCCTTCGGCGGCGGCGGTGCGATGCACGCGGCGGCACTCGGTCAGGAACTCGGCGTCAAGAAGGTCGTCATCCCGGCCGGTGCGTCGGTGTTCTCCGCCTGGGGCATGATGATGTCCGACCTGCGCCGCGATTATTTCGTGACCAAGCTTGCCGACCTGAAGGCAGGCTCGGCTCCGGTCATCGAAGCCCTGTTTGCCGAGACGGAAGCCTTGGCGTCCGAGCAGTTCGGCGCCGAAGGCGTTGACAGGGCGAAGGTCAAGTTCCTGCGCTACGGCAAGTTCCGTTACCAGAACCAGGAGCACACGACCGAAGTCCTGATCGAAGGTGCGATCACCGCCGAGAGCCTGGCTGCCATCGAAACCGCCTTTCACGAAACCTACGAGCGCGAATACACCTACCGCCTCGACGCTCCCGTCGAGCTGGTCGGCATCCACCTCGTCGCCTCCGCCGAAGTCGGCAAGCTGAAGATGCAGGAACGGCCGCTCGGCACGACGCCGGCTTCC
The DNA here is from genome assembly GCA_031556925.1 of Pararhizobium sp. Lineage (GTDB taxonomy): Bacteria > Pseudomonadota > Alphaproteobacteria > Rhizobiales > Rhizobiaceae > Pararhizobium. The sequence continues at coordinate 9,186 of JAVBSF010000400.1, forward strand.
GCGGCGTCGAAGGGTGAGCGTCCGGTCGATTATGCGCTCGAAGGCATCCACACCGCCCAGATCTATGACGGCGAAAAGCTGGAGCCCGGCATGAAATTCGCCGGTCCGGCCGTCATCGAAGACCCCGGCACCACCATCGTCATCCATCCCGGCAATCATGTCGAGATCGATGGTTTCGGTAACATCCATATCCATCTGAAGGCTTGAGGAGCGCGGACATGACAACAGTTTCCCACGATCCGATTACGCTTGAAATCATCCAAAACTCGCTGCAGGCGACGGCCGACGAGATGTTTGCGGCGATGCGCAAGACGGCGATGAGCTCGATCATCTACGAAGTGCTCGACATGGGCACCGGCATCACCGATGCCAGGGGCCAGCTCGCCTCCTCCGGCGCCGGTATCCCCGGCTTCATCGGCGTGCTCGACAAGTCGGTGAAGGTGCTTCTGGAGAAGTTTTCGAAGCCAGGCCAGATCGAGCCCGGCGACGTCTTCATCACCAACGACCCGTATTACGGCGGCGTCACCCATCTGAACGATCTCGTCGTCTGCATGCCGGTCTTTGCCGGTGACAGGCTGATCGCCTGGACGGCCAACATCGCCCATAATTCCGATGTCGGCGGCAAGTCGCCGGGTTCGCTCTCGGCCGATGCGACGGAAATCTTCCAGGAAGGCCTGCGCCTGCCGGCGATCAAGATGATCTCGCGCGGCGAAGCTATCCCCGGCATCTTCGATATCATCACCGTCAATTCCCGCATGCCCGATTTCCTTGAGGGTGACCTCTGGGCGGCGATTGCGTCGGTGCGCATCGGTGCCAAGCGTCTTGCGGAACTGGCCGAGAAATACACGGTCGAGAGCTTTGAGGCCGCGATGGTGAGCTTCATGGATCACGGCGAGAAGATCGCGCTTGCCGAACTCGCCAAGCTGCCGCACGGCACCTTCGAACTCAGCGAAGAGCAGGACGACGGCCGCATATTCAACGTCAAGGTGACGATTTCAGACACGGAGTTCCTCATCGACCTGCGCGACAATCCCGATCAGGACGCCGGCCCCTCCAATGCCGGCCATGACGATACGCTGGTCAGCATGCAGGTGATCTTCAAGGCGCTGACCGACCCGACGTCGCCGGCCAATGAAGGCTCCTTCCGCCCGCTGAAGGTTTTGACCCGCGAAGGCTCCTGCTTCCACGCCAAGGAACCGGCGGCTGTCGGCTTCTACTACGAGATCGGCATCCGCGGTTACGACCTTGTCTGGCGCTGCCTTGCGCCGCATATGCCGGAAAAGCTCCCGGCCGGGCACTTTTCCTCGATTGCCGGCACCTTCATCGGCGGCATCCACCCCGATACCGGCCGCCAGTACACGATCATCGAGCCGCAGATCGGCGGCTGGGGCGCATCGGCCGGCCGTGACGGCAATTCGGCGATCTTCTCCGGGGTGCACGGCGAGACCTACAATTGCCCGGCGGAAATCTCCGAGGCCCGCAATGGTCTGTTCGTCGACCGGATGGAACTGAACACCGATCCCGGCGGCGAAGGCAAGTGGACCGGCGGCCAGGGTATTCGCCTCGACTACCGCATCCGCCGCGACGATTCTTTCCTGACGCTCGGTTATACCCGCTCGCGCATCCTGCCCTGGTCGCTCGATGGCGGCAATGAAGGCTCGGCCAACTACGCGCTGGTCATGCGCAAGGATGGCTCCAGCGAACGTTACGCTTTTGCTTCAGGGATTAGGGTCGACAAGGACGACGTCATCCGCGTCATCACCGGCGCCGGCGGCGGTCCCGGCAATCCGAAGGAGCGCGATCCGGCCAAGGTGGCGGAGGACGTCCGCAATGGCCTGATCTCGGCCGAGCGGGCCGCGGAAGTCTATGGCTATCGGGCCTGAGAAACGAGGAAACGACATGACTGAAAAAACCAGACAGCGTCTCGCGGCCCTGCGCCAGCGCATGCGCAACACCGGAACCGGCCTGATCGCCATTGCGCCGGGCTCCCATATGGACTGGATTCTCGGCTTCCATCCGCATCCAGACGAGCGCCCCTGCCTGCTGCTGATCGCACCGGAAAAGGAAGCCTTTCTGATGCCGGCACTCAACGCCGAAGGCACGCGCGAATTCACCGATATCGCCTTCTTTAACTGGTCGGACGATCAGGGGCCGGTACAAGCGCTCGCCGACGCACTGGGCGGCATCGGCGCCAAGGCACCGGGCCGTGTCGCGCTCGATGAGACAATGCGGGCCGATTTCGCTTTGCTGCTACTCGACGCCCTGCCGGCCGGTACGGCTCGCGATTTCACACCGCAAACGCTCGGTGCGCTCCGCATGTGCAAGGACGACAGCGAATACGAAAAGCTGAAGATGAATGCCGGCATCGCCGACCGTGCCATGCAGGCTGCCTTCGCAAAGGCTCGCCCGGGCATGACGGAAAAGGAACTTGCTGCGGATATCCGCGCGCATTTCTCCTCCGAAGGCGCGTCGCCGGCGTTCTGGATCGTCGGCGCCGGCGGCAACGGCGCCTTCCCGCATCATTCTGCCAGCGAGCGGGTGATCGAGGAAGGCGATGCCGTCGTCATCGATATCGGCGGGCGCAAGGAAGGCTATCCGAGCGATATCACCCGCATGGCCGTCATCGGCAAGGTGCCGGAAGGCTACATGGAGGTCCACGCCATCGTCGAGAAGGCGGTGCAAGCGGCGCTTGCCGCAGCAAAGCCCGGCGTCGTCGCCAAGACCGTCGATGCGGCGGCTCGCAAGGTGATCTCGGATGCCGGTTACGGCGAATATTTCGTTCACCGCACCGGCCATGGCATGGGCATCGACGGCCACGAGCCGCCCTACATCACCGCGACCTCGGAAACGGTGCTGGAGGAAGGCATGGTGTTCTCGATCGAGCCCGGCATCTATCTGCCCGGCCGTTTCGGCATCCGGCTTGAGGATATCGTCATCCTGCGCAAGGACGGCCCGGAAATCCTGTCATCGCTGTCGCGCGACGTCACGGTCATCCCGGTCGCCTGAGTCGTCGCGCGCGGTCTGAAATCGTCAGTCCCCTCGCAGCATCTCGATAATGGCCGAAAAATCGCGCCCGCCATTACCCTGCTTCTCGAAGAGACTGTAAAGCTGGGCTGCTTCCGCACCGAGCGGCGTGGAAGCCCCGGTGGCGATGGCCGCCTGCTGGGAGAGCGTCAGGTCTTTCAGCATCAGGGCGGCGGCAAAGCCGGGCTTGTAGTCGTTGTTGGCGGGTGAGGTCGGAACCGGCCCCGGCACCGGGCAGTAGCTGGTGAGCGACCAGCATTGACCGGACGAGGCCGATGCGACATCGAACAGCGCCTGATGCGAAAGCCCGAGCCTCTCCCCAAGCGCAAAAGCCTCGCACACACCGATCATGGAAATGCCGAGGATCATGTTGTTGCAGATCTTGGCAGCCTGTCCCGCCCCATCGCC
>JAVBSF010000280.1:0-4840 GCA_031556925.1 Pararhizobium sp.
TGATTTTCAGGCCGATGACCTCTTCTATTCCGCAGCATGGAAGAATATTCGCGGCATTCCAGCCGATGCGCCCGTCAATGGCGAACTCGACATCTGGATCGAGAGCGTCCATCCGGATGACCGGGCCGCAGTGCTCGAACATATTCGCCGGCAGGACGAAGGCGAAGTCAGGTTCAACGTCTTCGAATATCGTGAGCGCCACGCGGACGGTCATTACGTCTGGATCGAAAGTCGCGGCGCATCGATCGAATGGGGAGCGGACGGCAGGCCGACGCGGATCATCGGAACAGATACGGATATCACCGAACGCAAGGTGAATGCGGGACGTCTCGAAGAGCTTTCCCGTCGCCTTCGGCTGGCGCTCGATATCTCCAGGATCGGCGTTTTCGAGGCAAACCTCGATTCTGGAACGGCTGTACGGGATGCCGAGCTCATCAGCATGTACGGGTTTGATCCCGCAACCATGGACCCTTCGCGGCCGATCTTCGAAGAATGCCTGCATCCGGACGACTACGAGCAAACGTTCAAGACCATCGCGCACGGCATGGCATCCGGCGAACCGTTCGTGAACGCCTTCCGCATCGTTCGTCCGAACGGTGCCATCCGGCATATCCGCTCGCGCTCCATCGCGTTTGTCGATACCGAGGGCGTTCGCAAGCTTGTCGGCGCCAACTGGGATGTGACCGAGGATATCGAGCTGCGCAACGAGCTTGAAAAGGCGCGCCAGCTCGCAGAGGCGCGCAATGAAGAGCTTGAGGCAGCCAAGGCCCGCATCGAGTACAACGCCCTCCACGACCACCTCACCGCGCTTCCGAACCGCCGCTATCTCGATCAGCGGCTGGACGAGTGGATAGCCGGCGACGCGCACTACTGCGCCATCATCCATATCGATCTCGACCGCTTCAAGCAGATCAACGACACGCTCGGCCATCAGGCGGGCGACGCCATGCTGATCCATACGTCGCAAGTCCTGACCGGAGCCGTGCAACCCGAGGATTTCGTGGCCCGCATCGGCGGCGACGAATTCGTGATCCTGTGTAGCCGGCGCGCGTCGCCGGACGATATCGTGCCGATGGCAAACCGCATCATCGACCTTCTGCGCAGACCCGTTCCCTATCAGGGACATCTTTGCCGTTTCGGCGCAAGCGCCGGCATCGCCTGGGTGGAAAGCGCGGCAGACGACGCTCGCCTGTCGTTGATGAATGCGGATATCGCGCTCTATCGGGCCAAGAATCTCGGCCGCAATCGCTCGGAATTTTTCACGACCCAGCTCCAGACCCAGATTCATCACACCAAGCGGACCGGTGACGACATTATTCGCGGCATCGAGGATGGCGAGTTGGTTCCCTTCTACCAGCCTCAATTCGACGCCAGAACGCTGGAGATCGCGGGGGTCGAAACTTTGGTGCGCTGGCGCCACCCCCGGCTTGGTTTGCTGACGCCCGACTACTTCCTCAAGATTGCCGAGGATGTCGATGCCCTTTCGACAATCGACAGGATGATCGCCAGTCAGGCCTTCCGGGATTTTGCCGATTGGGATGCCGCGGGACTGCTCGTCCCTCGCCTCTCGCTTAATGTTTCCTCACGCAGACTGCGCGAAGCCAACCTTGTTGAAACCCTGAAAGCACAGGATATTCCGCAGGGGCGCGTTTCATTCGAGCTTCTGGAATCCATTTTCCTGGACGATCTGGAAGACAGCGTCTCGGAAACCCTTGAAGCCCTGAAGGGCCTCGGCATCGATATCGAGATCGACGATTTCGGGACCGGCCACGCCTCCATCATCGGCCTGCTGAAACTCAGTCCCGCACGGCTTAAAATCGATCGCGCCCTCATAAAGCCGCTGGTCGACATGCCCGAACAGCGCAAGCTTGTCGGCTCGATCATCGATATCGGTCATTCCCTGAATGTGGAGGTGGTCGCCGAGGGCGTCGAAACCCTCGCCCATGCCGTCATCCTGCAGGAACTCGGCTGCGATGTCCTTCAAGGCTACACCTTCGCCAGACCGATGGACAAGCAGGAGTTCGAGGCCTTCGCGCCGGCCTGCAACTGGCCGCGGCAGATCAATAGCCTGTCCGCCCGCAACATGGCGCACTGAAATGGCCGTACCCGTGAACAGAAAACGGCCGCCACGCGAAAGCGGGCGGCCGTTCCAAAAGACTATTTTAAGATCGAAACTCAATCAGCCGTTTTCGATCTGGGAAACCGCTTCAGACAGCAGCTCGACCATCTTCAGGCGGATCTGCTCGTCCGTCTGCGCGATACCGGCGGCTTCGAAATCGGCGCGCAGCTTGCGCACGACGTCTTCATGGCCGGCTTCCTCGAAATCGGCGGCGACGACTTCCTTGGCGTAGGCTTCGATGTCCTGCTTGCCGAGCAGGCGGGCTGCCCAGAGGCCGATCAGTTTGTTGCGGCGGGCTTCAGCCTTGAACCGCAGCTCTTCATCCAGCGCGAATTTTGCTTCGAACGCTTTTTCGCGATCTTGCATACCGGTCATCTTCAATCTCCCTAGAAATGTCAGTGCCGTAACGGCCTGCGGCCCATAAACCAAAAGCCCGGCCAAAGTGCAATGCGAAGTTTTTTGGTTTGAAGACTTTCGTGTTACGCTGCAACGCGAATTCCGGGGACGGGATAAGAGGCCGATTGTGAATTTGTTTCTTTTCCGCTATGGACCCGCTTAGGAAATGCATATCGGCGCACCCAAGAGCGCCGGGAACTATAGAGACACCATTGATGAATCGTCGCCGCCGTATTTACGAAGGCAAGGCCAAGATCCTTTACGAAGGTCCGGAGCCAGGCACGCTGATCCAGTTTTTCAAAGATGATGCCACTGCCTTCAACAAGAAGAAGCATGACATCATCGACGGCAAGGGCGTGCTCAACAACCGGATTTCGGAATATATCTTCACGCATCTGAACCGGATCGGCATTCCGACCCATTTTATTCGCCGCCTCAATATGCGCGAACAACTGATCAAGGAAGTGGAAATCATTCCGCTCGAGATCGTCGTGCGCAACGTTGCCGCCGGCTCGCTTGCCAAGCGCCTCGGCATCGAGGAAGGCGTGGTCCTGCCCCGCTCGATCATCGAGTTCTACTACAAGGCCGACGCGCTGGATGACCCCATGGTCTCCGAAGAGCACATCACCGCCTTCGGCTGGGCGAACCCCCAGGAACTCGACGATATCATGGCGCTTGCCATCCGCATCAATGATTTCCTCTCCGGCCTGTTCCTCGGCGTCGGCATCCAGCTCGTCGATTTCAAGATCGAATGCGGCCGCCTCTTCGAAGGCGACATGATGCGCATCATTCTGGCCGATGAAATCTCGCCGGACAGTTGTCGCCTCTGGGACATCGAGACCAAGGAAAAGCTGGACAAGGATCGCTTCCGTCGCGATCTCGGCGGTCTGGTCGAGGCCTATCAGGAAGTCGCCCGCCGCCTTGGCATCATGAATGAGAACGAACCGCCACGCGGCTCCGGCCCGGTGCTGGTCAAGTAATCAGGAAACCACGACAGTGATCAACGCACGCGTAACTGTGACGCTCAAGAACGGCGTTCTGGACCCGCAGGGCAAGGCAATCGAGGGTGCCCTCGGCGCTCTCGGTTTTGACGGCATCGGCCATGTCCGCCAGGGCAAGGTCTTCGATCTGCAGATCGAAACCGCCGACAAGGCCAAGGCCGAAGCCGACCTGAAGGCCATGTGTGAAAAACTTCTGGCAAACACGGTAATCGAGAATTATTCTATTTCCCTCTCCTGAAGGTTGAAGGAAATGACCTATGGCAGATGTGACGAACGAGTTGATGTACGAGCTTCTCAAGAAGCTCAATCATCGTTTTGACAAGGTCGATCACTCGATCGCCGAACTCAGAAACGAAATGCAGAGCATGCACGGCACCATGATTGCCATGCAGCAAGACACCGCCAATATCTACGGTGTGCTCGCACGTCACGAAACCCGCCTCGACCGTATCGAAAATCGCCTCGAACTGCGCGAGCTTGCCGAGGCCCAAGCAAGGTTTGAACCGCACCCATGAAATCTGCAGTCGTCCAGCTTCCCGGCCTCAACCGCGACCGCGACATGATCGCGGCGCTGACCAAGATTTCCGGCAAGGCGCCGGTGACCATCTGGCAGACGGAAACCGAAATCCCGGATGTCGACCTGATCGTCATTCCGGGCGGCTTTTCCTATGGTGACTATTTGCGCTGCGGCGCGATTGCAGCCCGCATGCCGGTGATGCAGGCGATTAAGGCCAAGGCCGAAGCCGGCGTCAAGGTTCTCGGTGTCTGCAATGGGTTCCAGATCCTGCTTGAAGCCGGCCTGCTGCCGGGCGCACTGATGCGCAATGCCTCGCTGAAGTTCGTCTGCCGCGAGATCAAGCTTGAAGTCGTCAATGCCGATACGGATTTCACCCGCGCCTATCAGGCGGGACAGGTCATCCGCTGCCCGGTGGCCCATCACGATGGCAATTATTTCGCCGACAGCGAAACGCTGAAGTCGATCGAAGGCAATGGTCAGATTCTGTTCCGCTATGCTGACGGCACCAATCCGAACGGCTCGCTGAACGACATCGCCGGCGTCATGAACCGCGCGGGCAACGTTCTCGGCATGATGCCGCATCCGGAAAACCTGATCGAAGCAGCCCATGGCGGCTCCGACGGCCGAGGCCTGTTTGCCTCGGCGCTCGACGTAATCGCCGCTTAACCCTTCGCTTGCTAGAAGGCAGCTGATTGCACGACGCGGCGATGATTCGCGTTGTGCGCCCCGCGAAAATCGAGGCTGTTTATGCGCGCTGTTTCATCCTTCCGCCTGTCGATCGCATTTGCCGGCCTCACGGCGCTCGCC
>JAVBSF010000471.1:0-4270 GCA_031556925.1 Pararhizobium sp.
AAACCAGTCGTGCATCGTCAGACACAGAGGCGCGCCCGATAGCGAGGCGGCTTTGGCCGAGATGGTGCGCGAGGCGACATCGAACGGCTTGAACGTGCGCTGCGCCGGCTCCGGCCACTCTTTCACGCCGGTCGCGCTCACCAGCGGCCTGCACCTCACCCTTTCCGGGTTGCAGGGCATCACCAACATCGACACGACGCGTAAACGCGTTTCCGTCCACGCCGGCACGACGATCAACACGCTCGGCAAGGCGCTAAAGGAGGCCGGCCTCTCGCTGATCAATCAGGGCGATATCGACAGCCAGGCGCTGGCCGGGGCGCTGACGACCGGCACCCATGGCACCGGCATCACGCTCGGCAACATGGCCTCGCAGATCGTCGGCATGCGGCTCGTGCAGCCGGATGGCAGCATCCTTGCCATCGACGACAGCCAGCCCGATCTCCTCAACGCCGCCCGTGTGTCCATCGGCATGCTCGGCGTGATCTCCGAGATCACCCTGCAGACGATGGAGAGCTACAATCTCCATGAAAAGCTCTGGCGCTGCACCTTCGACGAATGCATGGAGCAACACGACGATCTCGCCGCCAATCACCGGCATTTCGGCTTCTTCTGGTGCCCCGTGCCGGAAAGCCGGCATTGCTACTGCCTGCCGGACACCTCCTCGGTCTCGACCACCGACAGCCTGTCGGATGTCTGCGAGATGAAGACCATCGACATCACCTCTGAGCCGCCGATGGAACGTGGTTTCGAGAAGATCGCCTATTCATCGGAAATCTATCCGATCGAATATGTGCCGAATTTCCACGAGCTGGAATATGCGGTGCCGTTGCGTTACGGCAAACAGGCCTGCATGGAGGTGCGGAAGTTGATGCTGGAGAAGCATCCGACCTGCATCTACCCCATTGAATACCGCTTCACCGCCGGCGACCCCGGCTGGATCAGCCCGTTCTTCGAGCAGGATTCCATCACCCTTTCGGTCTCGGGCGAACCCGGCACGGATTACTGGAACTATCTTAAGGACGTCGACGACATCCTGCGCCAGTTCGGCTCGCGCCCGCACTGGGGCAAACTCCACTTCCTCGGCGCAGAGGATGTAACGGCGCTTTATCCGCGTGCAGGGGATTTCCGGGCGCTGCGCAACAAGCTCGATCCCGAAGGCCGTTTTCTCAACGACCACTTGAAGCAGTTGTTTGGATAAAAAGTGCGGCAGCTCCCTCTTCTCCCCATCGGGGAGAAGATGTCCGAAGGACAGATGAGGGGGTCGTTGCCGCATATTCGAGCAAGCAGCCCCCTCATCCGGCGCTACGCGCCACCTTCTCCCCGATGGGGAGAAGAGGGAAGTCTGCGTAGTCCCGTCGCCCGGACAATAAAAAAGGAGCGGAAAATCGCCCCTCATCCGCCCTTCGGGCACCTTCTCCCCGCACGCGGGGAGAAGGAAGATACGGCAAACATCAAGCCGTCGGCGTGTCGCCTTCGACGATCGCGATTTTCGGGCCACCCTTGGCAACGCCGACCATGGCCGGCCGCAGCACGCGGTCGCCGATCGTGTAGCCGGCCTGAACCACCTGAACCACCGTGTTGTTCGGCACATCCGGGTTCGGAACCTCGAACATCGCCTGATGGAAGTTCGGGTCGAACTTCTGGCCTTCCGGTTCCAGCTTCTTCACGCCATGACGCTCCAGCGCCGCAAGCATCGAGCGCTCGGTCATCTCCACGCCTTCGATCAGCGCATTGAGACCGGCTTCGCCGGCAGAGCGAGCCTCGGTCGGGATCGCATCCAGCGCGCGGCGCAGATTGTCGGAAACGGCCAGCATGTCGCGGGCAAAGCCCGCGACGGAATAGGACTTGGCATCCTTCACGTCGCGCTCGGTGCGGCGGCGCAGGTTGTCCATCTCCGCGGCAAGGCGCAGGTAGCGGTCGCGCAGATCGGCGGCCTCGGCGCGCGCGGTTTCAAGCGCATCCGGCTCAGCGACATCAGCGCCTGCTTCGCCTGCTGCTTCGCCAGCAGCAATCTCGTCGTTTTCATAGGCCTCGGGGCCGCGATTGGTCGTGTCTTCAGTCATACCGGTCTCCGGAAAGTCTAGATGGTGCCGATATCGAGCTTCGGGCACCAAAAATCAAGGGTCATAGGCGATACCGGACATTTAGCTCCGGCGGGAAAGCCGCGACATCAGCTGCGCCGTGTAATCCACCATCGGCACGATGCGCGAATAATTGAGCCGCGTCGGCCCGATCACCCCGACAGCGCCGACGATCTTCTCATCGCTATCCTTGTAGGGCGCGACGATCAGCGACGAGCCGGAGAGCGAAAACAGCTTGTTCTCCGAACCAATGAAGATGCGCACGCCCGATCCGGTCTCCGCCAGACTGAGGATTTCAATCAGGCTGTCCTTCTTTTCGAGGTCGTCGAACAGCATGCGCAGCCGGTCGATATCCTCGGCGCCGGCGAGCCCTTCGAGCAGATTGGCGCGCCCATGAACGATCAGCTGGGTCGATTTATCCTCAGCCGCATTGCCCGACCAGATGGCCAGCCCCCGCTCGACCAGATCCTGCGACAGCGCATCCAGCTCGGAGCGAACGGCGTCCTTGACCTTCTGCATCTCGCCGCGCGCCTCGTTCAGCGTGCGGCCGGCCAGATGGGCGTTGAGGAAATTGGCGGCTTCCGTCAGCTGCGAGCTGGTAATGCCGCTCGGCAGTTCGATGATGCGGTTTTCGACCTGATCATGCTCGCCGACGAGAACGGCAAGCGCCTTCGTCGGCGCAAGCCGCATGAATTCGACATGCTTCAGCACCGGATCGGATTTCGCTGTTATCACCAGCCCCGCCCCGCGCGACATGCCGGACAGCATCTGGCTCGCTTCCGAAAGCAGCGTTTCCACCGGCTGCACCGGCCCGTCACGGCGCACCTGCCGGTCGATCGAGGCGCGGTCTTCCGCCGAGAGATCACCCACCTGCATGAAGGCATCGACAAAGAACCGCAGCCCGACCTGCGTCGGCAGACGTCCGGCGGATGTATGCGGTGAATAGATAAGCCCCAGATGCTCCAGATCGCTCATCACATTGCGAACGGAAGCGGGGGACAGCGACATCGGCAACAGGCGCGAAAGACTGCGCGAACCGAGCGGCTCGCCGCTATCGAGATAACTCTCGACGATCCGGCGAAAGATTTCCCCCGAACGCTCGTCGAGCGAGGAAAGCCTGTCACGCATCCCAGACCTGTTGATGACCATCTACGCCGCAAATTCCATGCTGTTGCATCCGCGTAAAATATAGTGATCCCATCAGCGAGTGCAAAACGGAAAATGCGCTTCGGCCCCTTTCGGCACAGGCTGTCCTTATGGTGGCGAAATGATTTCCCTTATGCTCAACATAGGCTAGAAGGGCGCTCAAACATCACATGGAGTTTCAAGATGCGGCCCTCCGGCAGAAAAACCGACCAGATGCGCAAGGTTTCCTTCGAGCGCAACGTTTCCAAGCATGCCGAAGGCTCCTGTCTGGTAAAATTCGGAGATACCCACGTTCTCTGCACCGCAAGCCTTGAAGACAAGACGCCGCCGTGGCTGCGCAACAGCGGCAAGGGCTGGGTCACCGCCGAATACGGCATGCTGCCGCGCGCCACCGGCGAGCGCATGAAGCGCGAAGCCGCCACCGGCAAGCAGAGCGGCCGCACCCAGGAAATCCAGCGCCTGATCGGCCGATCCCTGCGCGCCGTCGTGGACCTCGAAGCCCTCGGCGAAAAGCAGATCACCATCGACTGCGACGTCATCCAGGCGGATGGCGGTACACGCACGGCGGCCATCACCGGCGGCTTTATTGCCCTACATGACTGCCTGAAGTGGATGGAAGCCCGCAACATGATCAAGGTCGAGAAGGTTCTGAAGGACCATATCGCCGCGATCTCCTGCGGCATCTTCGCCGACCAGCCGGTCATCGATCTCGACTATCTCGAGGATTCCGCTGCCGAGACCGACGCCAATTTCGTCATGACCGGCACGGGCGGCATCGTCGAAATCCAGGGCACGGCCGAAGGCAAGCCCTTCTCGGAAGAAGAGTTTTCAACCCTGATGGGCCTCGCCAGGAACGGCATCGCCGAGCTGGTGACGCTGCAGAAGCAGGCCGTCGAAGGCTGATCTTTAGGAACTTATGGCGCGTTTAACGACAGAACTGCCCCTCATCCGCCCTTCGGGCACCTTCTCCCCGCAAGCGGGGCGAAGGGAGGTGCGGCACGCTCTGTCGTCCCCTCTCCCCGCCTGCGGGGAGAGGGCTAGGG
>JAVBSF010000261.1:0-2601 GCA_031556925.1 Pararhizobium sp.
ACCTAGCAGTCTGAGTGTTGCCGGTTGACTTGGTCCTGTCAACGGATTTCCGCGCCGACTCGTCCCTCATCATCAAAATTGTGCAGTCCGACGGGCCTGGGCCCGGTTGACTTACCGAAACCGTCCGGTACAAACCGAGAACGGAAGCGATGAGCCATGCCGTTTCCCTACCACGGGATGATCCCATGACCGCCTTCGGACTGCACATAGCAACGCGAATATGACTGCCATCGGCAGCTCGTAGTCGTTTGCCCGCAGTTCGGCCGGTCCAAAACCTCTCCGAACTTTGACCCGCCAGACACGCGCAGTAGGCGCGCGTCTCTTCCCCCTAGATCATTGTAGCCCGCTTGGCCGTGCGCCATCGGGACAGGAGACGTGCGCATGTTTTTCATCGACGACACCATTTCAACGGCCCGTCCGATCCGGGTGGCCGACATCGACTCCTTTGGCGGCGAATGCATCACGATCGCCGATCTGATGCGCGAGTGGCAGGGACACTTGTTCGAAGACGAGCCGTCAGCCGACATCTGAAGCCTTCACCCAATCTAAAAAAGGCTCCGCCGGTCGTGAAGATCAGCGACGGCGGAGCTATGCCTGGAGACAAGAGATGAACGAACAGCAGCTCATGAGGTTCTTCGGCTTCGGGGACGACCACGTACCACTCAAGAAGGTCGCCAAACGCCAGAAGAACAGGAAGATTCCTGTCAACGTTCCGTTGCGTAAGGGCGCGCGGAAATCGATGAGGGCGCACTCGACCCTGATGCGTGACGCCATCATTCACTTCGAGTGCAATCCGGAGGTCGTGCGCATCAGCGACTTCCCAATGCGGCTAGAATACGAGGTCGATGACCGATACGGCGTAATCGGCACGCTCGATCATGTCCCCGATCTCGGTATCTGGTCACGCCAGCAGCAGGCCTCCTACTTCGACATCATTCCCGTAGCCGAACAGCGCGACATGCCTTGGCTGGAAAGCCGCACGAACAGGCTCAAGCGGGCGTTCTGGGAAGACTACCGTGCGACCTATCGCGTGCTCGATGAAACCGAGCTGCACCGCCAGCCACGGTGGAAGAACTATCAGACCATCCGCTACCACGGCTGGCGGCCGAACAGGGAAGCCATCATGGGGGTTCGGCGCGCAATGGCGTCGCTCCCAGTCGTCACGGATATTGCGGCGATCACACTGGCCGCCGCGCTCCCCAATCGGGCGCATATTTTCTTCAACGACGACGGCACCATCGCGCAATACCGCGAACTTCCCGAAATCAAACGCGCGTTCTCGGCCGTGATGTGGCTCGCCAATGAAGGCGAGATCACCCTCGACCTGTCGGCCGTCATCTCCTTCGCCACCAAGATCACCCGGAAGTCCTCCCTGTTGGCCAATATCGAAGAAAGGGCCGCCTGATGAGCTTCATGCATAACAAGAGCACGTTCCTGACGAACGGTGCGCTCGTCCCGGCATCGAGTTACGCGGAACTCGACATTCCGCCCCATCCCGTCGGAGGCGGTAAGCACCAGCCGCAACGCTACAATTTTGGACCTGGCTCGCAGTTCGCCGTTTTCAATCTCGACCGGACCAAGGTCGCTTATTGCGCGGTGATGTCCAGGGCGCAGTACGGCGTCGGGGGCGAGAAATTCATGGTCCAGAATACGGACACGAACGAAATGACGTTCCTGTCCGATTGGCAGATCAGCATCTTGGAACGGGAGTTTCGCCTAATCCCGATCAATTCCAAGGCAAAGCGCGCGTCGAAAAAGACCGCGCAGCCCAAGGTCAAAAGCTATCTTGCACTCACGAAGGAGGCGCGGACCGCCGCGATGAAACGCTGGTGGTATGCCCGCAAGCTGGTGGAAGCGCGTCAGGGCGGAAAGGTCCTGCTCACCAAGAAGCTAATCCTCGATGTGGCGGCCAAGCACGCACAGGACAAAGGCCACGACAAGCGGCCCGCCTACAATTCGCTGAGGATGTGGCTCAAGAAGTACGAGGAGAACCCCTTCAACCGTCTGCTCGCGCTCGCGGCCGAAACGTCCAGCGGCAACACGGTCAGAAAGTTCGATCCACGGCTCGAGGACATTATCGACGAATGCGTGCAGTGGGCATGGGAGCTTCCCGCCGGCACGGCGCTCGACGTCCAGGAACAGATCAAAGTCGAGCTTGCGAAGAGCGAACACCGCCAGCTCGTCAAGGACCTCACGCAGCCTGACGGGACGCTCCTCGTTCCCATGCTGCGGACCATCCAGAGGCGCTTCGCAGCACCGGACCGCTATTCCAAGGACCTTTGGCGGTTCGGCCCGGAATACGCGCGCCGCAAGCACAGCTTTTACACGTCGCGGGCGCTCCCCGATCATATCCTCGGCATTGTTGAAGCCGACTACACCCTTGGCGACATCGTCGTGTGCGACGATGAGTTTCAGTTCCTGTTCGGACGCCCGCATATCCTGCTGTTCGTGGACAAAAAGAGCGGATGCATTATCGGCTTCGCGATCCACTTCGAGGATGAATGCTTCGAAGCCTTCCTGCATGGGATGCGTCTCGCGATGTACCCCAAGGACATGAGCAGGTTTCCAGGCGTCGAATGGAACCAGTACGGCGACTTCATG
>JAVBSF010000510.1:0-19851 GCA_031556925.1 Pararhizobium sp.
CTGACGCCGGAAATCGCCGCGCAGGAAGAGCGGTTGCGCGAGCAGCTTTCGAAGTAGGCAGCGCCCCGATCTTGTCTTGCGTTCCGTTCCGGTTAAATTCGCCTGGTGGCGACGAGAGAGACACATCAGGCAATCGAAACGGTGTTCCGCATGGAGCGGGCGAGGCTGATCGGTGGCCTCGCCCGGATGGTCAGGGATATCGATCTTGCCGAGGAACTGGCGCAGGACGCGCTCCTGACCGCGCTTTCCGAATGGCCGCAAAGCGGCGTGCCGAGAAATCCCGGCGCCTGGCTGATGGCCGCCGCCAAGCGCCGGGCCATCGATGGCTTTCGCCGCCGCGAGATGCAGGCGCGAAAACATGCTGAGATCGGCAGGGATCTGGAGGATGGGCAGGCGACGGATGTCGATGCGATCGAGGCCGCCATGGATGACGATATCGGCGACGAGCTTCTGGCCCTCATCTTCACCGCCTGCCATCCGGTTCTTCCCCCGGAAGCCCGCGCCGCGCTGACGCTGCGGCTGATCGGCGGATTGACGACGCAGGAGATTGCCCGCGCTTTCCTGTCCAGCGAAGCGACGATCGCCCAGCGCATCGTCCGCGCCAAGAAGGCGATCGCAAAGGCCGGCGTCGCCTATGAGGTGCCGCGTGGCGAGGAGCGCTATCGGCGGCTGCAATCCGTCCTGTTCGTCCTCTACCTGATCTTCAACGAAGGTTACGCCGCGACCGGGGGGCCGGATCTGCTGCGGCCGGCCCTCTCCATCGAGGCGCTACGGCTTGCCCGGATCCTTGCCGGCCTGATGCCGGGGGAGGCGGAAGTTTTCGGTCTGCTCGCCCTGATCGAAATCCAGTCCTCCCGTTTTGCCGCCCGTGTCGGGGCGGATGGCTTGCCGGTCCCGCTGACGATACAGAACCGGGCGAAATGGGACCGGCTGGCGATCCGTCGCGGCCTTGCCGCGCTGGAGCGCGCCCATGCTCTCGGTGGCGCGTCCCGGCCTTATGTGCTGCAGGCCGACCTCGCGGCATGCCATGCGAAGGCGTCGACGGCAGAGGATACGGATTGGCGGCGGATTGCCGGGCTTTATGACGCCCTCATCGACGTCATGCCGTCGCCAATCGTTGGGCTCAATCGCGCGGTTGCCCACAGCATGGCCTTCGGGCCGGAACTTGGTTTGCGGCTTCTTGCGGAAATCGAGCTCGATGGGTCGCTTTCGAACTATGCGCTGCTGCCGGCGGCGAAAGGGGATTTTCTTTTCCGGGCGGGTCGTTTGCCCGAGGCGAGGGAGAATTTCGAGCAGGCGGCTGCTTTGAGCACGAACGGGAAGGAGAAGGCGTTTCTTCTCAAACGGGCTGGAGAATGTGAGACGTAAAATATCTGGCGTTCCTTCTCCCCGCCTGCGGGGAGAAGGTGCCCGAAGGGCGGATGAGGGGCTTGAGCCTCGACATTCTAGGGAATGAGAATGTGCCCCTAGCGCTCTTCCCGCCTGCGGGGAGAGGGGAGGACCGCAGGCTCATCCCGCCTCTCCTTAAAAAACTCCCGCAGGATCGTTGCAGCCTCGCTCTCTGCCATGCCCGAATAGACATCCGGCAGGTGATGGCATGTCGGCTGCGCAAAAAACCGCACCCCGTTGTCGATCCCGCCGCCCTTCGGATCTTCCGCGCCGTAATAAAGACGGCGGATGCGGGCGAAGGAGATCGCCGCCGCGCACATGGTGCAAGGTTCGAGCGTCACATAGAGATCGGCATTGACGAGGCGCTCCGAACCAAGGGTGCCCGCCGCCTGTCGGATCGCCTCGATTTCCGCATGCGCGGTGATGTCGTTGCGTTCGCGGGTGCGGTTTCCGGCGCGGCCGATGACCTTGCCGTCATGCACGACGACGGCCCCGATCGGCACTTCGCCGCGTTCCCCGGCGCTACGCGCCTCATCGAGCGCCATCTGCATGAAGCGGTTGCTGTCGGCCATCCCGTCGACCTGTGATATTTTCTCTTAACCCTTGGCCCCCGACCTGATAGGAAGCCTCAAAAGGCAGGCAACACAAATGACATCAAAAGACAAGTCCGAACGCCCCGGAGCCAAGCGCCCCGGCCAGGCGAGCAAATTCTCCGCAGGCAAGGCCCGGAGCGATAAGGCCTATGGCGACAAGCCCTTTGGCAAGAAGGCCCAGGGTGAAAAATCCTACGGTGACAAAGGCCGTGGCGGCAAGCCGTTCGCGGCGAAATCCGCACCGCGCGATGCGTCGCCGGATGCAGGCTTCGACAAGCCGCGCCGCCCGCGGCCGGCAGCGGTTGAGACGGCTCCTGATGCGCCGCAGCGTATCTCCAAGATCCTTGCCCGTGCCGGTGTGGCCTCGCGCCGCGATATCGAGCGCATGATCATGGAAGGCCGCGTGTCGCTGAATGGCAATGTGCTGGAAAGCCCCGTTGTCAACGTGACGCTCGCCGACAAGATCGAGGTCGATGGCCAGCCGATCCGCGGCATCGAGCGCACCCGTCTCTGGCTCTACCACAAGCCCGCCGGCCTCGTGACCACCAATTCCGATCCGGAAGGCCGCCCGACGGTGTTCGATCACCTGCCGGACGATCTGCCGCGTGTGCTCTCCGTCGGCCGCCTCGATATCAACACCGAAGGCCTGCTGCTGCTGACCAATGACGGCGGTCTCGCCCGCGTGCTCGAGCTTCCCGCCACCGGCTGGCTGCGCCGCTACCGCGTGCGCGCCCATGGCGAGATCGATCAGGCTGGCCTCGACAAGCTGCGTGACGGCATCGCCGTCGATGGCGTGCTCTATGGCAGCATCGAAGCGACGCTCGACAAGGTTCAGGGTTCCAACGTCTGGATCACCATGGGGCTGCGCGAAGGCAAGAACCGCGAAATCAAGAACGTGCTCGGCGCGCTTGGTCTCGAAGTGAACCGCCTTATCCGCATTTCCTACGGCCCGTTCCAGCTCGGCGAGTTGCCGGAAGGCCATGCACAGGAAATCCGTGGCCGCACGCTGCGCGACCAGCTCGGTCCGCGCCTGATTGAAGATGCCAAGGCCAATTTCGAGGCCCCGATCTTCGATACGGCCCCGGAAGAAGAGGAAAAGCCGCGCAAGAGCGAGCGTCCTGCCTGGGGCGATAGCCGTGGCGACGAGCGTGGCGGCTTCCGCGAGAAATCGGGTGACAAGCGCGAGCGTGCGCTGTCGCGCCTTGATACCCGCAGGGACGAGCGCGGCGGTGGACGCCCGGAGCGCAAGGGTGGCCGCGATGCGGGTCCGTCCTTCGAGGATCGCCCGAAGCGCGAACCGGCCCAGCGCGCGCGCAAGGCCAATGTCTGGATGGCGCCCGGCGCCCGCCCTGTCGCCGAAAAGAAGCCCAGGGATGCAGAAGCGGCTGCGGAAAAGCCCGTTCGCCGGGATCGCCCGGAAGGCGCGCCCAAGACCAAGCGTTATGGGCGCAATGCCGAAGGCCAGTTGATCAAGTCCTCCCGCAAGTTCGATCCGGATCGCAAAAAGCCTGCCGATGCGGCCCGTTGGGATTTCGCCCCGCGCCCGGCCGTAAGCCGCATCGACGCGGACGGCTGGATCACCGGCCAGGAAGCACCGCAGCGTGACGACCGCCGCGATGGCGGCGACCGCAAGGGGGGTGGTTTCGGCGGCGGCGATCGCGATCGCAAGCCCAGGGATTTCGGCGACCGTCCGCCGCGTCGCGAAGGCGGCTTTTCGGACCGGGCCCGTGGAGACCGCCCGGATGGCGACCGCCCACGCCGTTCCTTCGGCGACAAGCCTTTCGGTGACCGTCCACCCCGCGAAGGCGGCGACCGTAAGCCGGGCGGCAAGGGCTTTGGCGACAAGAGCTTTGGGGACAGGCCGGCAGGCGGCCGTCCCGGTGGCAAGCCGTTCGGTGCGAAATCCGGTGCTCCGCGCGGCGGCAAGCCGCGCGGCCGCGGGAACTGATAGATCGTGCGGATCGTCGGCGGTGAATTCCGTGGGCGCGCGCTTGCCGCGCCCAAATCCAACGATATCCGGCCGACCACCGACCGGACGCGCGAGAGCCTATTCAATATCCTGAGCCACGCCTATCCCGAGGCGCTCGACAACACCCGTATCCTCGATCTTTTCGCGGGCACGGGCGCGGTCGGGTTGGAGGCCCTGTCTCGCGGCTGCCGCCAGGCGCTGTTCGTCGAGCAGGGTGTCGAGGGGCGGGGGCTGCTGCGCACCAATATCGAAGCCTTCGGTCTTCAGGGCCGTGCGAAAATCTATCGCCGGGATGCCTGCGATCTCGGTTTCGTCGGCACGGCTGAACCGTTCCATCTGCTGTTTGCCGATCCGCCCTATGGCAAGGGTCTGGGCGAAAGGGCGCTGGCGTCAGCGGCCGCCGGCGGCTGGCTGGTGCCGGGCGCGCTGGCGATCCTCGAGGAGCGCGCCGACGTGAACCCCGTGCCGCAGGAGGGCTTTTCCTTTCTCGAAGAGCGACAGTTCGGCGATACCCGCATGCATTTCTATCGGTACGGTTCCTAGCGTCCGTCCGGTTCGGATCGAACCAGACAACGCTGGGAACGGGTTTCCACTTTTCCCTGACAAACTCCAGGAGGCGGCGAGGCGGAATGGGCGGGCAAGCGACAAACGAAGGATCGTCCGCCTCCACGCCCGGCATCGCATTGGCCCTTGGCGGCGGCGGCGCGCGGGGCCTCGCCCATATCCACGTTATCGAGGCGCTGGATGATCTCGGCCTCAGGCCCAGACTGATTGCCGGCTCCTCCATCGGCGCGATGATGGGGGCCGCCATGGCGGCCGGCATGCGCGGCCGGGATATCCGCGACCATACCCTGACGGCGATCAGCCGCCGTGGAGAGTTGATAAACCGTCTCTGGCGGCTGCGCCCGGCAAGCTTTGCCGAGGCGGTCAGCGGCGGCCTCGGTTTTGGCCAGTTCAATATCGAGCGTGTGCTCGATGCCTTCCTGCCTGATGCCATTCCGAAGGATTTTGTCGATCTTTCCATTCCGCTGACGGTGATCGCGACGGATTATTACGGGCAGAGCGAACATCTGTGCACCAGCGGCAATCTGCGTCAGGCGATCGCGGCCTCGGCCGCGCTCCCGGCGATCTTCCGCCCTGTCCGCATCGATGGCCGGGTGATGATCGACGGCGGCATCTACAATCCGGTGCCGTTCGACCATCTGCACGGCAAGGCCGATATCGTCATCGGCGTCGATGTCGTCGGCGGGCCGGAAGGCGACGGCAAGACCCTGCCGAGCCGGATCGACAGCCTTTTCGGCTCGACCCAGCTGATGATGCAGTCGATCATCGCCATGAAACTGAAAGCCCATCCGCCGCACATCTTCCTGCGTCCCGAGGTCAATCGCTTCCGGGTCATGGATTTTCTGCGGGCGCAGGAGGTTCTCGACGCGACGGCGAGCGTCGGGGACGACCTGAAGCGGGCTCTGGAAAAGCATCTTTCCTAGGGCATGTTTCGGAAAAGTAGATCGCGACGCGCTTTGGAATGTGAGCGAAGCCCGGCACGGGGGCGATGAGGGACGCCACCCGTAGATCACTCCGTATTGCCCGCCACCCTTGCCGGGGCCGGCAATATCTGGTCGTCGTCATCGGCGGAGACCGCGACGTCTCGCTTGGGCTTCACCAGCGGCTCGGGCTTGACCGGTTCATGATGCAGCATGTCGCGGCCTGCCGAGATGCCTTCGGTCGCCTGCACGACAAGGCGGGCCTCATCCCGGCGGCGGATATCGTCGGTGATGGCCTGCGCCGTGTCGCCGGCAATGCCGAGCCCCTCCAGCGTCTCGCGGCCGAAGACAAGGCCGGACTCGAAGGTTTCGCGCAGCTCGTAATCGACATTGCGGGCCCTGAGCGCCAACGTGTGAACCCGGTCGTAGGAGCGCACATAGAGCTTGGCATTGGGATATTCGGATTGAACGAGATCGACGATGCGATTGGTCAACTCGACATCGTGGGTGCAGACCGCAACGATCTTGGCCTTCTCGATGCCGGCGGCGCGCAGCACGTCGAGCCGGGTGCCATCGCCGAAATAGATGCGGAAACCGAAGCCCGCCGCCTGGCGTACGCGCGCGGCGGAATGATCGATGATCGTCACTTCGCGCCCGCCGGCGAGCAGGATCTGCGAAGCGATCTGGCCGAAGCGGGAAAAGCCGATCATCAGCACGTCGGCGCCCGCGCCGGCAAAATCCTCTTCCAGTTCCTCCGTCACCTCTTCCTGCTCCTGCATCAGCAGCCCGGAAAGGGCCGACGCCGCCGGTGTCAGCGCCATGGAGACGGTGACGATGACGATCAGCAGGGACGATGTCTCGGCGCTGAAAATCCCGGCCACGGCCGCGGCCGAGAACAGCACGAAGCCGAACTCGCCGCCCTGCGGCAGCAGCAGCCCGATGCGTATCGCGTCGTTGCGGTTGGAGCCCGTCAGCCGGCAGAGCCCGTAGATCAGGACGGATTTGACCAGCATCAGGACCGGCACGGCAATCAGGATCAGCATGTAGTTCTTGAAGATCACATCGATCTGCAGCGACAGACCGACCGCCATGAAGAACAGCGCCAGCAGGATGCCGCGAAAAGGTTCGATATCGGCTTCCAGTTCGTGCCGGTATGAGGATTCCGCCAGCAGCACGCCGGCCAGGAACGCGCCCATGGCCATCGAAAGGCCGGCAAGCTGCATCAGCGTCGCCGCTCCCAGCACGATCAGAAGCGCCGCCGCGATCATCACCTCGCGCGCGCCGGTGCGGGCGATGATCTGGAACAGCGGGTTGAGCACATAGCGGCCGGCGATCACCATGATCAGGATCGCGCCGACGGCGATGCCGAAATCCTCAAGCGGCGGCGTCGTGTCTTCCGGCGCCTGCAGCGCCAGCAGCGGAATAAGCGCCAGAAGCGGCACGATCGCGAGATCCTGCAGCAAAAGCACCGAGAAGGCGCGCTGGCCGTAGCGGGTATTGGCGTCGTTCTTCTCCTCCAGAACCTGCAGCGCGAAGGCGGTCGAGGAGAGCGACAGGCCGAAGCCGGTGATGATGCTTCCGGCCCAGTCGAGCAGGCCGCAGCCGAAGATCAGCGTGGAAAGCACGCCGCCCGTCACCAGCACCTGCGCCGTGCCCAGCCCGAAAATGTCCTTGCGCATCTGCCACAGGCGCCCCGGATTGAGCTCCAGCCCGATGACGAACAGCAGAAAGACGACGCCGAGTTCGGCGAAGCCGAGAATCTGCTCGCCATCGCTGATCTGGTGCAGAAGCGGCCCGATGATCACGCCGGCGGCGAGATAACCCAGCACCGTGCCGAGCCCGAGCTTCTTGAAAATGGGGGCGGCCAGCACCGCGCCGCCCAGCAGAAGCAGGGCCTGGGAGGTGATCGCGGACGTTGTCGTCATGCCGGTTTCTTTCTCGGTCGGCCTGCCGGGCCAGATCGTGGTTTATGCGGCAACGGCGTTGCGCGGCGACTTATCGGAAACGCATCGGACAAGAATCGGCGAATGCCCTTGATGCCCGGCTCAGTGCACAATAAATGGGACAGGAATGAAAGGCTAAATCATGTCCGATGTTATCGATTCCGACGTTCTTCTGAAGCGGGCCTCCGAGCTTGTGGATCTCGCGAAAAAGGCGGGCGCGGACGAGGCGGATGCCGTGGTCGTCCGTGGCCGCTCGCGCTCCGTTTCGGTGCGGCTCGGTAAGGTCGAGGCAACGGAATCCTCCGAGAGCGACGATTTTTCGCTGCGTGTTTTCGTCGGTCGCCGTGTTGCCAGCGTCTCCGCCAATCCGGGGTTCGACCTGACAACCCTTGCCGAGCGCGCCGTCGCCATGGCCAAGGCATCGCCGGAAGATCCCTATGCCTGTCTCGCGGACCCCGGGCGGCTGGCAAAGTCCTATCCCGATCTCGATCTTTTCGATCCGACCGAGGTTGCGACGGAAGCGCTGACCGAGGCGGCCCTTGCGGCGGAAGCCGCGGCCCTCGATGTCAAGGGCGTCACCAATTCGAGCGGCGCCGGCGCCTCCGCCGGCATGGGCGGGCTGGTGCTCGTTACCTCCCATGGGTTTTCCGGCTCCTACATGGCCAGCCGTTTCGGCCGCTCCGTCAGCGCCATTGCCGGCGAGGGCACGAAAATGGAGCGCGACTACGATTTCGACAGCCGCCTTTATTTCGCCGACCTGAAATCGGCCGCCGAGATCGGCCGCACCGCCGGCGAGCGCGCGACGGCCCGGCTTTCGCCCCGCCAGATGCCGACGCAGCAGAACCTGACGGTGGTCTTCGATCCGCGCATGGCGCGGGGCTTCGTCGGCCACATCGCCGGCGCGATCAACGGCGCTTCCGTCGCCCGCAAGACCAGCTTCCTGCGTGACAGGATGGGAGAGCAGGTGCTGAAATCGGGCCTCACCGTCACCGACGATCCGCTGATCGTGCGCGGTTCGTCCTCGCGTCCCTTCGATGGCGAAGGCGTGACCGGCCGCAAGCTGGCGATGATCGAGGACGGGGTGCTCCGGCAATGGTTCCTCTCGACCTCGACGGCGCGGGAACTGGGTCTCGAAACCAATGGCCGCGGCGTGCGCGGCGGCCCGGCGGTCAATCCTGCCTCCACCAATTTCGCGCTGGAGCCGGGCGATATCACGCCGGAAGACCTGATCCGCTCCGTCGGAACCGGCTTTTATGTCACCGAGCTGATCGGCCAGGGCGTCAACATGCTGACCGGCGAATACAGCCGGGGAGCCTCCGGTTTCTGGATCGAGAACGGCGAGATTTCCTTCCCCGTGTCGGAAGTCACGATCGCCTCCAACCTGAAGCAGATGTTCATGGCCCTGACGCCGGCAAACGACATCGACCGCAAGTTCGGTGTCGCCGCTCCCACCCTTGCCGTCGAAGGCATGACGCTCGCCGGGACGTAAGCTTGCCCGCCGCCCGGACGCAGGATTGATCGTGCCGCGATGTGTTCGCGGCGGTAAAGGAAAGATAAAGCGGATGAACGCCGTGCACCCCTCGCCGGAACAATGGCTGAAGGATCTGGAGCTGATCGCCTCGGCGGCAAAGCTCGCAGGCGAGAAGGCGCTTGGCTATTTTGGCCGGAACCCCGACGTTCAATGGAAGAATGGCGGCCGCTCTCCGGTGAGCGAGGCCGATTTCGCCGCCAACGACATTCTCAAGGAAAAGCTGCTTGCCGCCCGCCCGAATTACGGCTGGCTCTCGGAAGAGACCGATGACGACGAGGCGCGGCTCGGCTGCGAAACCGTGTTCGTGGTCGATCCGATAGACGGCACGCGCGCCTTCATCGCCGGCAAGGACGTCTGGTGCGTCAGCGTCGCGGTCGTTCATGGCGGACGCCCTGTCGCCGGTGTGCTGTACGCGCCCGCGCTCGACGAACTCTTCGAGGCGTCGCTGACCTCCGAGGCCCGCAAGAATGGCCGGGCGATCACGGTTTCGCCTGGCGATGAAGGCGTCACCCGCCGTATCGCGCTGGCGGAAGACGTGGTCGGCCTGCTCGACGGCGGATATCGCAGCCGCATGACCCGCATCCCGCATGTGCCCTCGCTCGCCTACCGGCTGGCGATGATCGCCGATGGTTCCATCGATGGCACGGTGGTCAAAAAGAACTCCCACGACTGGGATCTCGCCGCCGCCGATCTCATCCTGCAAAGGGCAGGCGGTTTGCTCTGCGATCTCGCGGGCGAGGCGATCGTCTACAACCGGCCGGATGTTTCCCATGGCGTGATGTGCGCGGCCGGAAAGACGGGGCTTGCGGCGCTGGTCGCGGCGACCCAGGGGCTGGAGAGCCATTGACCTTTGCGCCCGAATGCCGCAAACCAACCCGCAAAATACGTGTAGAAGAACGGACGAAAAAATGGCCCAGGATAGCGACAAGAAGCAGTTGCTCCACCTCGTATTCGGCGGCGAATTGACCTCGCTCACCGGCTTGCAGTTCCGCGATCTCGACAAGCTCGATATCGTCGGCATCTACCCGAACTACGAGACCGCGCTCGTCGCCTGGAAGTCCAGGGCGCAGCAGACGGTCGACAACGCCCATATGCGTTATTTCATCGTTCATATGCACAAGCTGCTCGATCCGGAACAGGCTTGATGGCTTTGGTGAGTGGTCTGATGGCGTCGTCGGGCGATGTAGCGGGCTGGCCGATGGCCGGCTTTCTCCGTTTCGCGGTGATGGCTCCATGAGCCGGCTTCTGGCGAAGCTGGCGCTTTCGGCCTATCGCTGGGTGGGCACGGCGATGTATCCCTTCGTCTGGGGTTACCTCGCCATGCGCGCCGCCAAGGGCAAGGAAGATCCCAAGCGCAAGCAGGAGCGCTACGGCTATGCCAGCGCGCCGCGGCCGCAGGGACCGCTCGTCTGGTTTCATGCCGCAAGCGTCGGCGAGACCAATGCCGTCGTGCCGCTGATCAAGGAGGTCGCGCGCCGCGGTGTCTCCGTGGTCCTGACGACCGGCACCACCACATCCGCCCGCGTGGCCGCCGAACGGCTCGATCCCGGCATCATCCATCAATACGTGCCGCTCGATTTCAAGCCGGCCGTCAGCCGCTTCCTCGATTACTGGGAGCCCGATCTGGCGATCATCGCGGAATCGGAAATCTGGCCGATGACCATCATGGAACTCGGCGATCGCCATATTCCGCAGGTGCTCGTCAACGGCCGCATTTCCGACCGGACCTTCGCCCGCTGGAAGAAGCGGCTGTGGCTTGCCGATGCGCTGTTCGAGAACCTGGCGCTGGTGATCGCCCAGTCGGATCTCGATGCCGACCGGTTCCGCACGCTCGGCGCCTTGCCGGTCATGGTGTCCGGCAATCTGAAGGTCGATACCGACGTTCCGCCCCATGACGCGGAGGCGCTGCGCCGCTACCGGGCGCAGCTTGGCCCCCGCAAGACCTGGGCGGCGATCTCCACCTTCGAGGGCGAGGAGGCGGCCGCCGGCATCGTGCATCGCGCGCTGAAGGACCGCACCGGGCTTCTCACCATCATCGTGCCGCGCCATCCCGAACGGTCAGACCAGATCGAGGCGATGCTGGTCGCCAAGGGGCTGACCGTCGCGCGCCGCACCCGCAACGATCCGCTCACCGACGATACCGATATCTTCCTCGGCGATACGATCGGCGAGATGGGTCTTTATCTGCGGCTGACGGAAGTGGCCTTTGTCGGCCGGTCGCTGTTTGCCGAAGGCGGGCAGAACCCGCTGGAGCCGGCGATGCTCGGCTGCGCCATCCTGTCGGGTGGCAATGTCCAGAACTTCCGCGACACCTATCAGACGCTTGCCAAGAACGGCAGCGCCAAGATCATCCGCGATGTCGAGATGCTGGCCAAGGGCGTCAACTATCTGCTCGTCAACGACGATATGCGTCGCAAGATGATCGATGCCGGGCTCGGAACCGTGCATGAAATGCGCGGCGCGCTTTCGGCAACGATCCGGGGGCTCGAACCCTATATCAACCCGCTGACGGTGAAGGCCCGGCTGCAGCCGCGCAAAGACGCCTGAAGCCTTCTTCCGGCTGGCAGAGATGACGAACCCACAGGCGATTTCCGGCATTCTCTTCGACAAGGACGGCACGCTGCTCGATTATGTGAAGAGCTGGGTGCCGGTGAATTACGAGGTGGCGCGCATCGCCGCCAATGGCGACGAGGAACTGTCGCGGACGCTGCTTCGTGCCTGCGGCATGGATCCGGAGACGGGCCATGTCCTGCCCGACAGCCTCCTGGCGGCCGGCAATACGGTGGAGATCGCGACCGGCATGGTCGCGGCCGGCGCGCCCTTTACGGTCGAGGGCCTGACGGCGAAGCTCGACGGACTGTTCGCCAGTTCCTCCGATTATGCCGTGCCGGTCACGGACCTCGCCGCCTTCTTCGCCGGATTGCATGCTAAGGGCTACCGCCTCGGCGTCGCCTCCAGCGACAACGAGCGCTCCATCCGCCAGACGGCAAAACGCTTCGGCTTCGAGGATTACCTGCATTATGTCGCGGGCTATGACAGCGGCTATGGCGTCAAGCCGGAGCCGGGCATGGTGCTGGGTTTCTGCGCCGCCACGGGGCTGGAGCCGCACGAGGTCGCTGTGGTTGGCGACAACAATCACGACCTGCATATGGGCCGCAATGCCGGCGCGGGCCTGACGGTCGCGGTCTTGACCGGAACCGGCTCGCCAGCCTCGCTTTCGGCGGCATCGGATTTCTGCCTGAACGATATCACCGAGCTTGAGGGCGTGTTGCGGTAACAGGCTTGCTCCGTCGTCCCTTCCCCGCGCAAGGGGAGGAAGGGACATGCGGAAGGACTTACTGGAACAACTGCATCAGCAGGGACGGCGAGTTGTTGGCGATGTTCAGCGCCTGCACGGCCAGCTGCACCTGCGCCTGAACCGCCTTGAGCTTCACCGAAGCCGAGTTCATGTCGGCATCGACGAGGCGGCCGACGCCTTTTTCGATCGTGTCGGAAAGCGTGCGGTTGAAATCCGTCTGGATTTCGATGCGCATGCTGAGCGAGCCGAGCGTGGAAGCCCGGTCCGTCAGCGTCTGTTCGATGCCGTCATAGCGGGTGAGAAGCAGATCGACGGCATAGTTCAGTAACTCTTCAGGCACTTCGCCCATATGGGCGGCGCTGAACATATCGTCGGTATCGCCGCTGTTGCTGAAGGAGACGGCGGTATGTCCGTTGAAGGCGGGAAGCCAGGCTGTGGTCTTGGCCGGATCCTCGTGGGCGACCCCGCCGCTCAGGCCGCTCGCGTCGGGAATATCGGCCAATCCGTCCATCAGCGTCAGGCCGCCGCTATCGTTGGTGTAGTTCGCCTGACCGAAAAGATTGAGGTTCATATAGTCGTTGATATGAATGATGCCGACATTGCCTTTGGTGTAGCTCGCGACGATGCCGCTAAAGACGAGATTGGCTTCCGGCGGGCTCATTTCGATGTAGTTCAGCGTCTTGCCATTGGCGTCGACATAGCTCTTTTCGGTGTAGTTGAGCCTTCCCGGCGCCAGCAGGTTGCGGCCGTTGAAGGAGGCGGATTCCGTCACGGACAGGAACTGCTTCTGCAGCTCGTAGACCTCGGCGCTGAGCTTGTAGCGGTCGATGCCCGGATCGCGCATCATCACCACCTTCTGCTTGATGTCGGAGGTGATGTCGATCAGGTTTTCCATCGCCTCGTAGGCGACGTCGACCACTGCCGCGCCAAGCTCCAGCGCGTCGATGACAGTGGATGTCGCCTTGTTGGTGTTGCGCATGTCTGTGGCGATCGACCAGTAAGCGGCATTGTCAGCCGCTTCCGAGATGCGCATGCCCGTTGTGATGATGTCCTGCATCTTGGCGTGGGTGGTGTCGTTATGGCGTAGAATAGCCAGCGCTGCCGTCGCTGCGGCATTGAAACTCATATTGGTCATTACGAAGTCCGCTACAAAAAACAAAAACGGAGGTAACCATGTGTGGTTAACCGACTGTCGCCGAGAGTGGTTAAAACTCGGTATAAGTGTATCGGTCAAAGCGACTTGCAATCCGAATTTGAGTTTCTGCTAATAGGAATGGCGGTGCGTCAAGCCCTTGCTTTCTGTGGGAATATGGCTTTTTGTAGCGCCGGAACGGCATCAGGGCCGGCAAGGTGCGCCGTTAATTTTTTTGATGCGGCGCGCATTTTTCGCAAGGCGTCGTTTCCCTGTTGGAAAAGGCGGATGCGCACATGAGGGTAAGGATCTGATCGCCGATGGTTTCTGAAGCGCCGCCGTTCTGGTGGACCAAGGCCGACTGGCGCGCCTATGCTCTTTCCCCGGCCGCATGGATCTACGGGCGTATTGCCGGCATGCGCATGGACCGCGCCCGGCGTGCGGCGATGCCGGTGCCCGTCGTCTGTGTCGGCAACTTCACGGTCGGCGGCGCGGGAAAAACACCGACCGCGATCGCGCTCGCCCGCGCGGCAAAGGCAAAGGGGCTGAAGCCCGGCTTCCTGTCCCGCGGCTACGGCGGCACCCTCGATGTCACGACGGTCGTCGATCCCGCCCACCACCGGGCCCGCGATGTCGGCGACGAGCCGCTGCTTCTTGCCCGCGAAGCCCTGACCGTGATCTGCCGCAAGCGCGTCGACGGCGCTCGCCGGCTGATTGCCGAAGGCGCCGATCTCATCATCATGGACGACGGCTTCCAGAGCGCGCGCCTGCATTTCGACTACGCGCTTCTGGTTATCGACAGCCGGCGCGGCATCGGCAACGGTCATCTGGTGCCGGCGGGGCCGGTGCGGGCGCCGATCGGCGGGCAACTGCGCCATGCCTCCGCGCTCCTGAAGATTGGCAACGGCGATCGGGCCGATGCCCTGATCCGCAGTGCGGCGCGGGCAGGCAAGGCGATCTACGAGGCCAATGTCGTGCCGGTGGGGAACAGAGTGCCCGGCGACAGGCCGGTACTCGCCTGGGCGGGCATCGCCGATCCGGAGAAATTCTTCCGCACCGTGCGCGAAACCGGCGCCGTCATCGGCGAAACCCGCAGCTTCCCCGATCATCACCATTTTTCAGAGGATGAAATTGGCGAACTCATCGACCATGCCGAGGCCAAGGGCCTGCGGCTGGTGACCACGGCGAAGGACAAGGTGCGTCTGGCGCAGGAGCATGGCCGGGCCGGGGAACTGGCCGAAAAGACGGATGTGATCGAGGTTGAAATCCATTTCGACGACCCGACATCGCCCGCCAAGATCATCGAAGCCGCCGTCATCGGCGCGCGCGCGCGGCTACTGCGCAAATCTCCGGCCTGAAGGCTCACGCCTTCTGGTTCGGCAGTGCGCCCGCCCGCTTTTCAGCATCGAAGGCGGCCTGGACGTCGACATAGGGTTCCTGGCGGGCCACGCTCCAGTAGCGCAGCTCATCGACAGGGATGGCGTTGCCGGTCATGGCGCAGGTGACGAAGGCACCCGGCAAGACGATCTGGAAATCGCCGTCGAGATAACGGATCTTCGCTTCCCTGCCGCCGCTTCCTTCCGAACGGTTCATCATTCGTCGTCCTCGCATTCTGTTGACCTGCTGCCGGCGGCCGGGGCGTCTGTTTCGGTTCGCTTTTGCTGTAGAGCGTTTGCCCCCGCAAGGGAAGCCGTTCGTTGTGCTGCAGGCTTCCCGGTCGTCAGCTTCTGCCGAACAGCCGTTCGATATCGCTGAGTTTCAGTTCGATATAGGTCGGGCGGCCGTGGTTGCACTGGCCGGAGCCGGGCGTCTCCTCCATCTGCCTGAGAAGCGCGTTCATCTCCTCCGGCCGTAGCCGGCGGCCCGAGCGCACCGAGCCGTGACAGGCCATGGTGGCGGCGAGATAATCGAGGCGGCTGGCAAGGCCGGAGGCCGTGTCCCATTCGGCAAGTTCGTCCGCCAGCTGGCGCACGAGGCCGACGGCGTCCATCTCGCCCAGCATGGCCGGCGTCTCGCGGATCGCCACCGCGCCGGGCCCGAAGCGCTCGATGCCAAGCCCGAGCCGCGAAAATTCGCCGGCATGGGCGATCAACCGGTCGCAATCGTCTTCCGGCAGATCGACGATCTCGGGAATGAGCAGCGCCTGCGCGGGGATAGGGCGGGCGGCGAGCCCCTTGCGCAGAGCCTCGAACACCAGCCGCTCATGGGCGGCGTGCTGATCGACGATGACGAGCCCGTCCGCCGTCTGGGCGACGATATAGTTTTCATGCAGCTGGGCGCGGGCGGCTCCGAGCGGGTGCTGCTGCTGTTCGGCGGCGGGCTTTTCCTGCCGCTCCGGTTCGAAGGCCTGGACGCGGGCGGAGGGGACGGTCAGGCTCTCGAAGGCCGTCTGCGCGCCTTCTGCGAAAACATTCCGTGGCGCGGCATCGAAACTCGGGGGGCGGTAGGGCGAGGTGGCAGCGCTCCAGTTTGCGGCGGGGCGCGGCGCTTCCGGCCGGAAGGCGCGCAACAGGCCGCTTGCGCCGGTGGTCGAGGCACGGTCGCCGCCCTGCGTCAGTCCCTGGCGGATCGCGCCGATGATCAGGCCGCGCACGAGGCCGGGATCGCGGAAGCGCACGTCGGATTTCGCCGGATGCACATTGACGTCGACCAGCTCGGGATCGATCGTCAGCGACAGCACCGCGACGGGATAGCGCCCCTGCGGAATGGTTTCGGCATAGGCGGCCCTGAGCGCCGACCAGATCAGCTTGTCCTGCACCGGGCGGCCGTTGACGAAGGCGTATTGCTGCAGCGAATTGCCGCGATTGAAGGTCGGAACCCCGGCAAAGCCGGAAAGCCGCACGCCCTCCCGTTCCGCATCGATTTCGATGGCGTTGTCGCGGAAGTCGCGGCCCAGCACCTGGGCGATGCGGGCGAGTCTGTCAGTGCCGGTCGCGGGAAATTCAAGTGTCGTCCGGTCGCTGCCGGAAAGCACGAAACGCACCTGCGGGAAGGCGATCGCCATGCGCCGGACGACCTCGGAAATCGCGGCGGCTTCCGCCCGCTCCGTCTTCATGAATTTCAGCCGGGCCGGCGTCGCGAAGAACAGGTCGCGCACCTCGACGACGGTGCCGGTATTGGCGGCGGCGGGCCTGACCGGCTCGACCTTGCCGCCGGTGATGGCGATTTCGGCGCCTTCGCGCGCACCGGCGGGGCGGCTCGCAATCGTCAGCCGCGCCACCGAGCCGATCGACGGCAGCGCCTCGCCGCGAAAGCCCAGTGTGCGGATATCGGTGAGATCGTTGTCGAGCTTGGAGGTGCAATGGCGGCGCACCGCGAGTTCCAGATCCTCCGGCCCCATGCCGCAACCGTTGTCGGTGATGCGCAGCAGCGTCTTACCGCCGCCGGCAGTCGCGATCTCGATGCGGGTTGCGCCGGCGTCGAGCGCGTTCTCGATCAGCTCCTTGGCGGCGCTGGCGGGACGTTCGATGACCTCGCCCGCGGCAATCTGATTGATGAGGGTTTCGGAAAGCTGTTTGATCGGCATCGCCTATTTTCGCGGATTCGCGCGCGCATGGGAAGGGTGCTGACGTCCCCATCCCCGATGTTCTGACGGCGCAAGGCCCGACGCCTGCTCCTGAAACCGGGCTGGCGTTTTTTAATCAGCCCTTAATATAAAGCTGCGATTTTTAGGGAAGAACCTGAATGAGCACGGGTTTTGGCCTTGGGAAGCCGCCGCGTCGCTGAGCGCGCCGGAGCCTTCGTTCCCCAGGCGTCGCCCGCGCGGCACCGTCGTCAGCATGTCCCCAAAAAGAAGCCCTCAAGGTGAAATGAGGACCATGCAATGAATGATGTGGCGTCGCCCGGCGCAGACATCCCGAAATCGATGCTCGAGGCGACCTCGGATGCTCTTGGCCTGGCCGTGCTGGTCTGCGACAAGAATGACGAGATCGTTTTCGCGAGCCGGCCGATTTTGCAGCTCTACGCGATTGCCCGCGAGTTCATTGCGCCTGGCACCCGGCTGCGTGATTTTCTCGGGGCCGTCTATGACACCGGGCTGCGCGGCACAGCCTCGCCGGAAAAGAACCGCCGCCGCGTCAACCGCGACGAATGGATCGCCGAGCGGATTTCCTATCACTGGCGCGAGCGCCACGAGACCGTTGAGCGCATCGGCCATCAGCGCTGGGCGAGCGTGCGCATGCGCCGCCTGTCGAACGGCCTCGGCGTCGTTTCCTTCACCGATATTTCCGAGCAGAAGAAACGCGAAGAGCAGCTTCAGCTCGACATGGAGCGCATCGGCGTCACCGAAAACATTCTCGACCAGTTGCCCAATCCGATTTCCGTCAAGGACCGGAACCTGAGCTATGTCGGCGTCAACCGCGCCTTCTGCGCCATCCATGGCGTCGCGCCCGAAACGATCCTCGGTCGCTCCGCCTGGGATATGGTCGATCCCGATCTTGCCGAAAAATTCGAACACTCCGATCGCTATGTTCTCGAAACCGGCGAGGTTTTTAGTCAAGCCGAACAGGTGGTGCGCAGCGATGGCGAGGATCTGTGGGTTCTGACCCGCAAGTTCCGCGTCGGCGAGGTCGGCAAATATCTGCTCGTCACCTGCATGAACGATGTCACCGACCTGATCGCCGGAACCGAGGTCAGGATCAACGAGCCGTTGCGCATCAAGGACTACGACGTCTTCGAGCCGGGCCAGAATTGTTACGACCCCTTCCGTTCGCTGGATGTCCAGCACATCAAGGATGCCGTCTCGATCATCGAAGAACCGAGGGAGACCCTGCCGCGGCGGGCCTTGGTGCTCACCCATTCCGATCGGATGGAACAGGCGCTCTTGCAGCAATTGCGCAAATGGGGTTTCGATGCCTGCGCCGTGCGGGACCGCAAGGAGCTTGCGGCATTCTCGGACGCGGCCGCCGGCTGCGGTCTTGCGATCGATGTGTTGCTGGTGGATGGCGCCAGCGCCGAAATCCGCACCGTGCTGTCGACCTGGGAAAGCTCGCCCTTCCTGCTCGTCGGCCGCGACTGGAAGGCGGACGAGTTGCATGCGGATATCGATGCGCTCATCGAAAATGCCGAGAGTTCGCCCGAGGCCGAACTTCCCGCCGATTGGGACATGATCGTCCCCGACGAACCCGCCGAAATCCGCCACGAGGCGGAGGTCGAGGTCGTGGTCGCCGAGGACACCGAGATCAACCAGTTCGTCTTCGCGCAGATCCTCGAAGGCCTCGGCATCTCCTACCGCATCGCCGTCAATGGCGAGGAGGCGGTGCGCCTGTGGCAGCAGCACCGGCCGAACCTCGTGTTGATGGATCTGGCCATGCCGGTCATGAACGGTTTCGATGCCGCCGTGGCGATCCGCGCGGCCGAGGCCGGTTCGGCTTTCAGAACCCCGATCATCGCCGTAACGACGCAGGCGCTCGATATCGATATCGAACGCAGCCGCGCCTGCGGCATGGACGAGCATATCACCAAGCCGATCAGCCCGGACATGATCGAAGCCGTGTACCGGAAATTCGTCAGCAGCAGGAAGGAGAGGCTTGCCGGCTGAAAAGCCAGGCCGGAGGAGGGGCCGGCCGAGGCATGATCTTGGCAAACCTTCAGGCCCGCCAAAGGGCAAAAGGGTTGTCAACTCACCAGACTTAGCGAGGTTCCTACCGGAATTGGGTACGCGTTGCTTTCCAAATTTTAACTTTCGATGGCCATGGTCTAGCCACCGAGAGCGCCATGAACCAGGGCCGGGAATGTGTTTATGAATTCTGCTGAAGCATCGTCTCAGCACGTCAGCGTCAACGGCCTGGGAGGGTTGGCGAATGTCGATGCCCTCACCGGCCTCGGCAACGCCCATGACCTGCGCGACAAGGTGCGTCAGCTTGCGGCCGAGCGCGCCGACGATCCCGCGCCCTTTACCATCGGCCTCGCCAATCTCGACGGCTTCAAGCCGATCAACGACCTGTTCGGCCCCGAGGCGGGCGATACCATACTGCGGCAGGTGGCGAACCGGCTGGTTGCCTGCGTGCCCGACGGCGCCACCGTGATCCGCGCCAGCGGCGACGAATTCGCCTTCATCCTGCCGCTGGTCTTCGAGCGCAAGACAGCCGAGAAGATCGGCATGATGCTGAAGGAGGTGCTGTCCGCCCCCTTCGATCTCGGCGAGCGCAATGTGCGCCTTTCCGTCTCCTTTGGTTTCGCCATCTACCCCTTTGCCGGCGACGAGTTTGAAAACCTCCTGAAGAGCGCCGACACCGCGCTCTATCGCTCCAAACGGCGCGGTCGCGGCCAGATCACCGTCTATTCCCAGGAAATCGCCCAGGAGATGAAGCGCTCGACCCAGCTGGAGCAGGCGCTGCGCAATGCCGTCATCGCCGACGAGGTGGACGTGCATTTCCAGCCGATCGTCAACCTGAAGAACGACATGGTCGTCGGCTTCGAGGCCCTGGCGCGCTGGTGCGATCCCGATCTCGGCTATGTTTCTCCCGCCGTCTTCGTGCCGCTGGCCGAAGAGCGCGGCTTTATCGACCTTT
>JAVBSF010000504.1:0-12099 GCA_031556925.1 Pararhizobium sp.
TCCGCGTGGCAAAGCGGCTGATGGCAAAGGTGCGCCCCGCCGTCGTCGTCGGCTTAGGCGGTTACCCGACCGTGCCGCCGCTTCTGGCCGCGACCGGTCTCGGCATCCCCACCATGATCCACGAGCAGAACGCCGTGATGGGCCGCGCCAACAAGGCGCTCGCCAACAAGGTGAAAGCCATCGCCGGAGGCTTCCTGCCTGAAACCGATGGCCCCTATGCCGCAAAGACCGTGACGACAGGCAACCCGGTCCGCCCCGCTGTGCTCGAAGCCGCCAAGCTTGCCTATCAGCCCTCCGGCCCCGGCGAGGATTTCCGCCTCGTCGTTTTCGGCGGCAGCCAGGGCGCGCAGTATTTTTCGAAGAGCGTGCCGACGGCGATCAGCCTGCTCGATGTGGATTTGCAGAAGCGTCTGAGGCTGACCCAGCAGGCCCGTCCCGAAGATATGGAGATGGTCTCGAACTGCTCCGCCAAGCTCGATCTCAAATCCGAGATACAGCCGTTCTTCACCGACATGGCCGAGCGCATCGGCAAGGCGCATCTGGTCATCTGCCGTTCGGGCGCCTCGACCGTCTCGGAAATCTCCGTCATCGGCCGCCCGGCGATTCTCGTGCCCTATCCCTACGCGCTCGATCACGATCAGGCTGCGAACGCCGCAGCCCTTGCCGCGACTGGCGGCGCCAAGGTCATCGCCCAGTCCGATCTTTCGGCCGAGAAGCTGAGCCGCATCCTGACCAACGCCATGACCAACCCGGAGTCGTTGGTGCAAATGGCGGAAAACGCCAAGCGTGCGGGCAAGCCGGATGCCGCGCGCTTGCTTGCCGCCATGGTTGAAGCTATTGCAGGCGGTTTAACGATCGCGAAATTCAAGGAATCACGCCCATGAAAATGCCGCAGAGCATCGGTCTCGTCCATTTCATCGGAATTGGCGGCATCGGCATGAGCGGTATCGCCGAGGTGCTGCACAATCTCGGCCACAAGGTTCAGGGTTCCGATCAATCCGACAGCGCCAATGTCCAGCGCCTGCGCGACAAGGGCATCGAGGTCTTCGTCGGCCACAAGGCGGAAAATCTCGGCGAGGCCGAAGTCGTCGTCGTCTCTACCGCGATCAAGAAGACCAACCCGGAACTGATCGCCGCCCGCGAGAAGCTGCTGCCGGTCGTGCGCCGCGCCGAAATGCTTGCCGAGCTCATGCGCTTCCGCAACGCCATCGCCATTGGTGGCACCCACGGCAAGACGACAACGACGTCTATGGTTGCAGCCTTGCTCGAAGCAGGCAATCTCGACCCGACCGTCATCAACGGCGGCATCATCAATGCCTATGGCACCAATGCCCGCATGGGCGAGGGCGAGTGGATGGTAGTCGAAGCCGACGAATCGGACGGCACCTTCCTGAAGCTGCCCGCCGATGTGGCCATCGTCACCAATATCGACCCCGAGCATCTCGATCACTACGGCAATTTCGACGCCGTGCGCGCGGCCTTTCGTCAGTTCGTCGAGAATGTGCCGTTCTATGGCTTTGGCGTCATGTGCCTCGATCATCCCGAAGTGCAGACCATGGTCTCGAAGATCGAGGACCGCAAGGTCATCACCTATGGCGAAAATCCGCAGGCCGACGTGCGTTTCTTCAACATCCGCATGGATGGCGCGACCTCCGTCTTCGACGTCGAGATCCGCCGCCGCCGCACCGGTCAGGTCATCTCCATGACCGACCTGCGCCTGCCTATGCCCGGCCGCCACAATGTTTCCAATGCCACGGCCGCCATCGCCGTCGCCCAGCGCCTCGGCATCTCCCCGGAAGCCATCGCCAGGGGCCTTGCCAATTTCAGCGGCGTCAAGCGCCGCTTCACCTTCACCGGTGAATGGAACAATGTCCGCGTCTATGACGACTACGGCCACCATCCGGTCGAGATCAAGGCGGTGCTCAAGGCGGCGCGCGAGGCCTGCCAGGGCCGAATCATCGCCGTGCACCAGCCGCACCGCTATTCGCGACTGGAAAGCCTGTTTTCCGATTTCGCCGCCTGCTTCAATGATGCCGACACGGTCATGATCGCGCCGGTCTATTCGGCGGGCGAGGATCCGATCGACGGCATCAATTCGCAGGAGCTTGTCGCCCGCATGAAAGCCGGCGGCCATCGCGACGCGCGTTACATCGAAGGCCCCGATGCGATCGCGCCAATCGTCGCAGGCATTGCGCAACCGGGAGACTTTGTGGTTCTCTTGGGGGCTGGCAGCATCACCTATTGGGCCGCTGCCCTCCCGAAGGAACTCGCAGGCATTTCAGGAAATTCCGCATGAAACAGGTAGACGGCACCAAACTTCTGGCTTCTCTCGGGGAGGGCGTGAACGCATTGCGCGGACGCCTGACGCCGGATGCGCCCATGGACCGTGTGACCTGGTTCCGTGCCGGCGGTCTGGCCGAACTCATGTTCCAGCCGCATGACGTCGAAGACCTCGTAACCTTCCTGCAGCTTCTGCCGGAAGAGGTTCCGGTGATGGCGGCGGGCGTCGGTTCCAACCTGCTCGTGCGTGATGGCGGGATCAAGGGTGTGGTCATCCGCCTCTCGGCCAAGGGGTTCGGCGATATCGAGCTTGTCGGCGAAAACCGCGTCATGGCGGGCGCGATCTGCCCGGACAAGAATCTGGCGGCAATGACGCTCGATCACGGCATCGGCGGTTTTGCCTTCTATTACGGCATTCCCGGCACTATCGGCGGCGCACTGCGCATGAATGCCGGCGCCAATGGCGGTGAGACGCGCGAGCGGGTGGTCGAAGTCCATGCCGTTGACCGCAAGGGCAACAGGCATGTCCTCTCCAATGCCGACATGGGCTACAGCTACCGCCATTCCTCAGCCTCGAAGGACCTGATCTTCACCCATGCCGTCTTCGAGGGCTATGCGGAAGACAAGGCGACGATCCGCGCCGACATGGATGCCGTGCGCCAGCACCGCGAAACCGTACAGCCGATCCGCGAAAAGACCGGCGGTTCGACCTTCAAGAACCCGGGAGGCCATTCCGCCTGGAAGCTGATCGATGAAGCCGGTTGCCGTGGCATGATGATCGGCGGCGCCCAGATGTCGCCGGTGCACTGCAACTTCATGATCAACACGGGACAGGCGAGCGGCTACGAGCTCGAATATCTCGGCGAGACCGTGCGCCAGCGCGTGATGGAAAACTCCGGCATCGCGCTGCAATGGGAAATCAAGCGCGTCGGCAATTTCATGCCGGGCTACGAGGTCAAGGAATTTTTGGGCAAGGCATTGGCCTGAAACAGATCAGATACCTACTTATAAAAAGAGCCGCGAAATCAGTGATTTCGCGGCTCTTTTATTGGTTCTGATTCAAGTTGAACTCAGACTTCGTCCTTGCCCGAAAGCAGGATGCAGGCGAGCGTGATCACCGCCGATATGCCGAGATAGTAGCCGACATAGGTCATCCCGTAATTGGCCTGCAGGTAGGTGGCGATATAGGGCGCCAGCGATGCACCGAAGATGCCTGCGAAGTTGAAGGTGATCGACGAGCCGGTGTAGCGCACCTTGGTCGGAAAGGGCGCGGCGAGCGCGGTTCCGATCAGGCCGTAGGTCATGCCCATCAGCGCCATCGCGAAGATCACGAAGACGAAGATGCCGCTTTCACCAGAGGTCATCAGCCCCGGCAGGAAGAACGAGAACACGCCGATCAGTACGGTGGTCGCGATCAGCACTTCGCGGCGGCCGAAACGCTCCGCCAGCTTGCCGGCGACCGGGATGAAGATGCCGAACAGCACCGAGCCGAGGATCTGCACTTCGAGCGCCTCGAGGAACGGAATCTGCAGAACCTTGACGTTGTAGGAGAGCAGGTAGGCCGAGCCGATATAGAACAGCACGAAGGTCGCCAGCGCAACGAAGGTGCCGAGCACGAGGCTGCGCTTGTGGTTGCGGAAAACTTCCGCGACCGGCACTTCGACGCGCTCCTGCTTTTCGATGGCTTTCTGGAAATCCGGCGTTTCGGTGATCGAGAGGCGAACCCAGAGGCCGACGGCGATCAGCAGGATCGAGGCGATGAACGGCACGCGCCAGCCCCAGCTCAAGAGCGCTTCCTGCGACATGAAGTGCAGGAGAACCCAGAAAACGCCGGAGGAGAGGAACAGGCCGACAGGTGCGCCGAGCTGCGGGAACATGCCGTACCAGCTGCGCTTGCCTTCCGGCGCGTTTTCGGTGGCGAGCAGCACCGCGCCGCCCCATTCTCCGCCGAGGCCGAAGCCCTGGCCGAAACGGCAAAGGGCGAGCAGCAGCGGCGCGATGACGCCGATCGTCTCGTAGGACGGCAGCAGGCCGATGATGACCGTCGAGATACCCATGGTCAGCAGCGCCGCGACCAGCGTTGTCTTGCGGCCCACGCGGTCGCCGAAGTGGCCGAAGACGATGGCGCCGAGCGGACGGGCGAAGAAGGCGATGGAGAAGGTCGCGAACGAGGCAAGCAGCGCGGTCGTCGGGTCACTGTTCGGGAAGAACAGAGTCGGGAACACCAGCACGGCGGCCGTTGCGTAAACGTAGAAATCGAAGAATTCGATGGTGGTGCCGACGAGGCTCGCAAACAGGACATGCGCCGGCGAATTGGCCGGGGCTGCCTTCTGTGCTGCGACGCTCGACGACCGGGAGGAGGTCGCGTCAGTCATTTTTGTCTTCCGTACAGGGGAATATTGATGCCGTCTTGGGAGGCGGATGGCGGTGCCATAACGCAGACGACCCGGCAATAAAACCCTTCAGGCGCAAGAAATGGCAAGATTTTGCGACATCTCTGTCGCGAAAATGTCAGTGATATCCCTGTTTGTACCCCATCTGTTGCTTGCGCGGGCTGCGACACAGGTTGCGATGCAGCATCCATGCAACCTTGACCCCGGTGCGAATTATCGTCAGTTTCCGCTGGCGACTCTCGATGACGAGGGTGGTAAACTGGTTGGAATGCGCATGTATTTTCTTCCAGGGCTGGAAGAGGAGCGACATCGCGCATCCAGCCCTTACGGAGCTTTGCTCTATCGATGGGGAAATCATGTTCAAAAAGCTTTCTGCGGAATTTTTAGGGACATTCTGGCTCGTCTTCGGCGGTTGCGGCAGCGCGGTTCTGGCTGCCGCCTTTCCCGAGGTCGGCATCGGCTTTCTCGGCGTCGCCTTCGCTTTCGGCCTGACGGTCCTGACCATGGCCTATGCCGTGGGCGGCATCTCGGGTGGTCATTTCAATCCGGCGGTTTCCGTCGGCCTCACGGTTGCCGGCAAGTTTCCGGCCTCGTCGCTTGTCGGTTATATCATCGCCCAGGTGGCCGGCGCGATCGTTGCCGCCGCAGCGCTTTATGTCATTGCCAGCGGTAAGGCCGGTGTCGATCTCGGCGGCTTTGCGGCCAATGGCTATGGCGAGCATTCGCCGGGCGGCTATTCGCTGACCTCGGCGCTGCTGATCGAGGTGTTGCTGACAGCCTTCTTCCTCTTCATCATCCTCGGTTCGACCCATGGTCGCGTGCCGGCGGGCTTCGCGCCGATCGCCATCGGTCTCGCCTTGACCCTCATTCACCTGATCTCGATCCCGGTCACCAATACTTCGGTCAACCCGGCCCGCTCGACGGGGCAGGCGCTGTTTGTCGGTGGCTGGGCGATCCAGCAATTGTGGCTGTTCTGGCTGGCTCCGCTGGTCGGCGGCGCGCTGGGCGGCGTCGTCTGGAAGATCGTGGGTGAAGACGATTAAGCCGACGGAACGATCTTAACTTTCTGCATTTTCAAAAGAGGCCCTGCCGCGATGCGGTGGGGCTTCTTCGTCTTTCCGGCACAGGGAGCCGGAGACCGGTTCGACCTCTTGCGCCTGCTGCAACTCTCTGATTCTGGGAACGGAATCGGATAACGGGTTTGATTCTGTCCTGCTCTTTTCGGCTGCCTCCCCAAAGGGGTTAACCAAAGTAAACGGTTCATTAACCATAATGCCGTTCTAGTGAAGCCGTGCCTGAAATTCGCGAATCGCGGTCCCTACAAGCTCTGCGCAAGCGCAATTTCATAAAGGCTGATGGTTGATGTCGGAGAGTTTGATGAGTGCCAAGCATGTGGCAGTCCTGATGGGTGGATTTTCCTCGGAGCGGCCGGTGAGCCTGTCGTCGGGGACTGCCTGCGCGGATGCCCTTGAGGCTGAAGGTTTTCGCGTGACCCGCGTGGACGTCGACCGCAATATCGCGGCGACGCTTGCTGCCTTGCGTCCCGATGTCGCCTTCAACGCCCTGCATGGCCCTTACGGCGAAGACGGTACGATCCAGGGCATCCTCGAGTATCTCGAAATTCCCTATACCCATTCCGGCGTGCTGGCTTCGGCTCTCGCCATGGACAAGGCGCAGGCAAAATATGTCGCCGCCGCTTCCGGTGTTCCGGTTGCTGAAGCGCGCATCATGAATCGTTACGATTTCGGTAACGAGCATCCGCTGAAGCCGCCCTATGTCGTCAAACCGGTCTCCGAAGGCTCGAGTTTCGGCGTTGTCATGGTCAAGGAGGATCAGTCGCATCCGCCGCAGATTCTCGGCTCGTCCGAATGGCGCTACGGCGACCGCGTCATGGCGGAGCGCTATATCTATGGTCGCGAGCTGACCTGTGGTGTCATGGGTGGTGTTGCGCTGGGTGTGACGGAGATCATTCCGCAGGGTCATGCCTTTTACGACTATGATTCCAAGTATGTAAAAGGTGGCTCGCAACACGTCATTCCGGCGCAAATTTCACCAATTATTTACCAAAAAATACAATCATTGGCAGTCAAGGCGCATCAGGCGATCGGCTGCCGCGGAGTGAGTCGTTCAGACTTCCGTTTCGATGATCGTTTTTCTGAAGAAGGCGAGCTTATCTGGCTGGAGATCAACACTCAGCCCGGCATGACTCCAACCTCCCTGGTGCCCGAAATGGCCGTTCATGCCGGCTATTCGTTTGGTGAGTTCCTTAAGTGGATCGTGGAGGACGCTTCGTGTTTGCGTTGAGAGGCAGAAAGCAGAGCAGGGTGCGCGCACCGCTGGAGATGGCTGATCTGGATGGTCAGTTCGTGCTCCCGCGTCCGCTTCGCCGTGTTGTGCGCTTCCTCGTTGCGCTCGGCGGTGGTCGCATCCATTTCGCGCCTCACACGGGCACTGTTTCGGCTGCGGCTTTTCTTGCTGCAACCGGCCTCTATGGCATGTCGCTCGGCGGTCACACGCAGGGTTTTGCCCAGACCGCGACGACGGCGGCCGGCTTTGCCATTGAGGACGTCAAGATCTCCGGCAATGAGCAGACCTCTGAAATCG
Source organism: Pararhizobium sp. (assembly GCA_031556925.1). Classification (GTDB taxonomy): domain Bacteria; phylum Pseudomonadota; class Alphaproteobacteria; order Rhizobiales; family Rhizobiaceae; genus Pararhizobium. The sequence goes on from JAVBSF010000504.1 coordinate 7,278, forward strand.
ATATCCTGCAGCAGCTCGGTCTTGATGGTGCGACCTCTCTCGTCGCCCTCGATATCGCCGAAGCCCGCAAGCTGATTGGTGAAATGCCGTGGGTCGAGGATGTCTCGGTTCGCAAGGTTTATCCCGGCACCATCGAAGTCGCCCTCAAGGAGCGTGTGGCCTTCGGAATCTGGCAGCACGGCTCTGATCTCTCGCTGATCGAAAAGAGCGGCAGTGTCATTGCGCCGCTGCGCGACAACAAGCTTTCGTCCCTGCCGCTGTTCGTCGGTCGGGATGCCGAGACCGCTGCTGCCGATTTCTATGAGAAGTTTTCCGCCTGGCCGGAAATCCGCGATCGCGTCAAGGCCTATATCCGCGTCGCCGGTCGTCGCTGGGATCTCCAGCTCGACAACGGCATCGTCATCAAGCTTCCAGAGCAGGATCTGGAGCGCGCCATGCAGGTTCTCTCCACCATGGAAGAAGGTCAGCAGCTTCTGGAGCGCGATATCGCCGCCGTTGATCTGCGCCTTGAAGACCGCACCACCATTCGCCTGACGGCGGAGGCGGCGGCTCGCCGTCAGGTGGTGCTGGATGCCCGTACGAAGCAGCTGAAGAAGATCGAGCAGGAGAACCGTACATGAGCCTTTTCGGTTCGTCGCATTTTGGCCTGCCTCGTCTGAAGCCGCTTTCGTCGAAGCGGTCGCATATCGTTTCTGTTCTGGATATCGGCTCGACCAAGGTTGTCTGCATGATCGGCCGGCTCACGCCGAAGGCTGAAAGCCAGATCCTGCCCGGCCGCACCCACTCCATCGAAGTCATCGGCATCGGCCACCACAAGTCGCGCGGCATCAAGAACGGCGTGATTGCCGATCTCGATGCGACGGAAAGCGTTGTCCGTCTCGCCGTCGATGCCGCCGAGCGCATGGCCGGCCTCACCATCGACAGCCTGATCGTCAACATCTCCGCCGGCCGCCTGCAAAGCGATATCTACACCGCCTCCATCGATCTCGGTGGCCAGGAAGTCGAAGAAGCTGATCTGAAGAAAGTGCTGGCAGCGGCAGCTCACCAGTCCCAGCGTCAGGACCGCGTTGTCCTGCACTCGCTGCCCACGGGCTATTCGCTTGATGGCGAACGCGGCATTCGCGATCCCATGGCCATGTTCGGCGATCAGCTCGGCGTCGACATGCACATGCTGACGGCGGAACGCGCCGCGCTGAAGAACCTCGAACTCTGCATCAACCGCGCTCACCTTTCGGTCGAAGGCATCGTTGCAACGCCTTACGCCAGCGGCCTCGCTGCTCTGGTGGATGACGAAGTCGAACTCGGCTGCGCCGCCATCGACATGGGCGGTGGCACCACGACGATCTCTGTCTTCGCCGAAGGCAAGCTGGTGCATGCCGATGCCGTTTCGCTCGGCGGCCATCACGTCACCACCGATCTGGCCCGTGGCCTCTCCACCCGCATCGAGGATGCGGAGCGCCTCAAGGTCGTTCATGGTTCGGCCCTGCCCAACAGCGCCGATGAGCGCGATATCGTGACCGTTCCGCCGATCGGCGAGGATGACCGCGACCAGCCGACCCATGTGCCACGTGCACTCGTGTCGCGCATCGTTCGCGCCCGCATCGAAGAGACGCTGGAACTGATCCGCGATCGCATCCAGCGTTCGGGTTTTTCGCCCATCGTCGGCAAGCGTGTCGTGCTGACCGGCGGCGCCAGCCAGCTCACCGGCCTGCCGGAAGCGGCCCGCCGCATTCTGGCGCGCAATGTTCGCATCGGCCGTCCGCTCGGTGTCTCCGGTCTTCCGGCAGCCGCCAAAGGTCCGGCGTTTTCCACCGCGGTTGGTCTGATGATCTATCCGCAGGTCGCAGAGATGGAAACCCACGCGTCGCAGGGCGGTCTGCTCTCGTCGCTGTCGGGTGGACAGGGTCGCATCGCCCGCGTCGGGCAGTGGCTCAAGGAAAGTTTCTAAAGGCCCTGCTGCCCGCTCAGGTAAGGCGGGCTCGGGGATGGAAGTCTAAAGATTTGGTCGGCTCGGCAAGGCGACCAGAAACCAGGAAGGAACGGGTACCATGACTATCAACTTGCAAAAGCCGGATATCACCGAGCTGAAGCCCCGCATCACCGTCTTCGGTGTCGGCGGCGGCGGCGGCAACGCTGTCAACAACATGATCACCGCCGGTCTCCAGGGTGTCGACTTCGTCGTCGCCAACACGGACGCCCAGGCGCTGACCATGACCAAGGCCGAACGGATCATCCAGATGGGTGTCGCGGTCACCGAAGGTCTCGGCGCAGGTTCGCAGCCGGAAGTCGGCCGTGCAGCCGCTGAAGAGTGCATCGACGAGATCATCGATCACCTGCAGGGCACCCACATGTGCTTCGTCACCGCCGGCATGGGCGGCGGCACCGGCACGGGTGCGGCTCCGGTCGTTGCCCAGGCTGCGCGCAACAAGGGTATTCTTACGGTTGGCGTCGTCACCAAGCCGTTCCACTTCGAAGGCGCACGTCGCATGCGCCTCGCCGACATGGGCATCGCCGAACTGCAGAAGTCGGTCGATACCCTGATCGTCATCCCGAACCAGAACCTTTTCCGGATCGCCAACGACAAGACGACTTTCGCGGACGCCTTCGCCATGGCTGACCAGGTTCTCTATTCGGGTGTTGCCTGCATCACCGACCTCATGGTCAAGGAAGGCCTCATCAACCTCGATTTCGCCGACGTCCGCTCGGTCATGCGCGAGATGGGTCGCGCCATGATGGGCACCGGCGAAGCATCCGGCGAAGGCCGCGCAATGGCCGCTGCCGAAGCCGCGATCGCCAACCCGCTGCTCGACGAAACCTCCATGAAGGGCGCACAGGGCCTGTTGATCTCGATCACCGGCGGCCGTGACCTCACCCTCTTCGAAGTTGACGAAGCCGCAACCCGCATCCGTGAAGAAGTCGATCCCGACGCCAACATCATCCTCGGCGCAACCTTCGATGAAGAACTCGAAGGCCTGATCCGCGTTTCCGTTGTCGCAACCGGTATCGACCGCACGGCCGCGGAGGTGGCTGACCGCACCGCCAGCTTTCGCCCGGTAGCAGCCCCCAAGCCGATCGTCCGTCCGTCCGCAGCCATCCCGGCAGCGCCGGTCCAGCAGCCTGTCATGGCCCAGGTCCAGCCGGCTCCGGTTGTCCAGCAGCCGGCTCCCCAGCCGGTACAGCAGGCAGCCCCGCAGGTTTCGCAGGCTGACGCGATCGCCAAGGCCATCCGCGAAGCTGAACTGGAGCGTGAGCTGTTCCTGCAGAACCACGCCCGTTCCACGGCTCCGGCTGCCCCGGTACAGGAAGAATTCCGTCCGCAGAGCCGTCTTTTCGCCGGCGCTGCCCCCGTCGAACAGGTCGCGCCGCAGCCGGCTCCGGTTGCCCAGCGTCCGGTCGAAATGCCCGTCCATCAGCCGGCCCCGGTCGCGCAGCAGCCGGTTCTCCGCCAGGAGCCCGTCGTTGCCCGTCAGGAGCCTGCTCCGGTCATCCGCGAGCACGCCGAGCCGGTGCGCATGCCGAAGGTCGAAGACTTTCCGCCGATGGTGAAGGCAGAGGCCGAGCATCGCGCTCAGCCGGCCGCACAGGAGGACCGTGGTCCGATGGGTCTGTTGAAGCGGATCACCAATTCGCTGGGACGTCGTGACGAGGAAGGTCACGCCGTTGCCGCGGATATGACCGCCGGTGCGCCGTCGGCGGCTTCCCAGCAGCGTCGTCCGCTGTCGCCGGAAGCCAGCGTCTATGCACCGCGTCGGGCATCTCTCGACGATCGCGCCCGGCTTGCTCCGCAGCCGCGCGCTCACGAGGACGATCAGCTCGAAATCCCGGCGTTCCTGCGCCGTCAGTCGAACTGATTTTCTACCCACCTTCCACCTTGCCGAATGCCCGGGTCAACGCCCGGGCATTTTTTATGATTTGATCAATGTTTTCATGATCTAATGCAGTCTGCTGCGGTGCGTAACAAATCGAAAGAAACAGTGATTTGGAATGGTGCGCCGGGGCCATTATGTTGAGAGTCGGGACTGTAGGGGCATACGCGATTTCATCAGATCGCTGGCTTGAGATGATCCGGCTGGCAGCGCGAGGGCGTTGCCGATCGTGGATCGCTTGCGGCCAAGGCTTCGGTTCCAGAGAGATTCTGATTGGCGACCCGACAGGGCGTCGCCCGCATATAAGGCAAAGAGCATGGTACTTGGAATTGGGCAGCTTGGTTTTCAGACGACAATCGCAAGCGCCGTCACATTGTCCGGTATCGGCGTCCATTCGGGTAGCGAAGTTTCCATCACCTTCCACCCGGCCGAAGCCGATAGCGGTATCGTCTTCCAACGCATGAATGGCGAAACCGTCGTCAGCGAATACAAGGCCGTATCCTCCGAAGTCGGCAACACCGACCTCTGCACGATCCTCGGCTTCACGCCGGCGACCTTCATCGCCACGATCGAACACGTCATGGCCGCGATCTACGCGCTCGGCCTCGATAACCTTGTCATCGAAGTTCACGGCGCCGAAATGCCGATCATGGATGGCAGCTCGGCTCCGTTCATCGAAGCCATCGAGCAGGTCGGCATCCGTGCGCTTGCAACGAAGCGTCGCTACATCCGCATCCTGAAACCGGTCCGCATCGAATCGGGCGCGTCCTGGTCGGAGTTCGTTCCTTATGAGGGCGGCATGCGTTTCGAAGTCGAGATCGATTTCGATTGCCCTCTCATCGGCCGCCAGTCCTGGAAGGGCGATATGACGCCCGCAGCCTTCAAGAACGAACTCTCGCGTGCCCGGACTTTCGGTTTCATGCGTGCTGGCGAGACGATGTGGGCCGCCGGTCGCG
>JAVBSF010000419.1:0-5664 GCA_031556925.1 Pararhizobium sp.
CGTCACCGCCGTCGCCTGAAGGGAGGAATGAGTTATGGCTGATCTGCGCAACAATTTCGTCGGCATCAAATCACCGAACCCCTTCTGGCTGGCCTCGGCACCGCCGACCGACAAGGCCTACAATGTCGAGCGCGCCTTCAAGGCCGGCTGGGGTGGTGTCGTCTGGAAAACGCTTGGAGAAGAAGGCCCGCCCGTCGTCAACGTCAACGGTCCGCGCTACGGCGCGATCTGGGGCGCCGACCGCCGGCTTCTTGGCTTGAACAACATAGAACTGATCACCGACCGCGATCTCTACACCAATCTGCGCGAAATGAAGCAGGTGAAGATGAATTGGCCGGACCGGGCGCTGATCGCGTCGATCATGGTGCCTTGCGAGGAGGAAAGCTGGAAGGCGATCCTGCCGCTGGTCGAGGAAACCGGCGCTGATGGCATTGAGCTCAATTTCGGCTGTCCGCACGGCATGTCGGAACGCGGCATGGGTGCTGCGGTCGGACAGGTGCCGGAATATATCGAAATGGTCGTGCGCTGGTGCAAGCAGTACACGCGCATGCCGGTCATCACCAAGCTGACGCCGAACATCACCGACATCCGCAAGCCTGCCCGCGCGGCAAAGACCGGCGGCACCGATGCCGTATCGCTGATCAACACGATCAACTCGATCGTCTCCGTCGATCTCGACAATTTTGCCCCGAACCCGACGGTCGGCGGCAAGGGCACCCATGGCGGCTATTGCGGCCCGGCCGTGAAGCCGATCGCGCTCAACATGGTCGCCGAGATCGCCCGCGATCCGGAAACCTATGGCCTGCCGATCTCAGGCATTGGCGGCATCACCACATGGCGCGATGCGGCCGAATTCCTGGTGCTCGGCGCCGGCAACGTGCAGGTCTGCACCGCTGCCATGACCTACGGCTTCAAGATCGTGCAGGAGATGATCACCGGTCTTTCCAACTGGATGGACGTGAAGGGGCATCGCAACTTGGACGACATCTGCGGCCGCGCCGTACCGAACGTCACGGACTGGCAGTATCTCAACCTCAACTACATCGCCAAGGCCCGCATCGATCAGGATGCCTGCATCAAGTGCGGTCGCTGTCACATCGCCTGCGAGGACACCTCGCATCAGGCGATCACCCAGTTCGTCGATGGCGTCAGACACTTCGAGGTGATGGAAGACGAGTGCGTCGGCTGCAATCTCTGCGTCAACGTCTGCCCTGTCGAAAACTGCATCACGATGGTCGGCCTCGAGCCCGGCACGCTCGACGAGCGCACCGGCAAGACCGTCGATCCGAACTATGCCAACTGGACGACGCATCCGAACAATCCGATGGCACGGCAGGCTGCGGAATAAAATCCGGTTCACTCAAGCCAAGCTTTGCCCCTCACCCTAGCCCTCTCCCCGCAAGCGGGGAGAGGGGACTACGGAGGGCGCGGCATACCCTTCTTCCGTAAAACGGGGAGAAGGTGGCCGACAGGCCGGATGAGGGGCATCAAGCCCCTCCACCACACACGCATTCATCACGAAAACGAGACAATGCGTCTACAAAACAGCCATTGTCGCAGGGAACGAACTCGTCAATAAGGAGATTAAGCAGAAACGCACACAACGCGGCGCTCACGGAAACGCTCTTGAGATTGAAACTGGATATTCCCCGCAAAAGGCTGCACCTAATTACCGGCCTCTGTCTCGGAGTGTTTCTTCTCACCCATTTTCTCAATCATGCGCTGGGCCTGATCTCCGTCGATGCAATGGAGAAAGGCCGCGAACTCTTCAATCTCCTCTGGCGCAGCTGGATCGGCACCGTCCTTTTCTACGGATCGCTGCTCACGCATTTTGTTCTCGCACTCGATAGCCTGTATCGCCGCCAGACGCTGCGCATGCCGCCCCGCGAGGCGCTGAAGATCGTCTTCGGCCTGGCCCTGCCCTTCATGCTGGTGCCGCATGTGGTGGGAACCCGCATCGAATGGATGCTCTCCGGCTATGCCGCAAGCTATTACGATGTGCTGCCCGGCCTGTGGTCCCGCCCGCCGGACGCCTTTCGCCAATGCGTCGCGCTGGTCTTCGCATGGTCGCATGGCTGCCTCGGCTTCTGGTTCTGGATGCGCGGCCGCGACTGGTATCCGCGTTATCAGCTGCTGCTTTACACGGTCGCCCTTCTTGTTCCCGTGTTGGCCCTGCTCGGTTTCTGGGTCGGCGCTCGCTCTTTGAACGGCATTGTGCCGTCCAACACCTGGTTCAAACCGGAGCGCACGGATTTTGCCCTGCTCATGGATATCCGCTTCTGGATCTACATGACGCTTCTAGGCTCCGTTGCCGGCACGCTGCTGCTGCGCGCCCTGCCGGTAAACGGCAAGATCCGCGTCACCTATCCCGATGGCCGCAGCATCTCAGTCGCCCGCGGCTTTACGCTTCTCGAAGCGAGCCGTGCCGCCGGCATCCCGCATATCTCGATTTGCGGCGGACGCGGACGCTGCTCCACCTGTCGCGTGCGAATCATCGAAGGCATGGACGGCCTGCCGGTGCCGGGCGAAGCGGAACGCCATACGCTCGGCCGCATCAAGGCGCCGGGCAATGTGCGCCTTGCCTGCCAGCTTCACCCCAATCATAACGTCACCATCGCCCCCGTTCTCGGCGCCGAAAATGTCGGCGTCACCACCGTTCCGAACTCCGAGGAAGCGGCCGGCCGCGAGCGGCGCATCGCCGTGCTCTTCTGCGACCTGCGCGATTTTACCCGCCTTTCGCAGCAGCAGCTTCCCTTCGATACCGTGTTTCTGCTCAACCGCTATTTCGAGATGATCGGTGAAGCAGTCGAGGGCGCCGGCGGCATGGTCGACAAGTTCATCGGAGATGGCGCGCTCGCCATCTTCGGCCTCAACACCGGCATCGAAACGGCGTGCCAGCAGGCACTCACGGCCACCACCCGCATCGCCCGCAGCGTCGAGCTTCTCAACCGCAACTTCATGAGCGAACTTGACCAGCCGCTGCGCATCGCCATGGGCATGCACGCCGGCCCGGCGATCATTGGCCAGATCGGCTATGGCCGCGCCACCTCGCTGACGGCTGTCGGCGATACGATCAATGCTGCCAGCCGGCTTGAAGGTTTTGCCAAGGAATATGACGCGCAGCTCGCCGTCTCCGCCGATCTCGTGCGCTATGCCGGCCTGCCGCTTGAGGGCCATGAGAGCTATCACATCGCAATCCGTGGCCGGGCTGGCACGCTCGAAACCCTGATCGTTTACAAGGCGGAAGAGTTCGAACCTCTGCTTGCAGAGAAGGCCGCTGGTTCGGCGGCATCAATGCCCGGCCAGCAGTAGAAACGCCATCAGGCCGGGGGCGTATCACCCTTCATATCGAGCCCGGCGATAAATAACTGCTCCAGAAAACGGGCAGCATCCTCGAAACGCCCCTCGCCCGAACGCTCCTCGCCCAGCACGGAGCGTACCTGCACATCGAAGTCAGCATAATGCTGAGTCGTCGACCAGATGGCGAAGATCAGGTGATAGGGATCGCACTTGGCGATTTTTCCCGCACGCGTCCAGGAACGGATGACCTCCGCCTTCTCGTCCACCAGCGTCTTCAACGGGCCTTTCAGCTCGTCCAGAATATGCGGCGCGCCTTGCAGCACCTCATTCGCGAAAAGCCGGCTTTCGCGCGGAAAATCACGCGCCATCTCCAGCTTGCGGCGGATATAGCTGCGGATTTCGGAAACCGGATTTCCCTCCGCATCGAACTCCCTGAGCGGATCGAGCCAGCTGTCGAGCACGCGGTCGATCAGCGCCCGGTGCATCGCTTCCTTGGTGCGGAAATATTAGAGCAGATTCGGTTTCGACATGCCCGCGACGTCGGCGATCTGGTCGATGGTGCTGCCACGAAAGCCATGGGTCGCAAAAACCTCGAGTGCCGCCTCGAGGATAAGCTCTTCCTTCTCTTCCTGGATGCGGGTGCGCCTTTGTGTTCTGGCTGCCCTCGGAAGTACCATTTTGCCCCCTGCTTCAATGCAATGTCCAACCGGACGAACCAGTCGATTGCCTGAAAATTATGCCCGCTATTTTTTTGGGCAACAATGTTGTTTTTTATATTTTCCGTCTTGAGTGCGGCAACGGAAGTTGTAGTCTTTACCAAACGGTCAAATTATCAGTCAGTTCAAAAACAAAGGCAACGACTGATCGAAGGGCACTCAAAAAAACCGCCCCGATCTGACCGGACGGGAACTGCCGGGAGCGCCACGCGCCACCGTAAAAACTGATGAGGAGTTAAGCCATGGTAGCTGCACCGGGCGAGAACATGCGCGTCAATGCCGACCGCCTGTGGGATAGTCTCATGGATATGGCGAAGATCGGCCCCGGCATTGCCGGCGGCAACAATCGCCAGACCCTGACGGACGAGGACGGCGAGGGCCGCCATCTGTTCCAGAGATGGTGCGAGGATGCCGGCCTCACCATGGGCGTCGACAAGATGGGCACGATGTTCGCGACCCGTCCCGGCACCGATCCCGACGCCCTGCCCGTCTATGTCGGCAGCCACCTCGATACCCAGCCGACCGGCGGCAAGTATGACGGCGTGCTCGGCGTTTTGGCCGCGCTCGAAGTCGTGCGCACCATGAACGACATGGGCATCAGGACAAAGCACCCGATCGTCGTCACCAACTGGGCGAACGAGGAAGGCGCGCGCTTTGCGCCTGCCATGCTCGCCTCCGGCGTCTTTGCCGGCGTGCATACGCTGGATTACGCCTATGGCCGTAAAGACCCCGAGGGTAAGACCTATGGCGACGAGTTGAAACGCATCGGCTGGCTGGGCGACGAAGATGTCGGTGCGCGCAAAATGCACGCCTATTTTGAATATCACATCGAGCAGGGCCCGATCCTCGAAGCCGAGGACAAGCAGATCGGCGTGGTGACGCACTGTCAGGGCCTCTGGTGGCTGGAATTCACGCTGACCGGGCGGGAAGCGCATACCGGCTCGACGCCGATGAACCTGCGTGTCAATGCCGGTCTTGCCATGTCGCGCATCATCGAGATGGTGCAGGATGTCGCCATGGGCGAGCAACCCGGCGCCGTCGGTGGCGTCGGCCAGGTGTTCTTCACGCCGAATTCGCGCAACGTGCTGCCGGGCAAGGTGGTCTTCACGGTCGATATCCGCTCGCCCGACAAGGCGAAGCTCGACCGCATGCGGGCCAGGATCGAGGCTGAGGCGCCGAAGATCACGGAAGCGCTCGGCGTCGGCTGTTCCATCGAGGCCATCGGCCATTTCGCGCCGGTAACCTTCGATCCGACGCTGGTGACGGCCGTGCGCACGGCGGCCGAAAAGCTCGGCTACAGCCACATGAACATCATCTCTGGCGCCGGCCACGACGCCTGCTGGGCCGCCAAGGTGGCACCGGCCACGATGGTCATGTGTCCCTGCGTCGGCGGTTTGAGCCACAACGAGGCGGAAGACATTTCAAAGGAATGGGCCTCGGCGGGTTGCGACGTACTGTTCCATGCGGTTGTGGAGACGGCGGGGATTGTCGAATAATGAATCTTCGCGTGCGGAAAGCCCCCTCATCCGGCCCTGCGGGCCACCTTCTCCCCGCTGGGGAGAAGAGGGAGTTTGCCGCACGGCCATGTGACAAAACCATCTCCAAGTTTGCGGAAGCTGCTGGAGTTTTCGAAGGTGCGGCGAGTGAC
>JAVBSF010000017.1:0-10619 GCA_031556925.1 Pararhizobium sp.
GAACATCTACAGGAAGTGCACCAGTCGGATGTGCCGACTTTCTTCCCGCAGCCGCTCCGGTGGCTGCGGGAGCGCAAACAAAAAACCCGCCGGGGGAACGCCGGCGGGTTTTTGCATGTTGGAGATCAGTCTTTCGGCCGATTAGCCACGCGTTACGGAGTTACACCGGACCGGATCGATGCCGAGAGCATGCAGGTCGCGATCAAGCGGACGACGACCACCTTCGACGGCCGCCGCAACTGCGGAGGCAGCGCCGAAAACAGCGATCGCACGACCGAAGAAGCCTTTACGGGCGGAAGTGGTGGACATTTGCTTTCTCGCTTTCATGTTTGGTTGACAGCGTGAAGATGGGGCACATCAGCCCTTTCTACAATGCACGAATCATCATCGCAGCTATGCACGGCAAGCAGGCTATGCACGGCAAGCAGGCGACACGCAGCAAACAGGCCGGGCTTCTTTCGAAACCCGGCCTGCTATCTGGTCGCCCGTAGATCTGCTTGGGAGGAGGATCAATCTTCCGAGGCGGCCAATTGCGAGAGAACCTCACCCCTGCCCCGCGCCCGCAGGACGAGCGGGATGACGAGGGCGGCGGCCGCGATGATCAGAAGCGCTGCTGCGATGGGAGAGGTGAAGAGTACGGTCACATCGCCCTGGCTGATCGATAGCGCCCGGCGCAGCTGCTGCTCCGCCAGCGGCCCGAGGATCAGGCCGACGACGACAGGCGCGATCGGATAACCGAAGATGCGCATGACATAGCCGAGCAGGCCGAAGGCGAGCAGCATGCCGAGCTCGAAAGGCGACGGATTGGCGCCGATGGTGCCGAGCGTCGCAAAGAGCAGGATGCCGGCGTAAAGCCAGGGCTTCGGAATGGTCAGGAGCCGCACCCAGAGGCCGACCAGCGGCAGGTTCAGCACCAGCAGCATCAGATTGGCGATCAGCAGGCTGGCGATGAGCCCCCAGACGAGCTGCGGATTGGTCGCGAACAGCAGCGGACCCGGCTGCAGCCCGTATTGCTGGAAGCCGGCCAGCATGATCGCCGCCGTCGCCGTGGTCGGCAGGCCCAGCGTCAGGAGCGGAACGAGCGTTCCGGCAGCCGAAGCATTGTTGGCCGCTTCCGGACCAGCCACGCCTTCGATTGCGCCATTGCCGAATTCTTCGGGGTGCTTGGTCAGGCGCTTTTCCGTCGCATAGGAAAGGAAGGTGCCGATCTCGGCACCACCGGCCGGCATGGCGCCGATCGGAAAACCGATCGCGGTGCCACGCAGCCAGGGCTTCCAGGAGCGCGCCCAGTCGGCTGCCGTCATCCAGACGGAACCCTTGACGGCTTCCACCTTGTCCGGGCCGCGATCGCCCTGGGCGGCGATATAGAGGGATTCCCCGATGGCGAACATGGCGACGGCAAGCGTCGTCACCTCGATACCATCCAGAAGGTCCGGAATACCGAAGCTCAGGCGCGCCTGACCCGTCAGCTGGTCGATGCCGATGGTGGCGAGCGCCAGGCCGATGAACAAAGATGTCAAACCGCGCAACGTCGAATCGCCGAAGGCCGACGACACAGTGACGAAGGCGAGAACCATCAGCGCGAAATATTCGCGAGGACCGAAGACGAGCGCGAGCTTCACCACATAGGGGGCAATGAAGGCAAGCGCGATCGTGGCGATCAGGCCGGCAACGAAGGAGCCGATCGCCGCCGTCGCCAAGGCCGGGCCACCGCGCCCCGCGCGGGCCATCTTGTTGCCTTCCAGCGCGGTGACGATGGAGGAGCTTTCGCCGGGCGTGTTGAGCAGGATCGAGGTGGTCGAACCGCCATACATGCCGCCGTAATAGATACCGGCAAACATGATCAGCGAGCCCGCCGGATCGAGCTTGTAGGTAACGGGCAACAGAAGTGCGACCGTCAATGCCGGGCCAATACCGGGCAGAACGCCGACGGCCGTGCCGAGCGTGACGCCGACCAGCGCATAAAGCAGGTTCATCGGCTGCATCGCAACGGTGAGACCATGCAGCAGGAATTCGAAAGTGTTCATCGCGGCATGCCCTCAGAGAAACAGATGTTCAAGCGGGCCGGCAGGCAGGGAAAGCTGCAGCAGGCCGGCGAAGATCAGCCAGATACCGAGACAGAGCACGATGCCAACCGGAATGGTGATCCAGAGCTTGCGCCGCCCGAAGCCGGCCGCCGCCGCCGCAAACAGGATGCCGGTGGCGATGGAGAAACCCGCCGGCTTCAACAGGAGAAGCTGGGCGACGAGCCCGCCGACGAGCCAGACGACGGGGCCGATCTCCTGATGCTCCCGCTCGGGAAAATCACCGCGCCAGGCTTCGAACGCCGTCCAGACAGCAAGCAACACCAGCACGCAGGCAATCACAAAAGGCACAGTCGCGGGACCGATCCGCGAATAGCTGGCGATCGCCGAAAGCCGGGAAATGTCCCAGAAGATGATTGCCGCGATTGCGGCGAGGAAAACGGCGATGAAGAGCGCCGCCCGGTCGGGGCGGCGCTTACCGTTCAAAGGGGTGTTACCCTTGCTCATTGAACAAGCCCGATCTCTTTGAGGATGCCTTCGGTGGCGGAAACATCCTTGGCGAGCTGTTCTTCAAAGGCCGGGCCTGCGAGATAGGTATCCTGCCAGCCCTTGGTCTTCAGGGTTTCCTGCCAGCTTGCCGACTTGGCGAGCTTTTCGATATCAGCGGAAACGGCGGCCTTCTGCTCATCGGTCAGGCCGGGAGCGGCGGCCACCATGCGCCAGTTCTCGACGACCACATCCACGCCGCTTTCCTTGAAGGTCGGGGCATCAATGTTTGCAAGGCGCTCTCCGGAGGAGACGGCGAGAAGACGCAGCGTTCCCGCCTTCACCTGGGCTTCGAATTCGCCGTAACCGGAGATACCGGCCGTCACCTGGTTGCCGAGGATCGCCGCCAGCGCTTCGCCGCCACCGGAATAGGCGATGTAGTTGATCTTGGTCGGATCGACGCCGGCCGCCTTGGCGATGAGTCCGACAGCGATGTGGTCGGTGCCACCAGCAGAGCCGCCAGCCCAGGATACGGCGCCCGGATCCTTCTTCAGCGCCTCGACGAGATCGCCGAAGGTCTTGAGCGGAGATTCAGCTGGAACGACGATGGCTTCATATTCGCCGGTCAGGCGCGCGATCGGCGTGACGTCCTTCAGCGAAACCGGCGACTTGTTGGTGAGGATGGCGCCGACCATGACATAGCCGCCGACGATCAGGGCATTCGGGTTGCCTCTCGACTGGCTGGCGAACTGGGCAAGGCCGATGGTGCCGCCGGCGCCCGGAACGTTCTGGACCTGGACATTGCCGGAGATGCCTTCCTGCTGCAGCGAGGTCTGCATCGAGCGGGCCGTCTGGTCCCAGCCGCCGCCCGGATTGGCCGGAGCGATGATGGTATAGTCAGCGGCGTTCGCCGAAAAGGCGACCGCGCCGGCAAGGATGGAAGCGATAAGAAACTGTTTCAAGGGTAGTCCTCCGTCAAGCGCCTGTGGCGCGCATGTTAACTGCGCGGACGGAAGGGATTGCCGTGCCCGAACGGGGCTATTGCCGGTATTCTCCTCCCAACCTGCCTCTTCGTCCGCCTCCACGGACGATGAAGACCTGCAAAGCACCACAGAAAGCTGTCATTTACCTGACATCGACATGGGTGGCGAAAGCGACGGCAGCTTCCTCCAAAAAGCAGCCATCGTCTATTGCAGGCGCAAGGCCTCGTTCCAGCGCGCGATCAACCGCGCGCGCTTCACCTGATCTAGATAGACCATCAATCCCGGACTGACAGGGACAGGACGCAATTGCGCGCCAAGAATTTCCTGCATGGTGTTTGCCGTGTTGTCGCCGGCGACATCCGGATTAACGGCAGCAATATGCAGTTCGCGCGCCATGATCGACTGCCCCTCGGGGGACATGAAGAATTCCAGGTATTGACGACCGAGATCGGGTGCCGCTGCTGCCTGCGGCACCAGCCCGATGCGCGACATGACGACGGTATAATCCTTTGGAAGCACGATGCCGACATCCGGATGGCGCGAGGCCCAGTCGGCGGCGTAGGAGCCGACGATGTTGTAGCCGAGCACGAAACGCCCGTCCGAGACGCGCTCGAGAATGGCCGAGCTGGTGGAATAGAGCTTGACGCCGGCTGCTCCCATGGCTTGGATCACCGACCAGATATCGCCAAATTGCTCCTGATCGCGGGCCATGAACAGGAAGCCGACGCCGGAGCGCTCGATGTCATAGGTGCCGATGCGGCCGAACACCGAATTGCCCTTCCGCTTCAGATATTCGACAAACTCCGACCGGCTTGCAGGCGGCTTTTCGTTGATAAAGCTCGGCTTGTGATAGACGAATACAGCGGGCTCGAAGGTAAGCGCATAGGCCGTGTTGCGCCAATTCGCCCATCGGGGCCAACGGGCGCTGAGCGAAAGGTCGCTGCGCTGGGCGTAGCCGTCATTGGAAAGCTTCACCTGCAGGTCCATGGCTGAGGAGAAAGCGAAATCGGCGGTCTTTTCGCCGGCATCGGTTTCGTGAACGATACGGTCGTAGATCTCACCCGTCAGCATCTCTTCATAACGCACCGCAATATCCGGGTTCGCCTTTTGAAAGCCTTCGACCATGGGCCGCGCCAAGGGGCCGTCAAGGGACGAGTAGACCGTTAGCGAACGGGCATCCATGTCCCCGGAAGGGGCGGGGTAGAATGTCGCCTGCGCCAAGGCCAGCGACGGAAAAGCGATAAGGATCAGAAGAGACAGGAGACTGCGCATGATCGGATCATGCAGCAGCGGCAGACACTTCACAAGCTCGCCGCACCGATGGCGTGACTATCATCTTCCCTGCAAAAACGGTTCCGCTGCCGGCCATGTTACGCTAATTCAGGAGAGCGGCAGGATTCTGGCCGCTGGAGGATCGCAAAGCGTGCGGATATTGCTGGTGGAGGACAATGCCACGCTGTCGGAGGGGCTCTCGGCCATCCTGCGCTCCAGCGGCTATGCGGTGGATGTCGTCGCCGACGGCGCATCCGCCAATGCCGTACTCGCCACGGAAAACTTCGATCTCGTCATCCTCGACCTGACCCTGCCGGAAATGGACGGCCTGGACGTGCTGCGCGCCATGCGGTCGCGCCAGAACAGATCGGCCGTCATGATCCTGACGGCGCGCGGCACGCCGGAGGAACGCGTCAGGGGCCTCGATCTGGGCGCCGACGATTACATGATCAAACCTTTCGATATCGGCGAGTTCGAGGCGCGGGTGCGGGTGCTGCTCCGCCGCCAGGCGGGTTTGCGCGCCTCCAATGTCAGCTATGGCAATGTCTCCTTCGACCTGAAGTCGCGCATCTTCTCTGTCGACGGCGCGATCATCGATATTCCCCTGCGGGAACTCGGGCTTCTCGAAATTCTCTTCCTGCGCGCCGGCAAGGTCGTGGCCAAGGAGGCGATCATCCAGTCGCTCACGGCTTTCGACGACGACCTCAGCGCCAATGCGATCGAGCAATATGTAAGCCGGCTCAGGAAAAGGCTCTCGCCGCACGGGCTGACCGTGCGCACCGCCCGCGGTATCGGCTATTATCTGGAAAAGGTGGCAAGCTCTTGAGCGGCGCCTACTCGCTTCGCCGAAGGCTGCTGGCCTGGCTGCTGATCTCGACGGCCGTCATCGGCGTCATCGCCCTGGCGGACACCTATCGCGAAGCGGTGAAAACCGCCAATACCGTTTCCGATCGCGTTCTGGCCGGATCCGCCTTGGCCATCGCGGAGCGCGTCGTCGTTTCGGAGGACGGCGCGCTGGAAGTCGATATTCCCTACGTCGCGCTGGAAATGCTGACGTCGGCGGCACAGGACCGGGTCTTTTACCGGGTCGACGGCCCGCCCGGAAAGTTCATCACCGGCTACCAGACCCTACCCTCGATCGACATGAAGGGGGCATCCTCGGCCTATGCGGATGCGCAGTTCCGCGGCGAGCCGATCCGGATCGCGGTGCTCGAGCGCTCGGCCTCGACGGGCATCAATTCCGTTCCCTTCGTCGTCACCGTGGCGGAAACGACCATCGCGCGCCGCCAGCTTGCCGAGGCGATCCTGCTGCGCTCGGCGCTGCGGCTCGCTTTCATGATCCTGGGAGCGGCGACGATCGTCTGGATCGCCGTCACGTTCTCGCTGCGCCCGCTCTACCGGCTGGGCGACGCCATTTCGGAGCGCAACCCGGACGACCTGCATCCGATAGAGCAATCGGTGCCGAGCGAAGTCGAAGGGCTGGTCGAGACCGTCAACTCCTTCATGGTGCGGCTGCAATCGGCGCTCGATGCTCTCAGGCATTTCAGCGGCAATGCCAGCCATCAGCTTCGCACGCCGCTCGCCATCATCCGCACGCAGCTTGCCCTCTCCGCCCGCGCGGCCACGCTGGAAGAGGCGCAGACCGCCGCCCGCAAAGGTGACGAGGCGGTGGCTCACGCCGAGCGCATCCTGAAACAACTGCTGATGATGGCAAAGATCGATGCGGCGGGCTCGAGCCAGCGCACCGCTCCGGAACCGCTGAACCTCACGGCGCTGGCGCAGGAGATAACGGCTGATTATGTGCCGAAGGCGGGGGAAGCCGATGTCGATCTCGGTTTTGAAGGCAATGAAGAGATCCCCATCGCCGCCGAACCGCTTTTGATCGGGGAACTGCTGCGCAATCTGATCGAAAACGCCATCGTCTATGCCGGCAAGGGTTCGGAAGTAACCGTGCGGGTGCGACCATCCGCCGGTGCGGCCTGCCTCGAGGTCGAAGACAACGGGCCGGGTATTCCGCCGGAGAAACGGCAGATCGCCCGCCAGCGCTTTGCGCGCGGCGGTGATAACGACGCTCCCGGCATGGGCCTTGGCCTGCCGATCGTCGAGGAAATAGCCAGCCTGTTCGCCGGAAAGGTTGAACTTTCCGACGGACGTGATGGCAGAGGTTTGAAAGTCTCGGTGACCTTTTCGCCGGCCTGATCGGTGGCTACCCGGAAATGGCAGCGCATATCGGAAGTTAAATCAGGCCGAGGCGAAAGATTATCGACCGCGCGAGGCGGTGAACAGCTCGGTTTCGCGAGCCCGTCCGAGCAGGAGGGCACTCCAGAGAACCTGGAAAAAACCGGGGTTCGCGAGCTTGCGCTGCGAAGTCATGATAAGCTCCATTGGATATTGACGGGGCTCATATGGCACAGGTGAAAATCTTTTTCCAGAGGTCAGGAGTCAAATCAGCCCTGCGTGGCAAGCATAGCGTTAATTATAGTTTTCGGCAGAAAATATCAGCCGCGATATACTATCGGAAATAGCTATTCAAAAACTCGAAAATCCTTATCAACACATTGAGTGACATGGCTTTTTCCGATCATCTGATCGGAGACCTCGTTTGCCTTTCGTCGACATGGCATTCGCGCCGGCCGCATGCCATGGTGGCGACCAAGCGATGCCGCCGAGGAGGAAAATCATGACCGAAACGTTCCGCGCCCTGATGATCGAGGATCAGGATGGCAAGCCGACCTCCGGCTTCAGGACATTGACGCTTTCGGATCTGCCCGACCATGATATTCTTGCGGAGGTCGCCTATTCGACGGTCAACTACAAGGATGGCCTGGCGATTACCGGCAAGGGCCGCATCGCCCGACGCCTGCCGATGGTCGCTGGCGTCGATCTCGCCGGAACCGTGGTGGAATCGCGCAGTCCCGACTGGAGGCCGGGCGACAAGGTGGTGGTCAATGGCTGGGGCCTCTCCGAAACGGAATGGGGCGCCTATACGCGCTACCAGAGGCTTAAGTCTGAATGGCTGACGCGGCTGCCCGACGCATTTAGCCTCGAAGACAGCATGGCGATCGGCACCGCCGGTTATACGGCGGGACTCTGCGTGGCCGCACTCGAAGATTGGGGCACCATCAAAACGGACGACCGCGAAATTGTCGTCACCGGGGCCGCCGGCGGTGTCGGCTCGGTCGCCGTTTCGCTGCTTGCGGCACGCGGCTATCGCGTGACGGCGGCAACCGGCAGGCCCGAGACCCATGATTATCTGACCGGGCTCGGCGCCACCGGCTTCGTGGACCGCGCCGCATTGGCCCAGAAAGGCGGCGCATTGCAGCCTGAGCGATGGGCAGGCGCCATCGATACGGTCGGCTCGACGACACTTGCCAATGTGCTGACCCAGACGGTTCGCAACGGCGCTGCCGCCGCCTGCGGCCTTGCCGGCGGCGCGGATCTTCCGGCGACCGTCATGCCGCATATCCTGCGGGGCGTGGCGCTGCTCGGGGTCGATTCCGTCTATGCGGACCACCAGCGACGCGAGCGCGCCTGGGCGATCCTCGCCGAAAGCCTGAACCGTGACCATCTCGCAGCCATGAGCCGGGTGGAGCCGCTGTCGAATCTGCCGAAACTTGCGGAGGATATCGTGGCCGGCAAGATCCGGGGCCGGGTCGTGATTGACGTCACCCGATAAAAAGCCTCCCCGACAGGATCGGGGAAGCCGGACGTCATCGGTCTTGCCGGATCACTTCATTGTATAAACGTCGATGGTGAAGTACTTGTCGTTGATCGCCTTGTAGCTGCCGTCGGCACGGATATCGGCCAGCGCCTTGTTCAGCTTCTCACGCAGATCGTTGTCTTCCTGACGAACAGCGATGCCGACGCCGTCGCCGACGAATTTCTTGTCGGTGATCGGATCGCCGGCCAGTTCGCAGCACTTGCCGTCTTCGGACTTGTTGACCCAGTCGAGCATCGGCAGCATGTCGCCGACCTGCAGGTCGAGGCGGCCATTGACCATATCGAGATTGGTCTCGTCCTGCGTCGGATAAAGCTTGATGTCGGCATCCGGATAGGTCGCGGCGATGTAATCGGCCTGGGTGGTGCCTGACTGGGCGCCGATGACCTTGCCCTTCAGCGCTTCATTGGTGAATTCCTTGATATCGGAGCCCTTCGGCACGACATGGGTCATGGCGGCGAGATAATAGGGATCGGTGAACGAAACCTGCTTCTTGCGTTCCTCGGTGATGAACATCGAGGCGATGATCAGGTCGTATTTTTTGGCGATGAGGCCTGGAATGATGCCATCCCAATCCTGCGCCACCACCTCGCATTCGACATTCATCTTGGCGCAGAGTGCCAAGCCGATATCGACGTCGAAGCCACCGATCTTGCCGGCCGAATCGACGAAATTGAAGGGCGGGTAGGCGCCTTCCGTGCCGATGCGCAGTTTTTCGGCAGACTGGGCTGTCGTTGCGGAAAAGGCGGCGGCACAGGCAAGCGCCCATGCGATCATCTGTTTTTTCATCGTATGTTCCCTTTTTTATCCATCGGCATCGATGGTTGCGGCGATCCTGTCACGTTCAGATTGAACCGGACAGATTCCAGTTCTCTTTGTTTTCGTTTGTCTTCTCGGGAAAACCGGTTCCCACGTTTACCCAACGAACTCTAAGCGCGCACTTCGCATAAGCGAAATCGATAGCTGCAATAGCCGGTATCATTCCGATTGATTGCGAGATTTAAAATGTCGGGGGCGTGTTGATCCATAGCAGCACGGTTTCACCATCATGCCGGTTGACCCATGCATGGCGGCGACGGCTGGCGAAATAAAGCGAATCCCCCGGTCCGAGATCGTGAAAATACTCGCCCTCGATGATGAACTCGACGCGGCCGGACAAGACATAAACGAACTCCTCACCCTCATGCCGGTAGGCTCCCTCGCTGGACGAGCCCGCCTCCAGTACGAAGCGATGGCAATCCATCTGGTTCGGGCCCTCGGCCAGCATCTGCACGGTGACGCCCGGCGTTGTCCGCGGCCATGCGCGCCACTCGCCGGCCCGCACCACCGCACGCGCTTCCGGCTCGTCCTCGCCGGAAAGGCTCGATACGGTCGTTTCAAAATAGGCCGCGAGATTATGGAGCACGGCAATCGAAACGCCCTGCGACGTCCGCTCAAGCGTCGAGAGCACGGATGGCGCGATACCGATTTCGCCCGCCACCTGCTCCAGCGTTTTTCCAGCGGCATGGCGCAGGCTTCTGAGTTTGCGACCCACGGGCGAAACGGCGACACCGCCATCCACGCCCGCGATCTCGTCGCGACCTTCCGCCTCCAGTGCCTCGCGTATCGCCGCGGGATTGAGGCCGCGCTCCACCCGAAACCAGGAAATACGCTTCAGCCGCGCCAGATCCCCGTCGCTATACTGACGATGCCCTGTAGAGGATCGCTCGGGTACGACAAGACCTTGCGTTTCCCAGAGACGCAATGTGGATGCGGAAACGCCGGCAAGCCGGGCCGCCTCGGCCACCTTGTAACGAATGGGGGCGTCAGCGCTCATCGCTGCCGCCCTTTCCTATTGCATCAATGTTCCAGGTCACGAAAAAGATCTTCGCCATTCTCGACGCGCCGCTGGGCCGGGATGGAGAGTCCTTCGCCCTCCATCTCCTCATAGGCCGGCACCTTCAGTTCGAAAGGCAGGCGACGCTCCTCGGCAATCCGCAGCATCAACATCCGGATCGCATCCGACAGCGACAGCCCCATTGCGGAGAGGGCTTCGACGGCCCGTTGCTTGGTCCCGGAATCGATGCGGGCCCGGATGATCGTATCGGCTGTCATGGCGTCGTTCTCCTCATGCTAAACGTTTAAAGGAAAGGGTAG
>JAVBSF010000184.1:0-54987 GCA_031556925.1 Pararhizobium sp.
GATGCAGGCCGACCATGATCACCGGCCCCTTGCGCTTGGCCTCGATGATCCAGTCGACATTGTGCCAGACGACGCGCTTCGAGGGCTTGGACAGGCGTTCGATGAGAGAGAATTCCGTCAGAATCCGACCTTGATTTTCCATATTCCGTTGCAGAATGGCCTTCCGCTCCTCTTCGGAGGCATTGGGCAACAGTTGCTTCAGGTTGCGCTCGGCCTTGCGCAAGGCGCCCTTATGCCAGCGCGGCATGACATAGGCGCCGAGACGTGCGCCGATCGCCGAGCACAGGTCGGTCGGCAGCAATTTCAGGCCGAAATGGGTGGCGAGTTCCAGACCGTTCTGGATGTTGTCCGTCACATGATATTTAAACGCAGCCTGCCGCAGTGGTTTGTCCCGGAAGAAATCCGACAGCGGCGGCACGGGCGGGGCTTCATATACCCACGCCTGTCTTTTCTTGACGGTGACCTTCTGTGTCTCGGGCGCCATGTCAGACCTTTCCCCGGCGATGGATCGTAACAGGCAGGCCGCCGCGCGGCCTGAGCGTCAGGCGGCATTGCGGCTCGACCTTGAGATCGTCGGCCACGCGAATACGGAAACGTTGCGCCAGAACCGCGAGGCAGAGGATCGCTTCGTTAAGGCCGAACTGGAGGCCGGGGCAGACGCGCGGGCCGGCGGCAAACGGAATATAGCTGTAGGGGATCGGGCGCTTGTCGCCCAGAAACCGCTCCGGCTTGAACAGGTGCGCGTCCTTGAAGAAAGCTTCGGTGCGATGCAGGATCCACGGTACGATCAACACCAGCGACGCCGGCTTGACATCGAAATCGCCGATACGGTCGGCCTCCGTCGCTTGCCGCGCAAGAATCGGCACCGGCGGATAAAGCCGAAGCGTTTCCTCGATGACGGCACGGCACCAGTTGAGGTTTGGCAGGTCATCCATGGTCGGCGTGCGATTGCCACAGACCTCGGCGAGTTCGTCATGCACGGCCTTTTCGACCCACGGCGCGCGGGAGAGCAGATACCATGCCCAGGTGAGTGTGGCCGCCGTCGTCTCATGCCCGGCCATGAAGATCGTTGCCGCTTCATTGCGCAGCGCCACGACATCGAGCTTGAGTTCGGGATTACGCTTCTGCCGGCGCACGAGAAGCTCGACCATCGACTGGTCGTCACCATGACCGGCGAGATGATCCTCCACCACCTTGTCGATGATCCTGTGAATGCGGGATACGGAACGGCGCAGTTTTGGCGTGCGCAGAACCGGAAGGCCTTCGTCGAAGCCAAGGAAATAGCCGAGATTGATCGAGTCGATCAGCGACTGGTAGCTCTCGAAGCCTTCGGACACGGCGTTTGCCGCCTCTTCGCCCAGATCGTTGCCGAAGACGCTGCGTGAGATGATTTCCGCCGTCAGGCCAGCCATCTCGAAGAGCACGTTGACCTCAGCGCCATCCGGCAGCGCGTTCCAGCGCTCCACCATTTCATCCGCCGTCTTCTCCATGATCTTGCCGAAGACGGGCAGGCGGTTCTTGTGAACGATATCGTTGACCAGAGGGCGGCGCTGCTTCCAGGTCTCGCCATCGGAGATGAACAGACCATCGCCCAGCAAAAACTCCAAAGCGCGGCGCATCTGCGGCGTCTTGCGCTCGAAGTTCTCATGGCGCTTGGCAACGACGTAGCGAATGGCATCCGGTGAATTGACCAGAACAAGCTGGCGGCCAAGGAGCTTGGTGCCGGTTACCTTGTCTTCGTAATCGGTCTTGCGCCAGATGGAGAGAAAATCGTGCCGCGCCTGCAGGATTAGCCGGAGCGGATTGGACTTGCCCTTGAAAAAGTTCGAATGGGCCGGTTCGAGTGAGTTTTCCCGCCGCTTCTCGATGATGTCAGTCGATGGACGCAAATTGCGGAACATGAACGATCGGCCCCTGCAACCACCCTACGCGGTTGAGTATCCCGGATAGCAGCAAATCTGGTTGCCGTTCAATGCCTGCCGGAAGCAAAAACCCAGCGAGCCGGTGGCACGCGGGGTTTTTTATCAAGGACATCTAATAGTTAGGAGAGCGCAGCGCAGGCCTTGGCGATGCGTTCCAGCGCCACCTTCAGCTCCTCTTCCGACGTCGCATAGGAAATGCGGAAATAGGGAGAAAGACCGAAGGCGGAGCCGGGAACCACGGCAACATCGGCGTCATCGAGAAGATAGGCGCAGAAATCGCTGTCGGTCTCGATCTTGCGGCCTGATGGCGTGGTCTTGCCGAGAACACCGGCGCAGCCGGAGAAGGTATAGAACGCGCCTTCCGGCGTACGGCAATCGAGCCCTTCGATCGCATTCAGCGCGGAAACCACGAGATCGCGGCGGCGCTGGAAGCTGGCGGTCCGTTCCTTCAGGAAATCCTGCGGGCCATTCAACGCTTCGACGGATGCCGCCTGGCTGACGGAGCAGGGGCAGGAGGTCACCTGGCTTTGTACGACCGCCATGGCCTTGATCAGATCGCGCGGACCACCGGCATAGCCGATGCGCCAGCCAGTCATGGCATAGGCCTTGGACACGCCGTTGACGGTGAGCGTGCGGTTCTTCA
Organism: Pararhizobium sp.; assembly: GCA_031556925.1. GTDB lineage: Bacteria > Pseudomonadota > Alphaproteobacteria > Rhizobiales > Rhizobiaceae > Pararhizobium. The sequence goes on from JAVBSF010000184.1 coordinate 2,566, forward strand.
GGCGCGGTTCGATGGCGGCCGGGGTCACGAACTTGAAGCCGTCATAGACGATGTGCTCGTACATGTCGTCGACGAGAAGCCAGACATGCGGATGACGCAGCAGCACGTCCAGCAGCGGCCGGTAGTCGGCTTCGCTATAGGCGGCACCCGAAGGGTTTGACGGCGAGTTCAGCATCACCCAGCGGGTCTTCGGCGTGATCGCCGCTTCCAGCTGCTCGGCCTTCAGACGAAAACCGGCTAATGCATCGCAGGCGATCAGCACCGGCTTGCCCTCGGCAATCTCGACGATATCGGAGTAGGAAGTCCAATAGGGCGTCGGAATGATCACTTCGTCGCCCGGATTGAGCGTCGCCATCATCGCGTTGAAGAGTATCTGCTTGGCGCCGGTGGCAACCGTGATCTCATCGAGCGCGTAGGACACGCCGTTCTCGCGCTCGAACTTGCCCTGGATCGCCTTCTTGAGTTCCGGCGAACCATCGAGTGCTGTGTATTTGGTCGCGCCCGCATACATCGCCTTGGCGGCGGCATCCTTGATGGTGTCTGGCGTGTCGAAATCCGGTTCGCCAGCCCCGAGAATGATGACCGGACGGCCCTCCCGCTTCAAAGCTTGCGCGCGGGCGCCGATCTTCAGAATCTGCGAAACCCCGATTGTCGAGATCCGCGAGGCGGGCGAAAAGCCCGCCTCCTCGATCGTTGCATTGATGGTCATGGGTGCGGCTCCGATTATTCGATATCGAAGGACACGCCCTGCGCCAGCGGCAGGGCCTTGGAGTAGTTGATGGTGTTGGTGGCGCGGCGCATATAGGCCTTCCACGCATCCGAGCCGGATTCACGGCCGCCGCCGGTTTCCTTTTCGCCACCGAAGGCGCCGCCGATTTCAGCGCCTGACGTGCCGATGTTGACGTTGGCAATGCCGCAATCCGAACCATCCGGCGACAGGAAGCGCTCGGCTTCCTGCAGGTCGAGCGTGAAGACCGACGAGGAAAGACCTGCACCGACAGCATTGTGGTCGGCAAGGGCAGCGTCAAAATCGCTGTACTTCATGACGTAGAGGATCGGCGCGAAGGTTTCTTCGGTGACCGGACCTGCCTGCTTCGGCATTTCAACCAGAGCCGGCTTGACGTAGTAGCCATTGGCATAGCCGAGATCGACGCGCTCGCCGCCGGTGATGCTGCCGCCATGGGCCTTCGCCTCTTCCAGCGCCTTCTGCATGTTGTCGAAGGCAGCCTTGTCGACCAGTGGACCAACGAGAGCGGACGATTCCAGCGGGTTGCCGACGGAAACGCTCTGATAGGCCTTTTTCAGACGCGGAACGAGCGCATCGTAGACGCTGTCGTGAACGAAGAGACGACGCAGCGTGGTGCAACGCTGACCGGCGGTGCCCATCGCGCCGAAGGCAATGGCGCGCAGCGCCATGTCGAGGTCTGCGGACGGGCAGACGATGCCGCCATTGTTGCCGCCGAGTTCGAGGATGGCGCGAGCAAAACGCCTGGCAAGGCGCGGGCCGACATCGCGGCCCATGCGTGTGGATCCGGTGGCCGAAACCAGCGGAACCTTCGGATGATCGACCAGCACTTCGCCGATGGTGCGGTCGCCGATCAGGACCTGGCTCAGACCTTCCGGCGCATCGCCGAAGCGGGCGATGGCGCGGTCAAGGATAGCCTGCGATGCAAGGGCGGTGAGCGGGGTCTTTTCAGACGGCTTCCAGACGACGGCATTGCCGCAGACGAGCGCCAGCGCCGTGTTCCACGACCAGACGGCCACCGGGAAGTTGAAGGCGGAGATGACGCCGATGACGCCCAGGGGATGCCAGGTTTCCATCATGCGGTGGCCGGGGCGCTCGGTGGCGATCGTCAGGCCGTAAAGCTGACGGGAAAGGCCGACGGCGAAATCGCAGATATCGATCATTTCCTGCACTTCGCCGAGACCTTCCGATGGGATCTTGCCGGCTTCGAGCGACACGAGACGGCCAAGCTCGGCCTTGTGGGCGCGCAGCTCTTCGCCGAGCAGGCGGATCAGTTCACCACGCTTCGGAGCGGGCACCAGACGCCATGCGCGGAAAGCCTCGTCGGCCTTGGCAATCTTCTTTGCAGCGTCATCGGCGGAAACAGTCTTCAGGTCGGCGATCTTTTCGCCGGTGACCGGCGAGAAGGATGCCATGTCGCCACCGGTGTAGAGCGCCTTGTCGACACCCAGCTTGTCGAGGAGGCTGGCGGCCTCAGTGGCGACATTCACCGGCTTGGTTGCAATGTTCATGGTGAAAACTCCCGTTTCTTTGATGTCTGTTTTTGTCAGAAGCGAACCGTGCCGAGCGCGCCCGGTGAGGTGATCGCCTTCAGGCCCGCTGCTAACGAACGGACCGCATGGGGTGTGTATTGGTCGTAATAGGCCTGGTTCTTGCGGCCAATGGCATGTTCGGCACTGAAACTGCCGTTGAATTTTTCGACTGCGACCGTAAAGACGAAATCGCGCAGGCGCTTTTCGAAATCCGGATCGGAGGCGGCGGCACTGTCCTTCGGCACCACGAGATTGAAATGCACGCCGCCATCGCCGATATGGCCGAAATCGCAGATGGTGATTTCGGGAAAGGCTTGCGGCATTTCCGCTTTCATATGGTCGCAGAAGGCCATGATATCACCTCTGCGGAAGGAAAGATCAAACGCAATCAGCTTGCCGAGATATTTGACGCCTTCCGAAAGCGCATGACGCAGCGACCACATCTCATGCGCCGGGCCGACGAAGGCATCGGCAAGCGGCGCCTCTTCGCTTTCCCAGATTTCGGCCAGCGCGCTTTCGAGCACGGCGTCGAGCGGCTGCTCGCCTTCGCGCGGTTCCCAGGTGCGGGTGATTTCCGCAAGGATCACATAGTCGGGAATGTTGCCGCCCTGGAAGGGATTCTTCAGCGACGGTACATGGGCGAGAGCGGCGGAGACGGCATTCTTCGACATGCCCTCGAAAGCCGAGAGATAGGCGCCGAGCCGTTCTTCCATGGCGCGCAAGAGCGGCATGACATGGGTGCCGCTGGCCGGCACGAGATAGGCAGTCGCCGTCTGGCGCGGCAAGCGCTCCAGATTGACGACGCATTCGGTGACGATGCCGAAGGAACCGGACGTGCCGATGAAAATCTGCTTCCAGTCGAGGCCGGTATTGTTCTTGCGAAGGTCGGAATTGAGATCGAGCACGATGCCGGCTTCGTCGGCGAGCACGACAGTCAGGCCAAGCGTGTTCTTGCGCACGTCGCCATATTTCAAAAAGCGCGAGCCGCCCGTATTGGTGGCGATCATGCCGCCAATGCGGGGGTCGGCGCCGAGATCAATCGGGAAAAACAGGCCATGCGGTTCCAGCCGACGGTTGATCTCCGAAAGGGTAAAGCCGGCATCGAGGCGAAGCGAGCGATTGTCGAGATCGAGATCGAAACGCTTCGTCATGCGATCAAGGCTGAGCACGATCTGCGTGCCGGAACTGTCCGGTGTCGAGCCGGAGACAAGGCCGGTATTGCCGGATTGCGGGATGATCGGCAGGCCGTTCTTCACGCAATAGGCAACGATGGCCGAGACCTCTTCCGTCGTCTGCGGGCGCAGGACGAAGGCGGCGCGGCCTTCGTCGTAACGCGCGCCCTTTTCATAGGCAGCCATGTCGCCGGCGTTGTCGACAATACCCTTGTCCGATACCAGCGCCTTCAGGGCGAGCTTATGAGGTTGGTCCAGCATTATCCGTCTCTTATTCGGCAGCTTCAGGCTTCGAAAGAGCCCGAACGCAGTCATCAATCGATGCCTGCTCGATACCGGCGTAGTGATCGAATTCGTTGAGCACGGTCGCGCCGAGATCGATTTCGAAACGCTGCTGGTTCGGGCTTGCGACAAACTCCTGGGCAGCGCCGTCACCCAAGTTCGACTGGAAGATACCCGCTGCGCTGACCGGCAGGAAGTCTTCATAGACGATCGGGTCGAATTGCACGAGACCGGCGGCGATCAGGCCATCAATATCTGCAGAGGTGACGACGCCGGCCTTGCGGCCCTTTTGCGTGAGCGAATAGGAGAAATAACCGAGGCCCCTGGCGCGGATTTCAGCCCAGCTGTCGGGAAAATCGATGAAAGCGTCGGCAAGCGCCTTTTCGTATTCTGCGGCATTGGAGCCATCGGCCGCCGGGCGCACGATCTTGCGCGAGGCGTTAAGCAATTCGTCATAGAGCGCGCGGCCCTTCGGCGTCAGCGCAATACCGCGCTGTTCGATTTCGCCAAAACGGGCGGTGTGCGAACCGGCCTGCCAGCTGCCATCGGCATCCTGGAAGGATACCGGTTCTTCGAGCGCCTTGAACGAGGTCTGGCGCAGGAGGATCGCGCATTTGCGGGTCGGCGGGCCTTCGACCACGGCCTTCGGCGCGATGTCATAGTCCGGCATGCGGGCCTGAACGGCATCGATATCGAGTGTGCGCGGCGTCAGGTGGTTGATGTGCGGGCCCTTGAAGGACACGACATCGGCGATCAGGCGGTGCGCATCATGCAGGCGGTGGTACATGGCCGGGCTGACATTGGCCTTGTCATGCCAGCGGAAGGTTTCCAGAACTTCGGAAACGAAACGATCGGCGTCGGCCGTGTTCAAACCGCCGTCATGCTCGGCCTTTTCGGTCAGCGCCAAGGCAAGCGGCGTGAAGATCTGGCGGTGGGCAAGGGTCTTTTCTGCTTCGCCGCGCAGGATCTCGTCGTCGATCAGGTCGAGACGTAGCAGCGAGGTGAAAACGCGGAAAGGATTGCGCTTCAGGGCTTCTCCGCCGACCGGACGGAAGGCCGTCGAATGAACCGGCACACCGGCGGTCGAAAGATCGTAGTAGCCGACCGGATACATGCCCATGACGGCAAAGACGCGGCGCATCGTCGAAAGTTCGGCCGGCGTGCCGAGACGGATCGCGCCGTGGCGTTCTTCGGAAATGCGGTCGAGATTGTCGGTATCTTCGAGACGGGTCTTGAGGGAGGGATCGGCCGCCAGCGTCTCCGCGTTCACTTTCGCGACCAGCTCCATCAACGTGCCGTAGGCGGGAACCTCGGTGCGGTACATGGCGGACATCGCGGCCGAGAAGGCCGAGCGGATGTCATCGGTGGAAACGAAACTATTTTCTTTCACGGCAGCACGCCTCGCATTATGGAATACGGATGGGGTGATCATTCTCATTTCGTATCATATAGGAGCCGAATGAGCTTTGATTGCGCCCGTTGTGACTATGATCATGCGAGGTCGGAATGAAGTTGAGCAGACGGCTGGTGCCGGACATCACCACGCTCCAGGCTTTCGAATGTGCTGCGCGCCATGGAAGCTTCACCCAGGCTGCGGCAGAGCTGAACCTGACGCAAAGCGCCGTCAGCCGGCAGATCAAGGATCTGGAAAGCCAGATCGGCGTGCTGCTGTTCGAGCGCATCCGCCAGCGGGTGATCCTCTCCGATGCGGGCCAGAAGTTTCTGCCCGAGGTGCGGCGACTGCTGCATCAATCGGAAGAAATGATGGTGCGGGCCATGGCGTCGGCACGCTCCGATTCGTCGCTCTCCATCGCCTCGCTCCCGACCTTCGGCAGCCGCTGGCTGACGCCGCGGCTGCCGGATTTCATCGCCCGCCATCCCGGCACCGTCGTCAACATTGCCTCGCGCTCCAAACCCTTCGATTTCGAGGAGGAGAATTTCGATCTCGCCATCCATTACGGTCAACCGATCTGGGCGCATGCGACCTGCAGCTATCTCTGCAGCGAAATCATCGTGCCGGTGGCCAGTCCCGCGCTGATCGCCCGCCACCCGATGAACGAACCGGCGGAGCTGGAAAACAAGCCGCTGCTGCATCTCGCGACACGGCCGAAAATGTGGGCGCAATGGTTCGAACTTTACGGCACGGAGATGAAGTCCGCCTATCGCGGCAATCGCTTCGATCAGTTTTCGATGGTGATCGAGGCGGCCGTCGCAGGACTGGGGTTCGGTCTCGTTCCGCGTTACCTGATCGAGCAGGAGCTGGCGACAGACCGATTGCGGATCATTTTCGACTGCCCGATGCAGACGGAAAATTCCTATTATCTCGTCGTGCCCGAGGGTAAGCTGGAGAACCCGGTCAGCGAGGCTTTTCGCGCCTGGATCGCAGCCCAGGTGCAGCAGTCCGGGTAATCGGGAACCTTTGCGCCAAAGCGGCGTTAGGCGAGCGATGATCATTTTTGCGTTTACGTCAAGGACCGCTCCGAGAGTCGATCTCGCCTTTGTGGCCAGTCTCCGCATGTCAACGACTGCGGGGCAGCGGATATTATGCCACCCGATCCCTTCCATATCCTTGCAAGGCATTGGCTCAACGGCTAAAAAATGCCACTTTCTTGCATCACGCGGCCCTGAACCGACTGCTGCTTTAACGACGTCCTACGCCCTTTCGAGCAATGCCGCTGGTTGTGGTTTTGCGCCCGCGCAGACTGCTCTCGGCGCGATACGAGCGAGTATCTAGGGTCGTGGCGGCGCAAGGTCATTCATCAGGGGCGCGCCTTATCCTGCCGGAACAGGATGAGGACCATACCCATAAACTCCGCTTGGACCCAGAACCCGCTCCCATGCCCGTAACCAATGCCACCCCCCCGCGCGACGCCGACTCCAGGCAAATCGACAATAACGATTCGATCCGCGCGACCTATTTCTCGATCGAGGAGCTGCGCGCCTGTGGTTCGAACCTGGCGCTGAATGGCGCCTTGGCGCTGCCCGCCTTCTTCCCCTTCGATTTTCGCGCTCGTCATCGTGAAAACGAAAACGAGATTTTCCGCGTCTACAAGGTGACCGCGCGCGATGTCGAGGCCGGTGCTTCCATCACGCCTGCGGCCGAATGGCTGCTCGACAATCACTACATCGTCGAAGAGGCGATCCAGGAAGTTCGCCGCGATTTTCCGCGCAAGTTCTATCGCCAGCTGCCGACGATCGATGTCGATGGCGTCACCATCCCCCGCACCCTGGCGCTGGCCTGGTTGTACGTTGCCCACACGCACGGCACCGTTTCGCGTGAAACCCTGACGGCCATGGTCGAAGGCTTCCAGGAGCACGGCACCTTCAAGATCGGCGAACTCTGGGCATTGCCGTCGCTGCTGCGCTTCGTTTTGATCGAGAACCTGCGCCGCATCGCGATCCGCGTCGACCGTTCGCGCGGCATGCGCCGCAAGGCAAACGATATCGCCGATCAGGTGATCCGTCTGAACGATACCGAGAAGGTCAAGGCTCTTCTCAAGGAGATCGAGCCGCTTTCTGCCGACAATACCTTTGTCGCCCAGCTTCTCTATCGCCTGCGCGATGGCTCTCAGACGTCCGGGCTGGTGATCAACTGGCTTGAGGAGCAGCTGGAAAAGCGCGACAGCGATGTCGAAAGCGCTCTTCTTGCCGAGCAGAACCGGCTTTCCTCCGGCAATGCGACGATGAGCAACATCATCCGCAGCCTGCGCGAGATCGACGACAACGACTGGGCCGTCTGGTTCGAAAGCGTCAGCAAGCTCGACGAGGCTTTGCGGCAAGGTTCAGACTACACAGCCCTCGACTTCGGTTCGCGCAACAAATACCGCAATACCATCGAGCGCCTTGCCCGCCGCTCCGGTCATACCGAGCTTGAGGTGACCGAGCTTGCCATGGCCATGGTGCGGGAGGAATCCGGGACGCCACAGGAGGACGGTTCGTTTCGTCAGGCCAATGTCGGCGAGTTCCTCGTCGGCAAGAAGCGGCGCCTTCTCGAAGCCAAGATCGATTATCGCCCGACTATGGTGCAGCGCATTGTCCGCGCCAGCCGCAAGCTGGACTGGATGGCGATTGCCGGCCCGAACATTCTCCTGACCATTTTGGCGATGGTGCTGGTCTATATCTTCGTCAGCCCGATGGATATTCCAAGCGGCGCGAAGCTGATCATGCTGCTGCTCTTCGCTCTGCCGGCCTCGGAAGGGGCGATGGGCCTGTTCAATACGCTCGTCACCTTCTTCGTCACGCCGTCTCGGCTGGTGGGCTACGAATTCCTCGACGGCATTCCGGAAGATGCCCGCACGCTGGTCGTCGTGCCCTGCCTGATTTCGAAACGGGATCATGTCGACGAGCTCGTGCGCAATCTCGAGGTCCACTACCTCGCCAATCCGCGCGGCGAAGTCTATTACGCCCTCGTCAGCGACTGGGCCGATAGCCAGGTCGAGGAAACGGCCGCCGATATCGAGGTGCTGGAATACGCCAAGGGTGAAATCGCAACCCTTGCGGCGCGGTATAATCACGATAACCGAACCCGCTTCTACCTCCTGCACCGCCGCCGGCTCTACAATGAATCCGAAGGCGCCTGGATGGGCTGGGAGCGCAAGCGCGGCAAGCTGCATGAGCTGAACCTGCTCCTGCGCGGCGACAAGGACACGTCATTCCTCGTCGGCGCCAATACGGTGCCGGACAATGTGCAATATGTGATGACGCTTGATTCCGACACGCGCCTGATGCGCGACGCGGTGACCAAACTCGTCGGCAAGCTCTATCATCCGATCAACCGTCCGATTGTCGATCCCGAAACGCAGAAGGTGACGGCCGGTTACAGCATCCTTCAGCCGCGCGTCACGCCGTCGCTGACGACCGGTAGCGAAGCCTCCGCCTTCCAGCGCATCTTCTCGGCCAATCGCGGCATCGACCCTTACGTCTTCACCGTCTCGGACGTCTATCAGGACATTGCCGGCGAAGGCACGTTTACCGGCAAGGGTCTTTACCACGTCGATGCCTTCGAGGCCGCGATCAAGGGCAGGATCGAGGAAAACGCGGTTTTGAGCCACGATCTGCTCGAAGGCTCGCTGTCGCGTTGCGCCCTCGTGACCGATGTGGAACTGGTCGAAGATTTCCCGATCCGCTACGAGGTCGAAACCTCGCGCCAGCATCGCTGGGCGCGGGGCGACTGGCAGCTGCTGCCTTACATCTTCAATCCGAACAACGGGCTTTCCATGCTCGGCCGTTGGAAGATGTACGATAACCTGCGGCGCTCGCTGATCCCGATCGCCTGGCTCGTCGCATCCGTCATGGGCTGGTACTACATGGAGCCAACGCAGGCGCTGATCTGGCAGTTCGTGCTGATCTTCAGCCTGTTCGTCGCCCCGACGCTTTCCTTGTTCTCCAGCATCATGCCGCGCCGCAGCGATATCGTTGCGCGGGCGCACTTGCATGCGGTCCTCTCGGAAATTCAGGCCGCCAACGCGCAGGTCGCCTTGCGCATCGTCTTCATCGCCCATTCGGCGGCGATGATGGCCGATGCCATCGTGCGCTCGCTTTACCGCACCTTCGTCAGCGGCAAGCTGATGCTGGAGTGGCGGACCGCTGCTCAGGTACAGAGCTCCGCGGCCGACAGCACGATCTGGGATTATTATCGCTCCATGTGGACGGCGCCGGTGCTGGCGCTGATATCGCTGGCTCTGGCTGCAATCTCCGATACGGGCCTGCCCTTCATCGGCATCCCCTTTGCCGCACTCTGGATATTTTCTCCGGCCATTGCCTGGTTCGTCAGCCAGTCGGCTGAGACGGAAGACCAGCTTGTCGTGCCGGAAGAGGTTGTCGATGAGTTCCGCAAGATCGCGCGCCGCACCTGGCGTTACTTCGAGCAGTTTGTGAATGCAGAGCAGAACTTTCTGCCCCCGGACAATTTCCAGGAAACGCCGCACCCGGTTCTCGCCGAGCGTACCTCGCCGACCAATATCGGCGTTTACCTTCTCTCGGTCATGTCGGCCCGCGATTTTGGCTGGATCGGTTTCGAGGAAACCATTCGCCGTCTGGAAGAAACGGTCGCCACCATCGACCGCATGCAGAAATTCCGCGGCCATCTGTTCAACTGGTACAAGACGGACACGCTTGAGCCGATGGAGCCGAAATATATTTCGGCCGTGGACTCGGGCAATCTCGCCGGCCACCTGATCGCCGTTTCCTCCATGTGCCGCGAATGGGCGGAAGCGCCGTCGGCCCATGTTCAGGGCAGCTTGGATGGCATCGGCGATGTCGCCGCGATCCTCATGGAAACGCTTGCCCAGTTGCCGGATGACCGCAAGACGGTGCGCCCGCTGCGAAACCTGCTCGACGAGCGCATCACCGGCTTCGAAAACGCCCTGCAGGCGGTCAAGCGCGAGCATGAATTCGCGTCGATCCGCGTCATCAATCTCGCGATCCTGGCGCGCGACATGCACAAGCTCACGGTCAATCTCGACCATGAGGTGAAGAGCGCCAAGAGCGGCGAGGTCTCGAACTGGGCGGCGCTGCTGGTCAACACCTGCGAAGCCCATATCGCCGATGGCGTCTTCGATCTGACGGCAATCGAAAATCTGCGTCAGCGGTTGATCGTCCTGCGCGATCGCACCCGCGATCTCGCCTTCACCATGGATTTCAGCTTCCTGTTCCGCAAGGAGCGTCGTCTGCTGTCGATCGGCTACCGGGTCAATACCGGCGAATTGGACGAGGCCTGCTACGACCTTCTGGCCTCCGAAGCTCGCCTCACCAGCCTGTTTGCCATCGCCAAGGGCGACCTGCCGACCGAGCACTGGTACAAGCTAGGCCGTCCGGTCGTTCCGATCGGTGCCCGTGGCGCGCTGGTGTCGTGGTCCGGTTCGATGTTCGAATATCTGATGCCGCCGCTTGTCATGCAGGAGCGTCAGGGCGGTATCCTCAACCAGACCAACAATCTGATCGTCAAGGAGCAGATGAACCATGGCCGCCGTCTTGGCACGCCATGGGGCATCTCCGAAGCCGCCTTCAACGCCCGCGACCATGAGCTGACCTATCAGTACACCAATTTCGGTGTGCCGACGCTCGGGCTGAAGCGCGGTCTTGGACAGAATGCCGTCATCGCGCCCTATGCCTCGATCCTCGCCAGCATGTACGACCCGAAAGCGGCGCTTGTGAACCTTGAGCGGCTGCGTGCCGTTGGCGCGCTCGGCGTCTACGGCTTCCACGATGCGGTCGACTACACGCCGACCCGCGTGCCGGAAGGCCAGACCTGCGCGGTGGTGCGCAACTACTATGCCCACCATCACGGCATGTCGATTGCAGCTGTCGCCAACGTCGTCTTCGAAGGGCGTCTGCGCGAATGGTTCCATGCCGATCCGGTGATCGAGGCAGCCGAACTGCTGCTGCAGGAAAAGGCGCCACGCGATATTCCGATCATGAACGCCAAGCGTGAGCCGGAATCACTCGGCAAGGGTCAGGAAGACCTGTTGCGGCCGGAAGTCCGCACCATCGCCGAACCCTTGCAGAAGGATCGCGAAACCGTTTTCCTCTCCAATGGCCACTACTCCGTCATGCTGACGGCGGTCGGTTCCGGCTATTCTCGCTGGAACGGCCAGACCGTTGCGCGCTGGAAGCCTGACCCGACCGAAGATCGTTGGGGCACCTTCCTGTTCCTGCGCGATACGACGACCGGCGAATGGTGGTCTGCCACCGCCGAGCCGCGTCGCGCTGCCGGTGAAAAGACCACGACCCGCTTCGGCGATGACAAGGCCGAGTTCATCAAGATCGTCGGCGATATCACCAGCGAGGTCGAGTGCATCGTCGCGACCGAGCATGACGCCGAAGGCCGCCGCCTGACGCTGCTGAACGGCAGCTCGGAAGACCGCTTCATCGAGGTCACCTCCTACGCCGAGCCGGTTCTGACGACCGACGATACCGACAGCGCTCACCCGTTGTTCTCGAAGATGTTCCTGCGCACGGAAATCGATCCGCGTGGCGATGCGATCCGCGTCAGCCGCAACAAGCGCAGCCCCGGCGAGCCGGATATGGAGGTTGCCCATCTGGTGGCCGACAATTCCGGTGTCGAACGCCACACGGAGGCGGAAACCGACCGTCGCCGGTTCGTCGGTGTCGGCCGTACGCTCGCCGAAGCGCAGGCCTTCGACGAGGGGGCGTCGCTCACCGGCACGGATGGCTACACGCTCGATCCGGTCATGTCGCTGCGCCGGGTCATCCGTGTACCGGCCAACAAGAAGGTCAGCATCGTCTTCTGGACGATTGCGGCACCGAACCGCGAGCAGGTCGATCGCGCCATCGACCGGTATCGCAACCCGGACAGCTTCAACCACGAGCAGATCCACGCCTGGACCCGCAGCCAGGTGCAGCTACGCCATGTCGGCATAACCTCGCAGGAAGCGGCAAGCTTCCAGATGCTCGGCCGCTATCTCGCCTATCCCGACATGCAGCTGCGCGCCGATTCGGCCACGGTGCATGCCGGGCTCGGTCCGCAGTCGGCTCTCTGGCCGCTGGCGATATCAGGCGATTTCCCGATCTTCACCGTCCGCATCAATGACGATGTCGACATGAACATCGCCCGTGAAGCGCTGAAAGCGCAGGAATATATGCGTGCCCGCGGCGTCACCGCCGATCTGGTGATCGTCAACGAGCGTGCCGCCTCTTATGCGCAGGATATGCAGCATGCGCTGGATGCCATGTGCGAGAACCTGCGCCTGCGCGGAGCCTCGGATGGTCCGCGCCAGCATATCTTTGCCGTGCGCCGCGATATCATGGAGCCGCAGACCTGGTCGGCGCTTTTGTCGGCGTCGCGCGCGGTCTTCCATGCCCGAAACGGCACGCTGTCCGACCAGATCAGCCGCGCCGGCTCGCTGTTTTCATCGCCGTCGAAGGCAAAGTCCAAGGTCACGCTGCCCTTGCTGGCGGCGATGCCGAAGGATGAGGGCAGGGCCGGGATTTCCGGCGAAGGCCTGGATTTCTGGAACGGCTATGGTGGTTTTTCCAAGGATGGCCGCGAATACGTGACCCGCCTGCGTGGCGGCGAGGCAACGCCGCAGCCGTGGATCAACGTCATCTCCAATGAAACCTTCGGCTTCCATGTGGCCGCCGAAGGAGCGGCCTTCACCTGGAGCCGCAATTCGCGCGACTACCAGCTGACCAACTGGACCAACGATGCCGTCAGCAACCGTCCGGGTGAAGCGATCTTCATCCGCGACATGGAAAACGGCGCGGTCGTGACGCCCTATGGCAGCCTGTCGCGCCGGGGTTCGGCGGTCTTCGAGACCCGTCATGGTCTCGGTTATTCGATCTTCGAAAGCAAGCAGGACGATCTCGCTATTGAAGTGACTCAGACCGTGCATCGTACGCTGCCGGTCAAAGCCGTCCGTCTGAAGCTTCGCAACGATGCATCGGGAGAGCGCAGCCTGAAGATTTACGGCTATCTCGAATGGGTGCTGGGCAATAACCGGTCGAAGACGGCGCCGTTCGTTCTGTCGAAGCGCGATGCCGAGACGGGAGCGATGCTTGCGACCAACCCCTACAGCATCGATTATTCCGGCCGCACGAGCTTCTTCACCGCCAGCGAAACGGCAAGCGGCTTCACCGCGAGCCGGCGCGAGTTCCTCGGCCGTGGCGGCGGCATTCAGGCTCCGAGCGCCGTGCTCTCCGGTTCCGCCCTTTCGGGGGCTACGGAAGCGGATGGCGACCCCTGTGCGGCGCTGGCTGTTGATGTCACGCTGAAAGCCGGCGAAGTCAGGGAAATCACTTTCCTTGTCGGCGATGGTGACAATGAAGAGCAGGCTCGCGATATCCTTGGACAAGCGCTGAAGGTATCGGTCGATACGATGCTGGAAGAGGCCAAAGCCTATTGGGCCGATTTCACTGACGTCCTGACGGTTGATACGCCCGACAAGGCGTTCAACACGATGGTCAATGCCTGGCTGCCCTATCAGAGCCTTGGCTGCCGTATCCTTGCTCGCTCGGCCTTCTATCAGGCGAGCGGCGCATTCGGTTTCCGCGACCAGCTGCAGGATACGCTTGCGTTCCTCATCCATCGTCCGGAACTGGCGCGTGCGCAGATCCTCAACGCTGCCGCCCGGCAGTTCCCGGAAGGGGACGTCCTGCACTGGTGGCTGCCGGGCAATGGCTCGGGCGTGCGCACGCTGATCTCGGACGACGTCGTCTGGCTCGGTCATGCCGTGCAGTATTACTGCAAGGTCATCGGCACGAAGGATATCCTCGATGAGCAGATAGCCTTCATCGAAGGTCCGGCGCTGGGCGAGGGGCAGCATGACAGCTTCTTCCAGCCCACAATTTCCGAGCGCCGCGTCAGCCTCTACGAGCATTGCGCCGTAGCGCTCGATCTTGCCATCAAGCGCACGGGGGAAAACGGCCTGCCGCTGATTCTCGGTGGCGACTGGAACGATGGCATGAACCGTGTCGGCATCGAAGAGCGCGGCACGAGCGTCTGGCTGGGCTGGTTCCTCGCGGCCACCTTGCGGTCGTTCGTTGCGATTGCGCGGGAGCGTGGAGATAGCGCCCATGCCGAGGCGTGGGAAAAGCATCTCGAGACGCTGAAAGCGGCGCTGGAAACCGCCGGCTGGGATGGCAGTTACTATCGTCGCGGATACTACGACGATGGCACGCCGCTGGGTTCTGCCGGGGCAAACGAATGCCGCATCGATTCGATCGCGCAGTCCTGGAGCGTGCTTTCGGCTGAAGGTGATCCCGAGCGGTCGCGGCAGGCGATGGATGCGGTTCTATCCGAGCTTGCCGATTCCGATCACCAGATCATCCGGCTCTTCACGCCGCCGCTTTCCGGCACGGCGCATGATCCCGGCTATATCAAGGGTTACCCGCCGGGCGTTCGCGAAAACGGCGGGCAATATACCCATGCCGCCACCTGGGTCGTGCTGGCGCTGGCCGCGCAAGGCCGGGCCGATGACGCCTGGCGTGCGTTTGAGATGCTGAACCCGGTCAACCATGCCAAGGACCGGGACGCTGCCGATCTCTATCGGGTCGAACCCTATGTGGTCGCTGCCGATATCTACGGCGAAGGCGCTCTTTCTGGCCGTGGTGGCTGGACCTGGTACACCGGCTCTGCCGCATGGCTTTACCGTGCCGCTGTCGAGGGCATTCTCGGCATCCGCAAACGTGGTGACGAGCTGGTTGTCGATCCCGCCCTGCCAAAAGGCTGGAACGGCTTCAGCGCAAAGCTGCGCGTCGATGGAAAGGTTCACGAGATTTCCGTGAGCCGTGATGCGGACGGCACGGTTATCGCCAGCATCGATAATAAAACCGTCACAAAAAACGCGCATGAAAGCGCATTGCTTTAGCCGCCGGTGAAAGCCTGAACCGGCTTTGCAAACGCAAGGCCGGTTCCCGACATCGGAACATTCGCGACGGGGCGGGGCGCCACAATGCGAGCGACGATGAATGCTTCAGAGAATGCCTCTCCTGACCGGTGGCGATACGGCAGATACCGCTCCGGTCACGCAGCGCGATACCCGGCTTGATGTCTGCCGCGCCATCTGCCTGTTGATGATCTTCATTAACCATGTGCCCGGACAGTATCTCGAATATCTGACATCGAAGAATTTCGGCTTCTCCGATTCGGCCGAAGCCTTCGTGCTGATTTCCGGCCTCTCCGCCGGTCTCGCCTATGGCCGGAAATTCGTATCCGGCAATCGTCTCGCACTCAGCATCCGTATCTGGCGGCGGGCCTTCTCGCTTTATATCGCTCATATCATGACCAGCGTCATCACGCTGGCGATCTTCGCCGGCGGCGCGCTTTATTTTGGCCGGCAGGATCTTGTCGGCGAAATCAACATCCTGCCGATCGTCGAAAACACCGAACAGGGGCTTGTCGCCATGGTGCTGCTTGGTCACCAGCTTGGCTACAACAACATCCTGTCGATGTATGCGGTGCTGTTTCTCATGCTGCCCGGCGTGCTTTGGCTGCGCTCGAAAAGCGCCACGCTCGTGCTTTTTCTGTCCGGAGCGCTGTGGCTTTTTGCCGGCATCTACCAGATCGCGCCGGTCAATTTTCTCGATGAGGGCTACTGGTTCCTCAATCCCTGGTCGTGGCAATTCCTGTTCGTGATCGGCGTCGTGGCGATGATGCGGGCCAAGGACGGTGGCCGTTTGCCGCGCCACCCGATGCTGATCGCAGGTGCCGCGGGCTATGTCGGCCTGTCTTTCTGCTGGGTGGTCTTTTCCTGGTGGAATATCGATCTCTCCCATGGGCTACCCGCAGTGCTGACCGGCTTCGACAAGACCTTCCTGTCGACGCCCCGGCTCTTCCATGTGCTGGCGCTCGGTTACCTCTTCGCCGTCCTGCCGGCACTTGGCGGTCTGGTTCGGCTCAGGATCGATCATCCACTGGTGATCATCGGCCGTCATTCGCTGCCGATCTTCATCTTCGGCACGATCCTTGCCATGGTCGGTCAGGTTTTCGTCTTCGTGACGGACAAGAACGCGCTTCTGGGTACGACCTATGTGGCTGTCGGCATCGGCCTGCATTTTGCCTATGCGCGTTATCTCGACTGGCTCGCCACGGTGTCGTCAGGTTCGTCCGTCCGGGCCTGAAATGAAAAGACCCCGCTCGTGAAGCGAGGTCATTGAAGTGGTGTAGCGCCGAATGTCGTCAGGCGGCCGTGTGGCTCATGCGGACATCGTCGTCCGTCAGGATGCCGCTGGCGCGCAGCAGCGCGGCGAAACGGCCATTGCTCTGGCTGAGTTCATTGAAGCCGCCCATCTCGACGATCCGGCCATGATCCATGAAGATCACCAGATCGGCCTCGCGCACGGTGGAAAGACGGTGCGCGATGATGAAGGTGGTGCGATCCTTGCGCAGATTGTCGATCGCCGTTTTCACACGGTTCTCGGTCTCCACGTCGAGCGCCGATGTTGCTTCGTCGAGGACGAGGATCGGAGCGTTCTTCAGGATCGCGCGAGCGATCGCGATACGCTGGCGTTCACCGCCCGAGAGGCGGTTGCCGCGTTCGCCGACATGGGTGTCGTAGCCGCCCTGGCGACCCTCGATGAAGTCGGCCGCCGCAGCTGCTTCCGCGGCACGCATCACATCGTCACGCGAGGCATCTTCGCGGCCGAGCTTGATGTTGTCGCAGATCGAGCGGTTGAGCAGGCCGGCATCCTGGAACACGGTGGCGATCGAACGACGCAGCGATTTGCGGGTCACGGTGGAGATATCGACACCATCGACAAGGATCTTGCCGGATGCGGGCTCATGCACGCGCTGCAGCAGGTTGACCAGCGTGGTCTTGCCGGCGCCGGTGGGGCCGACGATGGCGATCGTCTGGCCCGCCCTTGCCGTGAACGAGACATCGCGAAGGCCCTCGTTCGAATTGGCGAAGTTGAAGGACACGTCGCGGAATTCGACTTCACCTTTCACATGGTTCAGCTCGCCGGCATCAGCGGCCTCCTCGCGCTCACGGACCGAATCTTCAAGAACAAAAAAGTCTTCGAGCTTGGCGCGTGCCTCGAAAATCTGCGTGACGAAGGCTTTCATCTGGTCGAGGCGACCAATGAGAAGGCCGGCGAAGCCGATAAACGCGATGACGTCGCCGATGCCAAGTTCACCACGCTGAACGAGGACCGTACCGATCACGAGGATCGCCATCATCGAGATGGTGGAAGCCATGCGGTTCAGCGCCGATGCCAGCGCCCACCAGTCGAGAACCGGCAGCTGGGCGGAAATCAGCTTGCCGGTGAATTCCTTGAGCGCGCGGGTTTCCGCTTCGATGCGGTTGTAGCTGTGCACGACCGAGACGTTGCTGATCGAGTCCGAAACGTGGGAAAAGACGGTGTGATAGTGGTTTTCGACCGAGGCCTGGCCTTCCTTGGTCTTGGTCATCACCATCTTGCCGATGATGACATAGAGAATGCCAAGGACCAGCAGGACGGCCGAAAGGCGTACGTCCATGGCAATCGCGGTCGGAACGAGCAGCATCAGCGCGACGGCGGTCGCCAGATGCTGGCGCATGAATTCGAGCCAGAGGCCGAACAGCGTCTCGCAGGCGCGCAGCAGGGTGTGCAGCGCATTGGAGGTGCCGCGCTGGGTGTGCCACGACAGCGGCATCGCGATAATGCGGCCGAAGGCCTCGGTGATCAGCGTCGAGCGGCGGGTATGGGCAAGCCTGTCGGCCTCGCGGGCGACAAGAACGAAGGCGATGGTGTTGAAAACGCCGAGGCCGGCCCAGAGGAGGAGCATCGAGGAAACACCCTGCTTGGAGGAGATGGCATCGATGATGCGGCCGAACAGGACAGGCTCTGCAATGGTGATCGCCGCCAGCACGATATTGGCCAGCACGATCGCCGAAACGCGAAACTTGTGAACGCCGAGATACTGAAGCGCCCTTGCATAGACCTGAAACAATGACACGGTCTCAATTCCTTGTTGTCAACTGTCGAGTGCGGCGCGTATCCGTCCTTGCCGCCGGGAGATCGATCTCACCGTTTCCCGTTTACGAGATTGCTCGCGTACGTTTGTGGAACCGGCTGGAGAATCTCCCTATTCATTCCATCAGCAGGGTCGGCTAAACAGCTTTCGGGTGTGTGCGGACAAAACAAACTTCGATTCGAGCCCGGCGGAGGCCGAGGAAGGATTTCGATAGCTTGCTATTGTTTGTCTCTTGCAGTGACCTGCGAAACACGTTTATGCCGTACCTTGACTTAACGTTGGAGATTATCGCGACTGCAACATGAATGAGGGCTGAACGATCCTTTCATGCTGCGCTGCGGGAGCGCGCCGGTCGCGAGATCATGGACCCAGAGGAAATTCGGATGAATGAGGCATTGCTGGCGAACTATCTCGGCTTGATCGACGAGATGAAGACCAAGGGCGAAATCATCAAGGAATTCGAACGTATTCTCGATATCTTCGGTTTTGACTACTATGGCGTCGTGCGCCAGCCCAAGCCGAACGAAAATCCGCTGAGCCTTCTTTTGGCCGGCCGCTGGCCGGATGGCTGGCCGCAGATCTACATCAAGAAAAAATATGTCATCATCGATCCGACGATCCGCTATCTCGGCCATGCCCAGCGCGGGTTTCGCTGGCGCGATACCGTGGTGGCCTTCCGCTCGGACCCGCATCGAAAACGCATGGAACGCATGATGGTCGAAGCCCGGGGGCACGGTCTTCATGATGGCTACATCTTCCCCGTGCACGGCCGTCGCGGCCTCCTGGGAAATATGACGATCGGCGGCCGTGTCGTGGATCTCGGCCCGATCGAAATGAGTCTTTTCGATGCGATCGCCAAGAAGTTGTTCTGGCGGCTTCTGGAGCTGACGGACCCTGCAATATCGCAGGAAATGATATCGAGCGTCGATGTGCAGATGACCCGCCGCGAGATGGAGGCGCTCAATTACCTGGCCGACGGCATGACCTCGAACGAGATCAGCAAGGTTTTGAATATTTCCAACCATACCGTCGACTGGTACATGAACGGCATTCAGGAAAAGCTGAAGGCGAAGAACCGCCACCATGTCGTCGCCCTGTCCTTCCGGCTCGGCTTGATCAGCTGAGGAAAACCGGTCGCGACAGGACGCCTGTCGCTGCCAAAATGGCTGTCACGCACCTGTCACGAGAATCGTATTCGGGCCTCGAAAGGGAAATTGAACTTCCTCAAACGAAACGCTAATAGTGTATTTCGCGGTGCAGCATTTCCGTGTTTCAAGTCTTGAGGAGTCCGACTTGCCCATTTCCAAAATCCTAGTTGCGAACCGTTCAGAGATTGCGATTCGCGTTTTTCGCGCTGCCAACGAGCTTGGAATTAAGACGGTTGCGATATGGGCGGAGGAAGACAAACTTGCACTGCACCGCTTCAAGGCGGATGAAAGCTACCAGATTGGCCGCGGCCCGCATCTGGCCCGCGATCTCGGTCCGATCGAGAGCTATCTTTCGATCGATGAAGTGATCCGTGTGGCCAAGCTTTCCGGGGCCGATGCGATCCATCCGGGTTATGGACTTCTGTCGGAAAGCCCCGAATTCGTCGATGCCTGCCATGCCGCGGGCATCATCTTCATCGGCCCGACCGGGGATACGATGCGGCGTCTGGGCAACAAGGTGGCGGCGCGCAATCTGGCGATCGAGATCGGCGTTCCGGTGGTGCCGGCCACCGATCCGCTGCCGGATGACGAAGCGGAAATCCGCCGTCTTGCCGACGAGATCGGCTATCCCGTCATGCTCAAGGCCTCCTGGGGCGGCGGCGGGCGCGGCATGCGCGCCATTCGTGACCCGAAGGATCTGATCCGTGAAGTGACTGAAGCCAGGCGCGAGGCCAAGGCCGCCTTCGGCAAGGACGAGGTCTATCTGGAAAAGCTGGTGGAACGCGCCCGTCACGTCGAAAGCCAGGTGCTCGGCGATACCCACGGCAATGTCGTCCACCTGTTCGAGCGCGACTGCTCGGTGCAGCGCCGCAACCAGAAGGTCGTCGAGCGCGCACCGGCGCCCTATCTGACGGAAGCGCAGAGACAGGAACTGGCGGGATATTCGACCCGGATTGCAGAGGCGACGAACTACATCGGCGCCGGTACAGTCGAATATCTGATGGATATGGACTCGGGAAAATTCTACTTTATCGAGGTCAATCCGCGCATCCAGGTCGAGCACACCGTCACCGAAGTCGTGACCGGCATCGATATCGTCAAGGCGCAGATCCATATCCTCGAGGGCGCGGCCATCGGTACGCCGGAATCGGGCGTGCCGAAGCAGGAGGACATCCGACTCAACGGCCATGCCCTGCAATGCCGCATCACCACGGAAGACCCGGAACAGAACTTCATTCCCGACTATGGCCGCATCACCGGCTATCGCTCGGCTTCGGGCTTCGGCATCCGCCTCGACGGCGGCACGGCCTATCCGGGCGCGGTCATCACCCGTTTCTACGATCCGCTTCTGGTCAAGGTCACGGCCTGGTCGCCGAACCCGCAGGAAACCATCGCCCGCATGGACCGCGCGCTGCGCGAATTCCGTATCCGCGGCGTGGCGACCAATCTCACCTTCCTCGAAGCGATCATCTCGCACCCGAAGTTCAAGGACAACAGCTACACTACCCGGTTCATCGACACGACGCCGGAGCTGTTCCAGCAGGTCAAGCGCCAGGACCGCGCGACCAAGCTCCTGACCTATCTGGCCGACGTCACCGTCAACGGCCATCCCGAAGCCAAGGGGCGGCCGAAGCCGAATGCCGATGCGGCCAAGCCGATCGTTCCCTTCATCGATGCGCCGGTACAGGCCGGCACAAAGCAGAAGCTCGATGAACTCGGGCCGAAGAAATTCGCCGAATGGGTGCGCGGCGAAAAGCGCGTGCTGATGACGGACACGACGATGCGCGACGGCCACCAGTCGCTGCTTGCGACCCGCGTGCGCACCTATGACATCGCCCGCATCGCCAACACATATGCCAGGGCCTTGCCGAACCTCTTCTCGCTGGAATGCTGGGGCGGCGCGACCTTCGACGTTTCCATGCGCTTCCTGACGGAAGACCCGTGGGAGCGTCTGGCAAAGGTGCGCGAGGATGCGCCGAACCTGCTTTTGCAGATGCTTTTGCGCGGCGCCAACGGTGTCGGCTACAAGAACTATCCCGACAATGTCGTGAAGTATTTTGTTCGTCAGGCGGCCAAAGGCGGCATCGACGTGTTCCGCGTCTTCGACTGCCTGAACTGGGTCGACAACATGCGCGTGTCGATGGATGCCGTCATCGAGGAGAACAGGATCTGCGAGGCGGTGATCTGCTACACCGGCGATATCCTGAACTCGGTCCGCCCGAAATACGACCTGAAGTACTACGCTTCGCTTGCCGCCGATCTCGAAAAGGCCGGCGCGCATATGATCGCGCTGAAGGACATGGCCGGCCTTCTGAAGCCGGCCGCCGCCAGGGTGCTGTTCAAGGCGCTGCGCGAAGCGACCGACCTGCCGATCCACTTCCACACGCACGATACCTCGGGTATTGCGGCCGCGACTGTGCTTGCCGCCGTCGATGCCGGCGTCGATGTCGTAGATGCGGCCATGGATGCCTTCTCCGGCAACACCTCGCAGCCGTGCCTGGGCTCGATCATCGAGGCGCTGAAGGGGTCCGAGCGCGATCCCGGCCTCGATCCGGAATGGATCCGCCGCATCTCGTTCTACTGGGAAGCGGTGCGCAACCAGTACGCCGCCTTCGAAAGCGACCTCAAGGGACCGGCATCTGAAGTCTACCTGCATGAGATGCCGGGCGGCCAGTTCACCAATCTCAAGGAGCAGGCCCGTTCGCTCGGTCTCGAAACCCGCTGGCATCAGGTGGCGCAGGCCTATGCCGACGCCAACCAGATGTTCGGCGATATCGTCAAAGTGACGCCGTCCTCCAAGGTGGTCGGTGACATGGCCTTGATGATGGTGAGCCAAGACCTGACGGTGGCCGATGTCGAGAACCCGGAAAAGGACGTGTCCTTCCCGGATTCGGTCGTGTCGATGCTGAAGGGCGATCTCGGCCAGCCTCCGGGCGGATGGCCGAAGGCGTTGCAGAAGAAGGCGCTGAAGGGCGAGGAAGCTTACACTGCCGTTCCCGGCTCGCTTCTGGCGCCGGCCGATCTCGATGCCGAGCGCAAGGCGATCGAGACCAAGCTGGAACGCGCGGTTTCCGACTTCGAGTTCGCGTCCTATCTGATGTATCCGAAGGTCTTCACCGACTATGCGCTGGCGGCCGATACCTATGGTCCGGTCAGCGTCCTGCCGACGCCGGCCTATTTCTACGGGCTTTCGACCGGCGAGGAACTGCTGCCGGAACTGGAAAAGGGTGTGTCCCTGGTCATCCTGCATCAAGCCAGGAGCGAGCCGGACGAACAGGCCATGGTCAAGGTGTTCTTCGAACTCAACGGCCAGCCGCGTCTGATCAAGGTTCCCGACCGCAACCGAGCGGCGTCCTCGGCCGTTCGCCGCAAGGCCGATGCCGGCAGTGCCCTCCATCTCGGCGCGCCGATGCCGGGCGTCATCTCCACCGTCGCGGTCTGCGCCGGCCAGTCCGTCAAGGCGGGCGATGTCCTCTTGTCCATCGAAGCGATGAAGATGGAAACCGCGCTCCATGCCGAAAAGGACGCAACCATCGCCGAAGTCCTCGTCAAAACAGGAGACCAGATCGATACAAAGGATCTCCTCATCGTATATGGCGAATGAGGTCGAATCATTCCGGAGGCGCAAGCCTCCGGAAACGTCCCGGTTGATGCCGGTCGCTTCTCAGCCTTTGGCAGCGAGCGCTTTTTCGATCGCCGGATAAAGACCTTCCTTCAGGCTGCGTTCGTCGAAGGGGCCGACGCGCTTGTAGAGGATCGTTCCGTCTGTCCCGACGAGGTAGGATTCCGGTATTCCATAGACTCCCCAGTCGATGGCGGCCTTGCCACGCGGATCGACGCCGATGGCGGAAAACGGATTGCCGAGTTCGCCCAGGAAACTCAGCGCATTTTCCGTCTTGTCCTTGTAGTTGATGCCGACGACCTGCAGGCGTGGATCCTTCGCAAGCGCAAGGATGATCGGGTTCTCCTCGCGACAGGGAATGCACCACGAGGCCCAGATGTTGACCAGTGTCAACTTGCCCTTGATCGCGGCGTCGGTCAGCGGCGGCATGGGGATGCCGGCGAGGCTTGCCCCTTCCAGCGGCGGCATCTCCAGGCTCGGCGCCCTGGTGCCGATCAGCGCGGAGGGGATTTCGCTGATATCGCGGCCGGAATCGAGCTGGCTCCAGAAGATAGCGGCAAGGCCGCCGAAGATCGCAAGCGGCAGGAGTGCCAGCGCGTAACGGGCTCTCCCCGGCTGCTGCGCCGTTTCGCCGCCGTTTCCGATATCGTCGCTCATGAGAGGCGTCCGGCCTGCGAGCGCCGGCGGATGCCGGCATCTTCCAGTGTCTTCAATTCCTTCTGGCGAGCCCGCCCGTCGAAAAACACCCAGCCGATCAGGGTAAGGATCAGAATGGCGGCTGCGGCATAGCTTGCGGCGACA
Source organism: Pararhizobium sp. (assembly GCA_031556925.1). GTDB lineage: Bacteria > Pseudomonadota > Alphaproteobacteria > Rhizobiales > Rhizobiaceae > Pararhizobium. The sequence continues at coordinate 26,281 of JAVBSF010000184.1, forward strand.
TAGGCGAAGTGTGCGGACATGCTCAAGCCTCCCGCCCGATGCTGCGAGCGGCCTGCCGGCGCAGCGCCATCACGCGGCGGCGCCAGATCTCGTTGCGCATCGCGGCGATGTGGAGCGTGAAGAACAGAAGCGTATAGGCGATCGCCATCACCAGCAGCGGTCGCAGGAATTCGGGATCGATGGTCGGGCCGTCGAGGCGCACCACGCTTGCCGGCTGGTGCAGCGTGTTCCACCACTCGACCGAGAATTTGATGATCGGGATGTTGACGAAGCCGATCAGGATCAGGATGGCGCAGACCTTCGCCGCCTTGCCCGGTTCGTCCATTGCCCGGTTGAGCGCGATGATGCCGAGATACATCAGGAACAACACGAAAACCGAGGTGAGCCGCGCATCCCAGACCCACCATGTTCCCCACATCGGCTTGCCCCAGAGCGACCCTGTGACAAGGGCCATGAGGGTGAAAGCCGCGCCGATCGGAGCGGCGGCCCTGGCGGAGACGTCGGCCAGCGGATGACGCCAGACAAGCGTGCCGAGAGCCGAAATCGCCATCACCGTATAACACATCATCGACAGCCAGGCGGCGGGCACATGGATATACATGATGCGCACCGTTTCGCCCTGCTGGTAGTCGCCCTCGGTGGTGAAGGCGAGATAGAGGCCAGCGAGGAAGAGCATCGCCGTCGCGCCGGTCAACCAGGGCAGCAGGCGCGCGGCCAGCGCCAGAAACCGGGTCGGGTTGGCGAGATCGCTGAATTTTCGGATAGCAAGGCTGTTGTCGGTCATGACGGTTCTTTAACGCGGATTGCCCCCTGCTTCAATTGATCGGGATCAATCACATTTCTGTCAGTCGGAGGAGGAGCGCAGCGCCGCGGCGGCCGCGACCGGACCGATCACCGCAAAAAACAGGGTGATGGCGATCAGGATCGTCAGCGGCGGCAGGAAGGGCGCCGGCTCCTGCGTGGCCGCGTAGGCTGCGCTGACGCCGAAGATCAGCACGGGAATAGCCAGCGGCAGTACCAGGATCGACACAAGCAGGCCGCCGCGCGGCAGGGCAACGGCAACGCCGGCGCCGGCTGCGCCGATGAAGGTGATCGCCGGTGTGCCGAGGAGGAGCGTCAGCATCGTCGCGCCGATGGCGAGGCCATCCATGTTCATGAACAGGCCGAGCAGGGGGGCGGCAAGGACGAGGGGCAGGCCCGACGCCGTCCAGTGGGCAAGGCATTTGACCAGCACGGTCAGCACCAACGGCGTTTCCTGCATCAGCATCAGGTCGAGCGAACCGTCCTCACGCTCGGCTTGAAACAGGCGGTCGAGGCCGAGAAGGCAGGAGAGCAGGGCGCCGATCCATAAGATCGCCGGGCCGATACGGGAGAGTAGGTTGAGGTCCGGACCGATGGCGAAGGGCACGACGGCGACGACGGTCAGAAAAAAGAGGACGCCGATCAGGGCCCCGCCTCCGGCTCGAACCGAGAGATTTATGTCGCGCAGGAAGAGGGCGATCATGGGTGAAGCACCATCTTGAGGAGACTGAGCGTGGCAAACACAGAGCCCACCATCACGCCATCTCCGCGAACTCGAAGCCGCGCATTTCAAGTTTGCGCGTGTTTTCCAGCCCGAGCGGCTGGTGCGTTGCCGCAAGCGCAATGCCACCTTTCGCCAGATGCGCCTTTACCAACCCTGCAAACATCCTGTCCGAAGCCGCATCCAGCGCTGCCGTGGGCTCGTCGAGAATCCAGATCGGCCGCCAGGCAACAAGAAGCCTGGCCATGGCCATGCGCCGCTGCTGGCCGGCCGAGAGATAGCCGAACGGCAGATGTCCGATGCCGGGCAAGCCCACGGCCTCTTCGGCTTGGGACACTTGCATGCCGCAACCGCCGGGCTGATCGCCCATGAAGCTTTTCCAGAAGGTGAGGTTTTCCTCCACGGTCAGCTCGCGCTTCATGCCGTTGCGGTGACCGAGATAGTGACAGAGTTCGCGCGGATGGCCGATGTCCGCCGCCGATCCCGTCACGGAGACGGTGCCTTTCTCGGGCGTCAGAAGCCCTGCCACGACGCGCAGAAGCGTCGATTTGCCCGAGCCGTTCGGTCCCGTGACGATCAGAGCTTCCGCGGCGCCGAGAGCGAAGGAAATGTCCTTGAAAATCAGGTCTTCGCCGCGCTTTGCGCCGAGTCCCGCGGCGACGAGGCTGAGGGGCATGGATCTTCCTTCTACGACCTTGGCCGCAATACAAAAATTGTCCCGATTGAGGGAAGGTTGGTCTGGCACGTTTCGGAGAAATTATCTATAACCGGGCCAACACGCCAGCGGCCGGCGTGAATTTCATCCAGGCGCCGAACATGGATTCTTTCCACGTACGGACAGCGGAAATGGCCGCACCCGCATCCCATATCGCGCTTTGCAGCGTTCGGGCGTTCGTACGTCAGGTGTTGGCGATCAAACGGAACGGGGTATTATCCAGTGTCCAAATCCCTTGACAGTTTTAAGTGTCGTTCCACGCTTTCGGTGAACGGCGTAGACTATGTCTATTACAGCCTGCCGAAAGCGGAAGCGAACGGTCTCCCGGGCGTTTCCAAACTCCCCTATTCGATGAAGGTACTGCTCGAAAACCTGTTACGCTTCGAGGATGGCCGCTCGGTCACCAAGGAAAACATCCTTGCCGTCGCCGAATGGCTGAACAACAAGGGCCTCGAAGAAAACGAAATTGCCTATCGTCCGGCCCGCGTGCTGATGCAGGATTTTACCGGCGTTCCGGCGGTTGTCGACCTCGCAGCCATGCGTGACGGCATCAAGGCGCTCGGCGGCGACCCGGAAAAGATCAATCCGCTCGTTCCCGTCGATCTCGTCATCGACCATTCCGTCATCGTCGACGAATTCGGTTCGCCGAACGCCTTTGCCCGCAACGTCGAGCTGGAATACGAGCGCAATGGCGAGCGCTACCGCTTCCTGAAATGGGGCCAGCAGGCGTTCAAGAATTTTCGCGTCGTGCCGCCCGGCACAGGCATCTGTCATCAGGTCAATCTGGAATATCTGGGTCAGACGGTCTGGACCAAGGAAGAAGACGGCGAGATCATCGCCTACCCGGATACGTGCGTCGGGACCGACAGCCACACGACCATGATCAATGGTCTCGGCGTTCTCGGCTGGGGGGTGGGCGGCATCGAGGCTGAGGCCGCCATGCTTGGCCAGCCGGTTTCCATGCTTCTGCCCGAGGTCATCGGTTTCAAGCTGACCGGCAAGCTCAAGGAAGGCGTCACCGCGACCGACCTCGTGCTCATGGTCGTGCAGATGCTGCGCAAGAAGGGTGTCGTCTCGAAGTTCGTGGAATTCTTCGGTACCGGCCTCGACAACATGACGCTCGCCGACCGCGCCACCATCGGCAACATGGGTCCGGAATACGGCGCGACCTGCGGCTTCTTCCCGGTCGATTCCGAAACCCTCAACTACCTCACCATGTCCGGGCGCGAAGAGCAGCGCATCGCCCTTGTCGAAGCCTATTCCAAGGCTCAGGGCATGTGGCGTGAGGGTGACGGTTCCGAGCTTGTCTTCACCGACACGCTTGAGCTCGATCTCGGCGACGTGGTTCCCGCGATGGCCGGCCCGAAGCGTCCGGAAGGCCGCATCCCGCTTGAAAACATCGCGTCCGGCTTCGCGTCCGCGCTCGAAAGCGACTACAAGAAGCCCGGTCAGCTCTCGAGTCGCTATGCGGTCGAAGGCACGGATTTCGATCTTGGCCATGGCGATGTGGCGATCGCCGCCATTACGTCCTGCACCAACACTTCGAACCCCTCTGTGCTCATCGCTGCCGGCCTTCTCGCCCGCAACGCCGTCGCCAAGGGCCTGAAAAGCAAGCCCTGGGTCAAGACCTCGCTGGCTCCGGGATCGCAGGTCGTCGCCGAATATCTCGCCAAGTCCGGCCTGCAGACCGACCTTGACGCGCTCGGCTTCAACCTCGTTGGCTTCGGCTGCACGACCTGCATCGGCAATTCCGGCCCGCTGCCGGCGCCGGTGTCGAAGACCATCAACGACAAGGGCCTGATCGCTGCCGGCGTTCTCTCCGGCAACCGTAACTTCGAAGGCCGTATCTCGCCGGATGTTCAGGCGAACTACCTGGCCTCGCCGCCGCTGGTCGTTGCCTATGCGCTGGCCGGCACGGTGCAGAAGGATCTGACCAGCGAGCCGCTCGGGGAAGACCGGAACGGAAATCCGGTCTACCTCAAGGACATCTGGCCGACCTCGAAGGAAATTCAGGAGTTCATCTACAAATACGTTACCCGCGAACTCTATGCGACGAAGTATGCCGACGTCTTCAAGGGCGACGCCAACTGGCAGGCGGTTCAGGTTCCGGCCGGCCAGACCTATGCCTGGGACGACAACTCGACCTATGTTCAGAACCCGCCATACTTCGTCGGCATGGGCAAGAAAGGCTCCGGTATCTCCGACATCAAGGGTGCGCGTATCCTTGGCCTGTTCGGCGACAAGATCACCACCGACCATATTTCCCCGGCCGGTTCGATCAAGGCGGCATCGCCGGCCGGTGCTTATCTCACCAGCCACGGTGTCGGTGTGGCCGACTTCAACCAGTACGGCACGCGTCGCGGCAACCACGAAGTGATGATGCGCGGCACCTTCGCCAATATTCGCATCCGCAACCATATGCTCGGCCCGAACGGCAAGGAAGGCGGCTACACCATCCACTATCCGTCCAAGGAAGAGATGTCGATCTACGACGCGGCCATGAAATACAAGGAAGAGGGCGTGCCGCTCGTCATCTTCGCCGGTGTCGAATACGGCAACGGCTCGTCGCGTGACTGGGCAGCCAAGGGCACCAATCTTCTCGGGGTCAAGGCCGTCATCGCCCAGTCCTTCGAGCGTATCCACCGCTCCAACCTCGTCGGCATGGGCATCGCGCCCTTCGTCTTCGAGGAAGGCACGACCTGGGAGACGCTCGGCCTCAAAGGCGACGAGCTTGTCACCATCGACAACCTCGCCAACGTCCAGCCGCGCGAGAAGCGCATCGCCCGGATCACCTATGCCGATGGTTCCGTGAAGGACGTGCCGCTGATCTGCCGTATCGATACGCTCGATGAGGTTACCTACATGAACAATGGCGGTATCCTGCAGACTGTCTTGCGCGATCTGGCGGCTTGAGGCGCTTATCTGAAAGATCGAGCCGGGGTCATGTGCCCCGGCTTTTTCATGCCCGCGTTTACGGTGTCGGAAGTTTCACTCCAACGTGACTTCCTGTTGAAAGCGCGGCGGCGTATGAAGAGGCGCCTCCACTGTCGATGCCGTCCTGGGAACAGAAACCTGATGCCGTTTTCATGCCATCTCCGCCGTCTGCTTGTGGCCTGCGCCTTCGGGCTCGCGGCCGTGCCGGTCGCGGCGGGGGATGTGGTTTCGCCGAAGGGCGTGGTCGAGCTTTTCACCAGCCAGGGCTGTTCCTCCTGTCCGCCGGCCGATGCCGCGCTCAAGAGCCTGATCGACGAGGGCGAGGTTGTCGCGCTCGCCTATCATGTCGATTACTGGAACTATCTCGGCTGGGCCGATACGCTCGCGTCCAAGGAAAACACCGCCCGGCAATATGCCTATGCGCGCATGCTCGGCCGCAGCGGCGTCTACACGCCGCAGGCTATCCTCAACGGCCGTTCCCATCTGAACGGCGCCGATCTGCCGGGTATCCGCGGCAAGTTGGCTGTGCTGGAAATGTCCGGCAAGGGCATGACCGTGCCGGTCACGGCAGCAAGGCGCGGCGACGAGATCGATATTCGCGTCGGTGAAGGCAAGGGCAAGGCCAATGTGGTCGTGGTCTATTTCACGCGTCAGCAGCAGGTGAACGTCGAGACCGGCGAAAACAGCGGCAAGACGATTTCCTATCTCCATTCCGTCAACGATGTGCAGACGATCGGCATGTGGGACGGCAGGCCGGCGAGCTTCGTGCTGCCGGCGATGGTGCTCGATGAGGCGCGCAATGACGGCTGCGCCGTGCTGCTGCAGCGGATGAAGGACGGCGAGACGCCCGGTCCGATCATCGGTGCGACGACCTTGATCTCCGGCGAGAAGGCGGTGGACGCCAAGGCGAACTGATCCGGGCGAACGGATGAGGACGATCCGGTCCGGCAACGCCGAGGGGCTGGGGGCTTAGGTTTCGACGTTGCCGGACCACGCCTTGCCTGCGGACGATTGCCCGGAGGAACGCGGTTTCCGCGGCCGCTGACCGGAAGGTGCGGCGTTGCGGATGGATATCGCGCAAGGCTCTGGCGGTACTCAAGCTGGCACCCCACGCGAAAGCCGGCGCCTGACTGAAGTAGGGGATCGGGCACCGGCGCGACGAGTGTTTCGTCTAATTGGGGCGTGGTTTGGGCTGAATTGCGGCAGCTATTAAAAACCACAGACGATCTTCGCGGCTTGCTTTTCATCAGGGGTCAGGCACACTGTAACCGTCCTGTCACAATAAAAGGCCGGAAACCTGATGAGCGATGAGCCGGATTTGCAGCACGGCGAAACACGATCTGCGAAGCAAACGACCGCCGAGGTTGTCGTCGATCTCAACAGTTACCGCAGCGCCCGCGATCCGCTGCCCATCACTTTTCACCGCACCGAGCTCGACCAGATCCTCTGGGTCTATGGCCGCATGGTCGGTGAGGGCGAGTGGCGCGACTATGCGCTCGACCATATGACCGACAAGGCGGTGTTTTCGGTGTTCAGGCGTTCGGGCGAAATGCCGCTCTATCGCATCGAGAAGAACCCGAAGCTGGCGGCAAAACAGGGCGCCTACAGCGTCGTCAACACCCATGGCATGATCCTGAAGCGTGGACATGAGCTGAAGCAGGTGCTGAAGGTTTTCGACAAGCTGCTGAAGCTCGTCAAAAACTGATTCGGATCGTTCAGCGCTTGTAGAGCGTATCCGGGTACTGTCCCGATGCGGGTTCGCTGCGCAGTCCCTCACCAAGTTCGAGTTGCATCAACGCGGTATCGAGCCAGCGGCCATGCTTATAGCCGGCTCCCTTCAGGACGCCGGCTTCCGCAAAACCGAGACTACGGTGCAGCGCCGCCGAGGCAGCGTGAGCGCCACCGATCACGGCCACCATCTGGCGAAAGCCCAGCGCCGTACAGCGGGCGATGATCTCTTGGAGCAAGGCGCGTCCAACGCCGCGCCCGCGGGCTTGGGGTGCAAGATAGATCGAATCTTCCACCAGAAACCGGTAGGCGGGGCGGGTGCGAAAAGCGGACGCATAGGCATAGCCGATCAGCCTGCCATCTTCATCGATAGCGGCAATATAGGGGTAGCCATTATCGGTAATCGCCTTGAAGCGGCTTGCCATCTCTTCCTGCGACGGCGGATCGATTTCGTAGCTCGCAACGCCGTTCAGCACGGACTCTCCATAGATCGCGGCGATGTCTGGAATGTCGGCGGGTGTGACGTCGCGAAGATGAAAGGGCATGAGTAAATTCGGCAGACGGTTCATCCTGAATGGAAATGCTCCGGCCTTTTCGTAAAGTCGGAGCGAAAAGGCCGAGCGGCTCTTACGAGAAAAACTGCCCGCCGTTAGCGGAGATCGTCGAACCCGTGATGAAGCCCGCGTCATCGGATGCGAGGAACACCACGCAGCGCGCGATCTCATCGGGTTCGCCGAGGCGGCCGACGGGGATTTGCGGAATGATGCGCTCGTTCAGCACCTTTTCCGGCACGGCGAGCACCATTTCGGTGCCGATATAGCCGGGGCAGATGGCGTTGACGGTGATGTTTTTCGCAGCCCCCTCCTGGGCCAAGGCCTTGGTGAAGCCGAGATCGCCGGCCTTGGCGGCCGAATAGTTCGCTTGTCCCATCTGGCCCTTCTGGCCGTTGATCGAGGAGATATTGATGATGCGGCCGAAGGCGCGGTCGCGCATGCCCGTCCAGACCGGGTGGGTCATGTTGAAGAGGCCGGTGAGGTTGGTGTCGATCACCTCTTTCCACTGGCCGGGCGTCATCCTGTGGAACATGGCGTCGCGGGTGATGCCGGCATTGTTGACGAGGATTTCGATCGGGCCGATGTCCTCCTCCACCTTTGCGATGCCGCCGGCGCAGGCGGCGTAATCGGAAACGTCCCATTTGTACGTCGCGATGCCCGTGACATCGGAGAAGGCGCGTGCCTTCTCCTCATTGCCGGCATAGGTGGCGGCTACCCTGTAGCCTGCCCCTTTCAAAGCGATCGAAATTGCCGCGCCGATGCCGCGTGTCCCGCCGGTGACCAATGCTACCCTGCTCATGGTATCTTCCCCAGTTTCGGTTGTTTTACGCAGTACGCCGCCGCACGTTGGCAGCGGAGTTCATCCCGATCGTTTTGTGCTTGTCGTCAAAGCTCTCCCTTGTGGCGAAACCCTCGGATGGATCAGAAACGCTCGACGCACATGGCGACACCCATGCCGCCGCCGATGCACAGCGTGGCGAGGCCCTTGGAGACGCCACGACGCTTCATCTCGAACAGCAGCGTGTTGAGCACGCGGGCGCCGGATGCGCCGATCGGGTGGCCGATGGCGATCGCGCCGCCGTTGACATTGACGATGGCCGGATCCCAGCCAAGATCCTTGTTGACGGCGCAGGCCTGAGCGGCGAAGGCTTCGTTTGCCTCGACGAGCTCGACATCGCCGACAGACCAGCCGGCCTTTTCCAGCGCCTTGCGCGAAGCCGGGATCGGGCCGGTGCCCATGATCTGCGGATCGACGCCGGCCGTCGCCCAGGAGACGATCCGGGCCAGCGGCGCGATGCCGCGACGGGAGGCTTCAGCCTCGCTCATCAGAAGGGCGGCAGCCGCGCCATCATTGAGGCCCGAGGCGTTGGCGGCGGTCACGGTGCCGTCCTTGTCGAAGGCAGGTCGCAGCTTGGCCATGGATTCGAGGGTCGCGCCGTGGCGGATATATTCGTCCTGGTCGACGGTGATGTCGCCTTTGCGGGTCGAGATGACGAAGGGGATGATTTCGTCGGCGAAGCGGCCGGCCTTCTGGGCGGCTTCCGCCTTGTTCTGCGATCCCAACGCAAACTGATCCTGCTCGTCGCGGGAAAGCTGCCACTTGCGGGCAACGTTTTCTGCCGTGATGCCCATGTGGTAGCCGTAGAAGGCGTCCGTCAGGCCATCCTTGATCATCGTGTCGATCATCTTGAAGTCGCCCATCTTCACGCCGCCGCGCAGGTGCGCGCAGTGGGGTGCCATGGACATGGATTCCTGGCCGCCGGCCACGATGATCCTGGCATCGCCCGTCGCGATCTGCTGCATGCCGAGCGCGACAGCCCGCAGGCCCGAGCCGCAGAGCTGGTTCATGCCCCAGGCCGTTGCTTCCTGCGGAATGCCGGCTTTCATCGCGGCCTGCCGCGCCGGATTCTGGCCTTCGCCCGCACCCAACACTTGACCGAGGATCACTTCATCCACTTCGGTCGCCTCGACGCCCGCACGCTCCAGCACGCCCTTGATAACGGCGGCGCCGAGTTCATGGGCCGGCGTGTTGCCGAACGAGCCGTTGAAGGAGCCGACGGCCGTGCGGCCGGCGCTTGCGATGACGATGGAATTGCTCATGGCGTGTTTCCTCAGTTTCTCACTTTAGCGGAGACTGGCAAAGGAAAGGACGCAAGTCAAACGCGATCACCGTGGCGAACATACGGAATTTTGCAGGTGCGTCGTCGCATTGCACAAAGAGATTGTCAGAGCGGCGCTTTTGCGGATACTCTCGAAAAACCCAATAAAGACGGGAGCATGGGTAGAGGAGACCCACATGGCAAAACACGACGGGCAGATCGTTATAAAAAAATACGCCAACCGCCGGCTCTACAACACCGGAACCAGCACATATGTAACACTCGACGACCTCGCAGTGATGGTGAAGAAGGGGGAGGAATTCACCGTTCAGGATGCGAAATCGGGAGAGGACATCACGCACTCCGTTCTGACGCAGATCATCTTCGAGCAGGAATCCAAGACCGGAAACACGCTTTTGCCGGTTTCCTTCCTGCGCCAGCTGATCTCGTTCTATGGCGATCAGATGCAGATGGTGGTGCCGAGCTATCTCGAACATTCGATGCAGGCCTTCACCGAGCAGCAATCGCAGATGCGCGAGCAGATCAACAAGGCTTTTGGCGATACGCCGCTCGGCAAGAACCTGCAGGCGCCGCTTCAACTCGTTGAGGAGCAGGTCCGGCGCAATACCGAGATGTTCCACAAGGCGATGCAGATGTTCTCGCCCTTCATGGCGGCGGCGCCGCAGGCAAAAGAGCCGCGCAAGGCTGAAGCCAAGGATATCGACGAACTGAAGGAGCAGTTGCGCGCGCTGCAAACCAAGCTCGAAAATCTCGGCTAACAGGCGAGTCCGAAGGTATTACAACCCGATCGAAACATCGCGGGCAGCGGTGCGCATTGACACCGAAAAGCCCGCGATGACATCGATGAAGCTGATCGTCATCAGGATGAAGAACACATCCGTCGCGGCGTTGGCGACCAGCAGAAATTCCACCAGAAACACGACGAACAGCACCATCGACAGCAGGTGGTCGGTGAGTGCCCGCGTGCTGGCGCGTGTCGCCTTCAATATCTCGAAAAACAGGATCACGAGCGCGACGACGATCAGCAGATCGCCCACACTCATCGTCCAGGCAGCGCCCGACGGCAGGGTCAGCGAGGTGACCGGCTGCTCCAGCATTGCGACGCCCGGCGTGCCGAATACGCCCATAACCCCGATATTGTAGAGGATGAAAGGCATGAGCAGCAGCGGTATGGCGGCGATCATCGGCGGGCTTCTCCTGTCTCCGGCGTATATCAGTCATTTCTCATATCGGCGAAATCGTCAATATAATCACGACGCGAAGGTAGGGCGGCAGCGCGGAAAGGCCAGCGGGAGCTGAAGCCGTCAGAAAGCGATACGACAAACAGAAAAAGGGCCGGCGAAAGCCAGCCCTTTGATCCTTGGCCGATAAGACAGCGATTAAGCGCTGGTCTTCGGGGTCAGAACCTGACGACCACGGTACATGCCGGTCTTCAGGTCGATGTGGTGCGGACGGCGAAGTTCGCCGGAGTTCTTGTCTTCGATGTAAGTCGGGGACTTCAGCGCATCAGCGGAGCGGCGCATGCCGCGCTTCGACGGGCTCGTTTTTCTTTTCGGTACAGCCATTTTATACTCCACTTATCGGGCAAAACGCTGTTCTGCGGCCAGTCGGTGGCCGGGACAAACAAGCGTCAATCTCGGAATTTGCCGGGCTTATACATGCCCGACAGGCGTTTGACCAGTCCCTCCCGGCATTTTTTCATGGCGCTGTTGTCGGAAGCCGCATGAACCGCAGGGGTTCAGATTTCGTCTTCCGGCACGATCCATGGTTCCGCAATGGCGGCTTCCTGCCATTTGCGGAAAGCGGGATGGGTTTTCACGGCGTCCATATATTCCAGGGAGACCGGATTGCGGGTGAGATCATAGACCTCGAAGCGGCTGACGACCGGTGCGAACATGGCGTCCGCAGCGGAAAAAGCGCCGAAGAGGAACGGACCGCCCGAAACCGCGATGGCCTCGCGCCAGATGGTTTCGATGCGCTCGATATCGGCGGCGACGCCCTCCTGCAGCGGAACGCCGGACTTCTTGCGGCGGATGTTCATCGGGCAGGCGCTGCGCAGGGCGCGGAAGCCTGACAGCATTTCCATTGAGTAGCTGCGCGCCCGCGCCCGCTCTTGGCCGTCCTTCGGCCAGAGGCCTGCATCGGGAAAGAGTTCGGCGGCGTATTCGATGATGGCGAGCGATTCCCAGATGCGTGCTTCGCCATGATGCAGCACCGGTACGCGGCCGGTCGGGGAAACGTCCCGGATTTTCGGGTTTCCGGCGGCGAAATCGAAGGGGATCACCACATCTTCGAACGGAATGCCACAGGCTTCGAACGCGATCCAGGGGCGCAGCGACCAGGAGGAATAGTTCTTGTTGCCGACATAAAGAACGAGCTTGTTCATTGCATGCGCCTCCGGTTTCAGGGTGCGGTAGCTATAGGAAGTGTATGGATTTCAGGCCAATGAAAAGCCCTGATCCTACTCATCAAGGCACTTGATATAATCGCCCGAGCGGCTCGCCCGTCCTTCGATCACACCCGCCAGACGCTTTAGGCCGCGTCCCGGCTTGCCGGCATTGCGCTCGCGCGGGTTGGGAAGCGATACGGCCAGAAGTGCTGCCTGACGGCGCGTGAGCTTTGCGGCCGAAACGCCGAAATGGTGCCGGGCAGCCGCTTCCGCGCCATAAACCCCTGGTGCCCATTCGGCGATGTTGAGGTAAAGCTCCATCGTGCGCTGCTTGCTCCAGACGAAATCGGCGGCCATGGCGAGCGGCAGTTCCAGCGCCTTGCGGACGAAGGAACGGCCATTCCACAAGAACAGGTTCTTGGCCGTCTGCATCGGAATGGTTGAGGCGCCGCGCGTGGATTCGCCCTCCAGCGCATCGTCGATCACGCCGCGCATCTGCACCCAGTCGACGCCGCCATGCATGCAGAACTGTCCATCTTCCGACATCATGACGGAGCGCACGAGATTGGGCGATATCTCGTCGAAGGGCACCCACTGCCGGTCGTAGCCGCGCAAGAGAACGAGATCGCGCAACATCAGCGTCGAGATCGGATGCACGAAACTCGGGGCGTAGAGGATGATCAGGATATAGGGAAGGACGACGAGGCAGGCCAAGACACCAAGAAGCTGCCGCCAACGCTGGCGCAGGAAGCGCATCACGGCCGGGCCGCGCCGTTCCGACACGTCCTCTCCGCCTCGATCCTCCGATACGATGTCCACGTCTTCAAGCGCCCGCCCAGAATTACACCGGCCTCTCATAAAGCAATGGCGAGCGAAATTGAATGGCTTTCTCTGTGGCAAGGTTACCGCGGCGGTTCCCGCCACAGTTTTGTGACGCAGAATCCCGTTGCCGAGGGCCGCTGGCCATGCCAAAGAGCCGGCCATGACCGATACTTCCTTCGAAACTCTCCTGAAGCGCGATGCCGAGGCCATCGAGGCCTGCCTGCGCGGTCTTCTCGCGCCGGATATCCAGAGCGACGAGATCGCACGACCTGCGACCCTGCTCGATGCCATGCGCCATGGCGCGCTGAACGGCGGCAAGCGGCTGCGGCCTTTCCTCGTCATGGAGAGTGCGGCCTTTGCCGGCGGCGATCGTGAAGCCGCCCTTCGAGTGGGTGCGGCGCTGGAATGCGTGCATTGCTAGTCGCTGATCCACGATGATCTGCCGGCCATGGACGATGACGACCTGCGCCGGGGGCAGCCGACCGTGCATATCGCCTATGGCGAAGCCAATGCCATCCTTGCCGGCGATAGCCTGCTGACCCTTGCCTTCGATATCATCGCGGCGCCGGAAACAAAGCTGCCGGATGCGGCGAAGACGGCGCTTGTTCTGGCACTCGCCCGCGCTTCCGGCATTGGCGGCATGGCCGGCGGGCAGGCGCTCGATCTTGCCGCCGAGGTCTCTTCCCCGGATGAGACCGGCATCGTGACGCTGCAGGCGATGAAGACCGGAGCACTGATCCGCTTTGCCTGCGAGGCCGGTGCGATCATCGCCGGCAGCAACGCCGAAGAGCGGCAGTTGTTGCGCCGTTACGGCGAAAAGATCGGCCTTGCCTTCCAGCTCGCCGACGATCTCCTCGATCTGACGGCCGACGCCGAAACGATGGGCAAGGCGACCGGCAAGGACAAGGATCGCGGCAAGGGAACGCTGGTGGCGCTTCATGGCATGGAATGGGCCGAGCGGACGCTTTCAAGGCTGGTTGCCGAAGCGGGAGAACTCGTGGCACCCTATGGCGAAAAGGCAAATGTCCTGATCGAAGCGGCAAGCTTCGTCGCCCGGCGCACCCATTGAGACGTCGGGTTCAGGGACCGATAGCCGCAGACGGGAGGCCGCCGCATGCATGATATCCACGCCTATCTGCCAAGCATCCTGACGGCCTATGTTGCCTATGTGATCGCGGTCCTGAGCCCCGGTCCCGCCGTCTTCGCGATCATAGGCATTTCGATGACGCAGGGCCGCAAGGCCGGCATTCTGATGGCGCTCGGGATTTACGGCGGCTCGGCAACCTGGGCTGCCGCCGCGACGCTGGGGCTGGCCGCGCTTCTTCACACCTATGCCGTTGCGCTGGAAATCATGCGGGTTCTCGGCGGGATTTATCTGCTTTACCTTGCCTACAAGGCCTTTCGCGCGGCAGCGCGGGCCGATGTTCCGGCAGCGTCCCTGCGCCGCGAAACCTATTCGGCGAAAGCGCTGCTGATGCGGGGTTACCTGCTGCATGTCACCAATCCCAAGGCGATCTTCGCCTGGCTGGCGATCATCACGCTTGGCATGCCGGCTGGCGCGCCGGCATCCGTGGCCGTCTTTATCGTCGGCGGATGCCTGATACTCGGCATCACCTGCTTCATCGGCTATGCGATACTCTTCTCGACAAACCGGGCAGTGACGATCTACGCCTCAATGCGTCGTTGGATCGAAGGCACGATGTCGGCCTTCTATTGTGTTGCAGGCTTTAAGCTGCTGACAAGCAAGATCTGAGGCGAGCGGCCGCTTACTCGGCGGCCGCCTGACCCTGGCCGAAACGCTTCTCGATATAATCGGAAACGAGCTGCTCGAAATCGCCGGCAATATTGGTGCCGCGAATGGTCATGGCCTTCTTGCCGTCGATATAGACGGGGGCTGCCGGAAGCTCGCCGGTGCCGGGAAGGGAGATGCCGATATCGGCATGTTTGCTCTCGCCGGGGCCGTTGACGATGCAGCCCATGACCGCAACCTTCAGCGCTTCGACGCCCGGATATTTTTCCCGCCAGATCGGCATGTTCTTGCGGATATCATCCTGAATTTTCTGGGCGAGTTCCTGGAAAACCGTCGAAGTGGTGCGGCCGCAGCCGGGACAGGCGGCGACGACGGGAATAAACTGGCGAAAGCCCATGACCTGCAGGAGTTCCTGGGCCACCTGCACCTCGCGGGTGCGGTCGCCGCCGGGCTCCGGCGTCAGCGAAATGCGGATCGTGTCGCCAATGCCCTGCTGCATGAGGATGCCGAGCGAGGCGGACGAGGCGACGATGCCCTTGGAGCCCATGCCGGCTTCGGTGAGGCCGAGATGCAGCGCGTGGTTTGAGCGCGCAGACAGCATGGCGTAGACGGCGATCAGATCCTGCACGGCGCTGACCTTGGCGGAAAGAATGATGCGGTTGCGCGGCAGGCCGATTTCTTCGGCCAGTTCAGCCGAGATCAGGGCCGATTGCACGATCGTCTCGCGCATCACCTGCTGGGCCGTCAGCGGAAAACCCCTGGCCTGGTTGTCATCCATCAGGCGGGTCAGGAGCTCCTGATCGAGCGAGCCCCAGTTGACGCCGATGCGCACCGGCTTGTCGAAGCGGATGGCCTGTTCGATGATCTCGGCGAACTGCTTGTCCTTCTTCGCCTTGAAGCCGACGTTGCCGGGATTGATGCGAGATTTCGCCAGCGCTTCGGCGCAGGCCGGATGATCGGCCAACAGCTTGTGGCCGATATAATGGAAGTCGCCGATCAGCGGCACATCGAGTCCGAGCCGCTCCAGCCGTTCGCGGATTTTCGGAACGGCAGCGGCGCTTTCGTCGCGATCGACGGTGATGCGCACCATCTCCGAGCCGGCGCGGTGTAGGGCTGCGACCTGTACCACGGTTCCATCGACATCGGCGGTATCGGTATTGGTCATCGACTGCACGACCACAGGCGCCCCGCCGCCGACGATCACCCCGCCGACATCAACGGCAATGGAGGCCCGGCGCGGCTGCGGGTCGAAATCGAAGGACGAAGACATGAACGCCTCTTGGAGTGGTGCGGCAACTGACTTTCAGGTGGATGACGAAAGCCGGGATGTCAACGGCAAGATCATTTCTTGACGGCGAATTGATGACTGAAAGCGTCTGCGGGCCGACTCGCGCGGGGTTACCGGGCCGCAGGACGCGGCCCGGTGCCGGGATCAGTGTCCGCCGTTGCGATCGGCATGGACGGCATGATGCGAGAGCAGCAGCACCACGATGAACAGGATCGGGACGCTCGTGAAAATGATGGCAAAGCCGGTGTGTTCGGCAATGAAGCCGATCAGCGACGGAGCAAACAGCATGCCGGAATAGCCCATGAAAGTCGCGACCGAGAGGCCGATGCCCGGTGCCAGACCCGGCATGTTGCCGGCCGCCGAAAAGGCGATCGGCACCATGTTGGAAATGCCGATACCGGCCAGCGCGAAGCCGAAGATCGCCACCGGCGCATTCGGGGCCAGACCTGCCAGCACGAGACCGACAAGGGCTATCACCGTGCAGACGCGCAGCGTCTTGACGCCGCCGAAACGGTCGCGAACATGATCGCCGGCAAAGCGCATGATCGCCATGGTCGCGGAGAAGGCGGCAAAGCCGAAGCCGGAAAGGGCGACCGACGCGCCGAGTTCGTTGCGCAGATAAAGCGCGCCCCAATCGAGAACCGTGCCTTCCGGCACCATGGAAAACAGGGCCACGAGACCGATCAGCCAGGGCAGCGGCGTCAGCGGCAGGCGCAGCTTTTCCTTGGCTGTATCCGGATGCGGCTGGTCGTGCAGGATCATCGGCCAGGCAATGGCCAGCACCGAGAAGCAGACGATGGTGACGAAAATCGCATGGGAGAAGACGCCGAAATGCGCCATGAACACGCCGCCGACTGCAGAGCCGAACAGTCCGCCAAGGCTCCAGTAGGCATGGCAGGAGGACATGATCGCCCGGCGCATGGTCTTTTCGACCTCGACGGCATTGGCGTTCATCGCCACGTCCATCGCGCCGACGAAGCCGCCGAGCAGGAACATCGCGGGGATGGCGACCCAGACATTGGGAACCAGCGTCAGCAGCAGAAGCAGCGGCGAGAGAATGATCGCCGTGACTTTGACGACCTTCTGCGAGCCGAGTTTCGCGATGAAGCCGCCGGCCACCGGCATCAGCACCAGCGAGCCGATGCCGAAGGTCAGGATCAGCAGGCCGAGAACGCTTTCGCCGATGCCCAGCCGGTCCTTGAATTCGGGAATCTTTGGCGCCCAGCTGCCCGTGACGAAGCCATTCATCAGGAAGAGCAGCGAAACTGCCAGCCTGATCTTCGGCATATAGCCCGAGCGCACGGCGGGGCTGGTTGCGGTGTGTTGATCCATAAGTCTCTCCTCCCGGCGGGAACCGGGTTCAGATCATGATTTCGATGATGTTGCCGTCGGGATCCTTGAGGACCGCCTCGTAATAGCCGTCGCCCGTCATGCGCGGCGGCGAAACCAGAATACCGCGTTGCGCGGCGTCAGCGGCCATGGCGTCCACGGCGTCGCGGCTGCCGAGGGAAAGCGCCAGATGTGCATATCCGGCCCGCTCTTCCGTTTCTCCCGGCGCGTCGATCCATGGTCCCTGCATGATCTCGATGGTCGGTCCGTCCGAAAGGGAGAGAAACCGCGAGACGAAGCCAGGCCGGCGGGCGCTTTCATAACGTTCACCGATGTCCGCGCCGAAGGTTTCGGCCCAGAAGCATGCCAGGCGCTCCACATCCTGCGTCCACAGTGCGACATGTCCGATGCGCATCAGCTCTTCTCCTTCGTGGTGATGATACGGATGCCCATGTCCTTGAAGGCGGACGTCGATGCGCCGCTTTCCACCACAAGCGTCGTGCATTGCTGAGCGGGAATGACCGCATGGGGCGCAGATGTGCCGATCTTGTCCGCCGTGACCGCGACCAGCACTTCGGCGCTCTGCTGCACGGCGAGGCGCTTGAAGGCCGCATCCTCATATTCAAAGGCAGTGATGCCGGCCCCGGCATCGATGCCGCAGGCGCCGAGAATGCAGAGATCCGGCCGCAGCGTCGCCATCTCCCGTTGTGCAACGGCGCCGACGGAAGCGCCCACCTGCCGGTCGATCTTTCCGCCGATCATAATGATTTCGATGGCGGCCTTTTCCATAAGGGCGGCCGCAATGACCGGAGTGTTGGTAACGGCTGTCAGCTTGATCTCGCCGGGCAAAGCCTGTGCAATGGCAAGATTGGTGGAGCTCGCATCAAAGAAGATGGTCATTCCCTCGCGGATGACGCCAATAGCGGCGATCGCCAGTGCGTGCTTGCGGTCAGCCGATTCATGGAGACGGGTTGCAAGCGATGTCCCGCCCGGCGCCAGCGGCAGCGCGCCGCCATAGACACGCTCGCAGAGCCCGGCAGCCGCCATATCCCGGAGGTCGCGGCGGATGGTGTCTTCCGACACGCCGAATTCCTTCGCGAGATCCGCGGCGAGAACGCGGCCTGACGATTTCAGTCGGTCCTGAATGATCGTCTGTCGCTGCCTGAGAAGAAGGTCCGTCTGCATGGCTTTCCAAAACGTGCACAAATCGGCATTAATATGCAAAAAAACGCATATCAGTTTTCTCCCGCAATTCAATCCGGTTTGCTGGAAATTCCGGAGAAGTCGCTTGATTTTTTGATCGCGAGGTCAATTTTTCCGTCGGTATCCGCGAAATTTGAGAAAAACTTCGCCGTTTCCCGATGCTTTTGAAGTTTTGTGCGCATTAAACCCGGCGACAAAATGCGATTGTCCCACCATCCCCGGCAGACGGGCCGGATGACAAGAAGAATGGAAAATCATCATGAAATGGACCCACACGCTCCTCGCCGCCGCCGCAGCCGTCCAGCTGGTTTTCGCGGGCGCCGCCCATGCAGGCTCCAATCTGGAAGACATCAAGTCGGCCGGCGTGCTGAAGATCGGCACTGAAGGCACCTATGCGCCCTTCACCTTCCATGACGCCTCCGGCGCCCTCGTCGGCTTCGACGTCGAGATCGGTGAAGCCGTCGCCAAGAAGCTTGGCGTCAAGGCCGAGTTCCTGGAAGGCAAGTGGGATGGCCTGATCGCCGGCCTCGATGCCAACCGCTACGATACGGTCATCAATCAGGTCGGCATCACCGAAGAGCGCAAGCAGAAGTACGACTTCTCCGAACCTTATATCGCTTCCAAGGCCGTTCTGATCGTCAAGTCCGACGACGACAGCATCAAGGGTTTCGAAGACCTGAAGGGCAAGAAAGCCGCCCAGTCGCTGACCAGCAATTTCGGCAAGCTTGCCACGGCTTCGGGCGCCGAACTCGTCGGCACCGATGGCTTCGACCAGTCGATCCAGCTGGTGCTGACCGGCCGCGCCGACGCGACCATCAATGACAGCCTCTCCTTCCTCGACTTCAAGAAGCAGAAGCCCGATGCGCCGGTAAAGATCGCCGCCGAGCAGGCCGATGCCGATCACTCCGGCATCATCATCCGCAAGGGCGAACCGGAACTCCTGGACGCGATCAACAAGGCGCTGGCCGACATCAAGGCCGACGGCACCTATGACGCCATCTCGCAGAAATATTTCGGCGCAGACGTTTCGAAGTAATCCTTGCCGGCGGTGAGTGCCCGGTTTCACCGCCTGTTTTGCTTCGATATAGTGCGATCCGCCCGGCCATCCGGGCGGATCATTTTATTTGAAGGAACCGCTCCTTGCCCGCCTGGCTTCAACTCATGCTGGATTCGCTCCAGCCGCTCCTCTGGGCGGGTCTGGTCTTCACCATTCCGCTGACGCTTCTGTCCTTCACCCTTGGTCTCGCACTGGGCTTGGTGACGGCCGTGGTCCGGCTGTTCGGGCCAAGGCCGCTGGTTGCCGTTGCGCGGTTCTATGTCTGGGTCATCCGCGGCACGCCGCTGCTCGTGCAGCTCTTCGTCATCTTCTATGGGCTGCCGAGCCTCGGCATCCTGCTCGATGCCTTCCCGGCGGCCCTGATCGGCTTCACGCTCAATATCGGCGCCTATACCTCGGAAATCATCCGCGCCGTCATCTCCTCGGTGCCAAGAGGACAGTGGGAGGCAGCCTATTCGATCGGCATGAGCTGGAACCAGGCGATGCGGCGCACGATACTGCCGCAGGCGGCCCGTGTCGCCGTGCCGCCCTTGTCGAACACCTTCATCTCGCTGGTCAAGGATACGTCCCTTGCGGCCGCGATCACCGTCCCTGAACTTTTCCAGACGGCGCAGCGCATCGTCGCGACGACCTACGAGCCGCTGATCCTCTATATCGAGGCGGCGCTGATCTATCTGGCGCTCAGTTCCGTTCTTTCGGCCTTGCAGGTACGACTTGAAAAGCGTTTCGCCCGCTATGGCGGCTTTCTGGAGGCGCGCACATGATCGAGCTTTCGCACATAGAGAAACGTTTCGGCGACAATATCGTCTTGAAGGATATCAGCATCACCATCGCCGAAGGCACCGTGACGGCGTTGGTCGGCCCCTCCGGTGGCGGCAAGAGCACGCTTTTACGCTGCATCAACCTCCTGGAAACGCCGACCTCCGGCACGATCAAGCTCGGCGATAAAACCATCGAGTTTTCGCCGGGCAGGAAGGTCGGCTGGGATGCGATCCAGCGTCTGCGCCGCCAGACGGGCATGGTGTTCCAGAATTTTCAGCTTTTCCCGCACCAGACGGCGATCGAAAACGTTATGGAAGGTCTGGTGACCGTCCTGAAATGGCCGAAGGAA
Source organism: Pararhizobium sp. (assembly GCA_031556925.1). Taxonomy (GTDB): domain Bacteria; phylum Pseudomonadota; class Alphaproteobacteria; order Rhizobiales; family Rhizobiaceae; genus Pararhizobium. Next base: position 46,803 of record JAVBSF010000184.1, read on the forward strand.
AAGGCCCGCGCCCGGGCTGAGGAGCTGCTTCAAAAGGTCGGCATGGCGCATAAGGCCGATGCCTGGCCGGCGACGCTCTCCGGCGGGCAGCAGCAACGTGTCGCGATCGCCCGGGCGCTCGCGCCTTCGCCGCGTGTGCTGCTCTGCGACGAGCCGACGTCGGCGCTCGATCCGGAACTGGCTGAAGAGGTGGTGGAGGTTCTGAGCCGGCTTGCCCGCGAAGGCACGACGATGATCATGGCGACCCACGATTTGCGGCTCGCCTCGCGGGTGGCCGATCAGGTGCTGTTTCTCGATGGCGGTCTGATCGTCGAGAGCGGTGCGCCGAAATCGATCTTCCAGACGCCGGAGCGGGAGAGGACGAAGAAGTTTATCGCTTCGCTCAGCGCGGGACATAGCTACGATATCTGACGCGGAAGGCGGGCGCGAAAAACGATCAGATCGCGCTCTGCCACGCTTTCACGGATTCCAGCGGATAAACCAGCATCAGCACGTTGAGCGTCAGGTTGTCGCGGATCAGCCAGCCGGTGAAAAGCTCGAAGACGATGGCGACCGCGAGCGTCACCAGCACCGGTATGCGCCAGGCAAAGAAGAAGCCTGCGGCCATGAAGATCGTATCCATCGCCGAATTCAGGATGCTGTCGCCGTAATAGTCGAGCGAAATGGTCGCCGTCCGGTAGCGGTCGATGATAACAGGTGAATTTTCGAGGATTTCCCAGCCGCTTTCGATGAGGACGGCAAAAAGCAGACGCGCCGCCAGCGGCTTGCCGCGAAACAAGAGATGCGCAATGCCGTAGAAGATGAAGCCGTGGATGATGTGGGACGGCGTATACCAGTCGGCCAGATGCTGCGAATTACCGGAGCCATTGGCCACGGGCTCGAAAAGCTTCACATAACCGCAGGTGCAGATCGGCGTGCGGCCCATCCAGTACTGGATCACGGCTTGCAGGATCAGAACGACGAGGCAGGCGATGAGCCAGAGCAGCGTATGCCGCGTCGCCTTGTCATGGTCCGATGCAGTCGCACTCAAGCGTCGGCTTCCTGATCGAGCGAGTGTTTCATGATCAGCGGCATCTGCGACAGGGTGAAGAGAACCGTGATCGGCATGGTGCCCCAGACCTTGAAGGCAACCCAGAAGTCCGTCGAGAAATTGCGCCACACGACTTCATTGAGGACCGCAAGGAAAACGAAGAAAACGCCCCAGCGAATGGTGAGCTTACGCCAGCCCGCATCGTCGAGCTTGAAGGCCGAGTGGAAGACGTAACCGAGCAGAGACTTTCCAAACAGTAGTCCGCCCAGCAGGATGGCGCCGAACAGCGAGTTGACGATAGTCGGCTTCATCTTGATGAACGTGTCGTTCTGCAGATAGAGGGTTAGCGCGCCGAAGATGAAGACGACGACGCCCGAAATCAGCGGCATCATCGGCAAGGTGCGCGTCAGGATCCATGATACGGTAAGGGCGATCGCCGTTGCGGCCATGAACAGCCCGGTGGCGATGAAGATCGGGCCGCCAAGTTCCGTCAGTGCCGGGAAATGCTGGCCGAGCCATTCACCCCTGGAATTGGCGAAGAAGAACACCACCAGCGGACCGAGTTCGAGCACCATCTTGAGCAGCGGGCTGATTTCCTTGCGCGGCTTTGCAGCCTCGATCGATGACATTGCAGTTTCCTTGGCAGACTTTCGGTGAGACCGCGATGATGGCGCGATCGGTTTTACCGGCACTAGAGCGTTTCCGTTTTTCTTCGAATCGCGAAAACACTCTAGCGATTTGCTTTACGCATTTCCTGACGGAAAACCGCTTCGCACCTTTCCTGGAAATGCTCTAACATCAGCAAAACGGCAAAACTATATCCGGGTCAATGGGCGATACCGGCAATCGCCTCGGCAAAATCCCTGGCTTCGAACGGTTCGAGATCGTCGACGCCTTCGCCGACGCCGATGAAATAGACCGGCAGCTTGTGCTTGGCGGAGATGGCAACGAGGATGCCGCCGCGCGCCGTGCCGTCGAGCTTGGTCATGATCAGGCCGTTGACGCCGGCGACATTGCGGAAGATCTCGACCTGATTGAGCGCATTCTGCCCGGTCGTCGCGTCCAGCGTCTGCAAGACCGTATGGGGCGCATCGGGATCGAGCTTGCCGAGCACGCGGACAATCTTTTCAAGCTCAGCCATCAGCTCCGTGCGGTTCTGGAGGCGGCCGGCCGTATCGATGATCAGCACGTCGCTCTTCTTCAGCCGCGCCTGTTCGAAGGCTTCATAGGCAAGACCGGCCGCATCGGCGCCGAGTTTCGAGGACACGATGTCGGAGTTTGTCCGTTCCGCCCAGATTTTCAGCTGCTCGATCGCGGCTGCGCGAAACGTGTCGCCGGCGGCGAGCATGACCTTGAGGCCGGCGCCGGACAGTTTGGCGGCCAGCTTGCCGATGGTCGTCGTCTTGCCGGTGCCGTTGACCCCGACGACGAGGATGACATGCGGCTTGTGCGAAAGATCGAGCTGCAGCGGTTTTGCGACCGGTGACAGGACCTTGGTGATCTCGGCGGCCATGATGCGCGACACGTCTTCTCCGGTCACATCCTTGCCGTAGCGCTCGGAGGCCAGCGTATCGGTGACTCGCAGGGCCGTCTCGACGCCGAGATCGGCCTGGATCAAGAGGTCTTCCAACTCCTGCAGCGTGTCGTCGTCCAGCTTGCGCTTGGTGAAGAGCGCGGAAATCTGGCCGGTAAGCTGTGACGAGGTGCGCGCGAGGCCCTGGCGCAGACGCTGGAACCAGGTGAGCTTCGGCTTGGACGCTTCCGCAACGGGTTCGACGACGGTCGGGCCTGCGGCAAAACCCTTGGGCAGAACGGGAGCTGCAGCGAGCTCAACAGGTGCGACATCCTCTGCTTGTTCTTTCGAAGGAGCGGTGACGGAGAATGTTGCCGCTTCCTCGGAAACCTCCGCTGGGGAAGTCTCATCCAGATTTTCAGACGCTGCAGAGAGTTCTTCGCTGGTTTCCGCTTTGTCGAGCGTCTCTTCTTCAAGGGAGGAACCCGCAGGAGCAGCTTCTTCTGCCTTCGCCTCGACCTCTGCCTCCGCTTCCAGCAACGAAAGCGGCGTTACCCCAAGATCACCGATCTGTTCGGCAGCAGGCATCGGCAAGGCGGCTTCGATTTCGTCGGCGAGGATTTCGGCTTCAACCGCGATGATATCGTCGGCAGGACCGCCAGCGGTCTCGATTTCCTCGGCCAGCACCGGATCGGCGGCAAGCGGAAGGTCTTCCTCGCGCGAACGTGGCTCCAACTCGGCTTCGACGGCGCTGCGCTCTTCCTGCGACAGCTGTGCGGGTTGATCCGCGACCGGCGGTTCGCCCTCGGCCGGTTTGTCCTTGCCGAAGGTGAAGACCCTTTTGATGAAGCTCAGCGCCATTGTCTGTCCGTCTCGGTCAGGCCGCGTCGGCGGCCGTCAATTGCATTTCGAGATGCTTGCCGTTGTGGCCGGTGATCCGGGCCGACACCATCTCGCGGGGCGCAAGGCCGGGGGTCGCGACAAGGGTGAAGTTTTCCGTATGCGCCAGCCCGTTATTCTCGATGAGCAGCCATTGCTGGGTTCCCACCATGCTGTCAAGATGGGCTTCGCCGAGGCGAAGTCCAGTGGCGCGCAGCCTTGCCGCCCGCTCCTTGATGATGACGCGGTCCAGCTGCGGCATGCGTGCTGCCGGTGTGCCCGGTCGCGGGCTATAAGGGAAGACATGCAGATGGGCGATACCGGCCTCTTCCGCGAGGCTTGCGGCATTGGCAAACATCTCCTCGGTCTCCGTCGGGAAACCGGCGATCATATCGGCGCCAAAGCTCGTTTCCGGGCGAAGACGGCGGACATCCTCGACGAACTTTAATGCATCGGCGCGCGAATGCCGGCGCTTCATCCGTTTCAGAATCATGTCGTCGCCATGCTGCAGCGAGAGATGCAGATGCGGCATGAAGCGCGGCTCGTCGGCGATCAGGTCCATCAGATGCTGGTCGGCCTCGATGCTGTCGATGGAGGAGAGGCGCAGGCGGCGAATATCCGGCACCTGTTTCAACAGCGTCTTGGCCAACAAACCGAGCGTCGGCTGCCCCGGTAGATCAGCGCCGTAACTCGTCGCATCCACGCCGGTCAGAACGATCTCGGAATAGCCGCTGTCGATCAGCTTTCGCGCCTGATCCACCACCGCGCCCATCGGCACCGAGCGGGAATTGCCACGGCCATAGGGGATGATGCAGAATGTGCAGCGATGATCGCAGCCATTCTGCACCTGCACGAAGGCGCGTACATGGCCCTCGATCAGCTTCACCATCTGCGGCGCGGTTTCGCGCACGCTCATGATGTCATTGACCCGGAGCTTCTCTTCTGCCGAAACACCGAAATCCGGCAGCGCCCGATAGGAGGCGCGCTTCAGTTTCTCCTCGTTGCCGAGAACGGCATCGACCTCCGGCATGGCGGCGAAGGTATCTTTCTCCGTCTGCGCAGCGCAGCCGGTGACGATGATGCGGGCGTGGGGATTTTCGCGCCGGGCACGGCGGATGGCCTGTCGCGCCTGCCGCACGGCCTCGCCGGTGACAGCGCAGGTGTTGACGAGAATGGCATTGTTCAGCCCCGCCTTCTCGGCCTCGTTGCGCATGACTTCGGATTCGTAGGTGTTGAGGCGACAGCCGAAGGTTATGACGTCGACGCCACTCACTGCGCCTTTGCCTCGGCCGCTTCCTCGCGGCTGAACGCGCCGGTTACCGGATCGACCGTACCCGACCATTCCCATTCGGCCGGGCCGGTCATGATCACATGATCATCACGCTCGCGCCATTCGATGGAGAGAATACCGGGCGGGGTGGCGCTGGCGACGCGGATCTCGACCTTGCGGCCGGTGCGTCCCGTCCGGGCGGCGCTGACGGCAGCGGAGCAGGCGGCGGAACCGCAGGCAAGCGTCAGGCCTGCGCCGCGCTCCCAGGTGCGGGTGGTCATCGAGGTGGGGGACGTGACCTGCGCCAGCGTGATATTGGCGCGCTCGGGAAACATCGGATGGTTTTCGAGCAGCGGGCCAAAGCGTTCGAGATCGAACGACATGACGTCACGATCGACCCAGAAGATCGCATGCGGATTGCCCATGGACATAACGGAAGGCGAATGCAGCACCGGCGCGTCGATCGGCCCGATCTGCAGTTCGATGCGGCTGGTGTCGTGGAATTCTTCGGAAAGCGGGATGCGGTTCCACTCAAAGACGGGCGTGCCCATGTCGACGGAGATGGTACCGTCCTCGTGCTCGACGGCGTTCAGGATGCCGGCGATGGTCTGGAAGGTGAAGACCTTGCGGCCGGTCTCGGCGGCCAGCGCCTGCACGACGCAACGCGTGCCGTTGCCGCAGGCCTGCGCCTTGCTGCCGTCGGAATTCAGGATGTCGATGAAGGCATCGGTGCCGTCAGCCTTTGGATCATGGATCGCCATGATCTGGTCGAAGCGGGTTTGAGGATCGGCATTAAGCGCAATCGCGGCCTGCGGTGTTACGCGGTCGCGGCGGCCGCGCATATCGACGACCAGGATCTTGTTGCCAAGCCCGTTCATCTTCGCGAATTCGACCACATCCGTCATTGCCATCGTTCCATGTGTTCTCTTGCGGTCTATATGGCGGAAATGCGCTGGAATTACCAGTGTTGCCGTATGATGCCGGATTCGCGGGCAACAAGCCTTGCGCGTCCCGGCAATCTCGCTAAAAGTGCCGCTGATCTTTTCCAGGCCCCGCGCCTTCACGACCAGACGGACATTGACCATGGCATCGCACAAGCAAGTGAAAAAGGTCGTTCTCGCCTATTCCGGCGGGCTCGACACCTCGATCATCCTGAAATGGCTGCAGACGGAACTCGGCGCTGAAGTCGTTACCTTCACCGCCGATCTCGGTCAGGGCGAGGAGCTTGAGCCGGCGCGCAAGAAGGCCGAGATGCTCGGCATCAAGGAAATCTACATCAAGGACGTGCGCGAAGAATTCGTCAAAGACTTCGTCTTCCCGATGTTCCGCGCCAATGCCGTCTATGAAGGCGTCTACCTGCTCGGCACCTCGATCGCCCGTCCGCTGATCTCCAAGCACCTGATCGAGATCGCCCGCGAAACCGGCGCCGACGCCATCGCCCACGGTGCGACCGGCAAGGGTAACGACCAGGTTCGCTTCGAGCTTTCGGCCTACGCCCTGAACCCGGACATCAAGATCATCGCCCCCTGGCGCGACTGGTCGTTCAAGAGCCGCACCGATCTGCTCGCCTTTGCCGAACAGCACCAGATCCCGGTCGCCAAGGACAAGAAGGGCGAAGCTCCCTTCTCCGTCGACGCAAACCTCCTGCACTCGTCTTCCGAAGGCAAGGTTCTGGAAGATCCGGCGGTGGAAGCTCCTGAATACGTGCATATGCGCACGATTTCGCCGGAAGCCGCTCCCGATCAGGCAACGATCATCAAGATCGGCTTCGAGCAGGGTGATGCCGTCTCGATCAACGGCGTGCGCCTTTCGCCGGCAACGCTGCTCGCCAAGCTCAACGATTATGGCCGCGACAACGGCATTGGCCGCCTCGACCTCGTGGAAAACCGCTTCGTCGGCATGAAGTCGCGCGGCGTCTACGAGACCCCCGGCGGCACGATCCTGCTGGCCGCCCACCGCGCCATCGAATCCATCACGCTCGACCGCGGCGCAGCCCACCTCAAGGACGAGCTGATGCCGCGCTACGCCGAGCTGATCTATTACGGCTTCTGGTTCTCGCCGGAGCGCCAGATGCTGCAGGCGGCGATCGACTACAGTCAGAAGGACGTCGAAGGCGAAGTGACGCTGAAGCTCTACAAGGGCAATGTCATGACCATCGGCCGCGAGAGCGCCAAGTCGCTCTATTCCGACAAGCTGGTCACCTTCGAAGACGATCAGGGCGCCTACGACCAGAAGGACGCCGCCGGCTTCATCAAGCTCAACGCGCTGCGCCTGCGCACGCTGGCTGCCCGCAATCGCGACAAGTAAGCCGCTTACAGTTGAACTTCAGAGCCTGCCCTTGGAAACGAGGGCGGGCTTTTTTCTTTTCTGCGAACAATGGGATAGCGGTGCAGGAGGCGCGCGACCCCGCTTCATGCTATGTTACTCTCCGGCGCCTTGTTGCGGTCTGCCGGCGCTTTGGTGTCATCACAACCGGCAGCGGGAGGAGAAAATGGCAGCCACCGTTTCTTTGCATCCATTGCTTGACAAGGGCATACCCAAGGGTCGCGCCGGCTTTTCCGGCAGCACGCTCGTCTGCGCCTGCGCCGACAAGCCGGTGAAGGTCAAGGTCGAGGGAGACGTTGCCCATAACCACGCCTGCGGCTGTACAAAATGCTGGAAACCGGCAGGCGCGACGTTTTCGGTCGTTGCCGTCGTCGGACATGACAAGATCACCGTGCTGGAGAATGGTGACAAGCTCGAGGTCATCGACAAGTCTGCCCTGATCCAGCGCCACGCCTGCAAGGACTGCGGTGTACACATGTATGGGCCGGTGGAACGCGAGCACCCGTTTCAGGGCCTTGACTTCATCCATCCCGAGCGCTTTCAGGACGATGGCTGGGCACCGCCCGGATTTGCGGCCTTCGTCTCATCCATCATCGAATCCGGCACCAATCCCGACGACATGGGCGCCATACGCGGGCGCCTGACTGAACTGGGGCTGACACCATCGGACTGCCTGAACAACACCCTGATGGACTATATCGCCACCTGGACGGCGAAGAAGAGCGGCGTGCTGAAATCCTGAGGCGCGCGCCATCCGATCGCTTGCGAGTACGCCCCTCATCCGGCCTGTCGGCCACCTTCTCCCCGCGCGCCGGGAGAAGGGACAAGCGGCACGATCGAAGTTCCCCCTCGCCCCGCGCGCGGGGAGAGGGGCAGGTCCGAAACGCAAAGGGCGCAGCGATGGGTATCGCTGCGCCTTGTTTTCATTCGCTGAAATCGCCCGCTTATGCAGCGCCGCGCGACTTTTCGAAACGCTTGCGGTCGTTCGAGTCGAGGTAGAGTTTGCGCAGGCGGATGTTCTTCGGCGTGACTTCGACCAGTTCGTCGGCCTGGATCCAGGACAGCGCACGGTCGAGCGTCATGCGGATCGGCGGGGTCAGCTTGACGGCTTCGTCCTTACCGGAAGCGCGCATATTGGTGAGCTTCTTGCCCTTCAGCACGTTCACTT
>JAVBSF010000145.1:0-12285 GCA_031556925.1 Pararhizobium sp.
ATCATGCGCCTCGACCGGCAGCTGATACCGATTGCTGTCCGGATCGCGGTCGGACAAGCCCCGCCCCCGATAGTCAATGGCGATGACGCGGCGAGGGGATGAGTCATGGGCCGAAAACTGCAGCGCGAGCTGGTGGAAATCGCGGCTGTTGCGGCTCAATCCTGCAAGGCAGAGCAGGGGAAGCTGCTCGGCAGTCATGGGGTCATCCGCGCCATATTCCCGGACATAGAGATTGAGGCCGTCATCGGTCATGACGAACTGCTCTTTGAAGCTCTGAGAAGATGCCATGCTGGTGCTTCGATTCATGAATATCCTCAAATCAGTTCAGAGGGCTCAATCTCCACATGCGCGGAACTTTCGTTGTCACATGCCGTCTTTTTTCTGATTTGAGGAGGTCATTCTTTTTAAATGAGGTCAAGGTGCTCCGGCGTCACGGAACTGCTCTGCATCGTGAGCTCGCAGATAGATAGCGGCATATCGGTGTGCACGACGCAACGATCGTTTCTCTCGACATTGCATGGGCAAGAGGACGATTTTCCAGGTAGAAAACGCTAGACTTTAGCCGTTGCGCCCCATCCGCAGGTCATCGACGATGTCGGCTTTCTGGCCGAGGCGGGTCTTGTAGACCTGATAATTCTCCATCACCCGTTGAACGTAACCGCGGGTTTCGGCAAACGGAATGCGCTCGATCCAGTCGACAACCTCGTCGATCGGTTTGCCACGAGGATCGCCATAACGCTGCAGCCATTCCGGCACCCGTTTCGGTCCGGCATTATAGGCGATGAAGGTCAGGATATAGGAGCCGCCGAAATCATTGATCTGTTCGCCGAGATAGTGGGCGCCGAGCGTTGCGTTATAGGCTGCATCCGTCGTCAGGCGATCCGCGGAATAGGCAAGACCGTGACGCCCTGCTACGCTCTTTGCCGTTCCCGGCAGAATCTGCAGAAGCCCTCGCGCGTTCGCCGGCGAAATCGCGGCCGGGTTAAAGGCGCTTTCTTGGCGTGCGATGGCATAGGCCAGCGCCTTGCCCGATCCGGCGATATCGGCGCTCGACGGAATGACGCCGATCGGGAAGGCGAGGGCGGCGACGTCGAGGCCGCGGCCGAAGGCGAGTTTGCCGATTTGCAGCGAGAGCTGGTGGCCGCGCGTCTTTTCCGCGCGGGCGGCAAGGATAGCCAGTTCTCCGGGCGCGTTCAGGTCTTCCGCCAGGGCGCGGTACAGGCTGTCCGCACGCCAGCCATGCCCGGCTGCCTCCAGCCGTGCTATGGCCTGGACGGCTTCCCGCCTTTCGAACGTGGCGCGGTCAGCAGCCGTCGGCGTCGGATAGGTAACGTTGAAGGTCTTGCCGCCCAGACGTGCAGCGGCGAGTTGTCCGTAGAACGTGCCGGAAAGCTCCGCCGCCTTGGTGAAGTATTCATCCGCCGCGCCGCCGCCCCCGGCCTCCGCCGCGCGGCCGAGCCAGTAATATGCCCGTGACACCGAAATGGGCCTGTTCGAAACGTCGAGGATGCGTCGAAAATGGCCTTCCGCTGTTTTGGCATCGTTCAGCGCGCGAAGCGCATACCAGCCGGCATGGAATTCGGCATCGACGATATCGGAGGGATCGCGGGCAGAATGGTTGGCTGCGACCCCATAGGCGCCCCGGAAATCTCCACTGTCGAGAAGTCCGCGGCTGACAATACGTTCCTCAATCCACCATTCTCCGGGATTGACCAGCGCCGCGATATCCTTCGGTGCCTTGGCAAGCAGCTTGGCGGCCTCGGCGTATTTCTCCCGTTTGCGCAGGAGTTCGATTCGGATGAAGAGATAGGCCGGATCGTTCGCCCAGGATGGATCGACGGCTGCCACGAGCGCGGTCGCGTTTGCCGTGTTTTTTGCGGTCGCCACCCAGGCGCGGTAAAGGGATTGCGCCTTTCCGAGATCGCTGAAACGGCCCGCCTGTTCCAGCCGGCCGCGGTAAAGCAGCATTTCCATGCGCCGGCGGTGTTCCGTCACCGTCAGGAGATCCGGAAATTCGGAGAGAATCTTGTCCTCGGTCTCCGTATCGAGCCGCTCCGTCGTCCAGAGCGTCCGAAGCAGCCTGGCGGCGGCTTCCTTGTTTCCGGTCTGGATCTGGGCGCGGATCAGCACGAGGGAGCCATCGGTGGTTTCTGGCTGGCTGTTGCCGAAGGCGGCGATGACATCGGCAGCCGGTGGATTTTCGCGCGACATCGCCCGCTCGGAATTGGCGCGTAGCGCCCCGAGGCCGGGCCAGCCCTTCAACTCCTGCTGGGCGGCCGCGATCTCGTAGGAGGGAATGCCCTTCTGATTGGAAAGCGCGATTGCCCATGTGAGGATATGCCGGTCCAGCGTCGCCTTTGGCATCGTGTCGCGGATTTCGATTGCTTTTGCAGCATCCCTGTTCGACAGGGCGTCGAGCCCGGTTTTCAAGGGTGAATTCACGGGAATGTTGGATGTCGCGGCCGCGATGGAGCTGGTGAGATCTGCGCGTGCAGGGGCAAAATCGGTTTTTCCTGCAATATCGGGGCGTGCTTTCGGAAGTGGCGTGTTGCCGTCGAAGGCAGAGGCTTCGCCGCCCGGCAGCAGCGCCGCGAGCAGGATGCCCGAGGCCAGCAGCATGGGCGTGGTCAAATGCAATGAACTGGAGATGCGCATGAAGAGCCCCGTAATGCCCCGCAATCTTTCTTCATTTGGCGATGTAATTGCTAATGAAAGGTTACCGGGCCGCCTCCGATTTGATGGATATCCCCCAAGCCGGCCAGCCCCTGCATCCGGTATGAAGGCTGACAGTGAAAGTCCGCCTGCAACCATGCATCTCTCGCCGCTTCAGTTGCCATACGATGCCCGAATGCCGCATAGATGCTTGCCGCCGTCATCTCACATGATTATGGTGCGCCAGTTTTCTAACCATGAAATACGGCCAAAGCGTGGGTTGGTTTCTGGCAACCCGTGCGCCGTCAGGAGTCGTTGATGTTCAAGGGATCCATTCCCGCTCTCGTTACCCCGTTTACGGCGACTGGCGCCGTTGACGAGGACAGCTTCGTTGCCCATGTGGAATGGCTGATCGCCGAAGGTAGCCACGGCCTCGTGCCCGTCGGTACGACCGGTGAATCGCCGACGCTTTCCCACGCGGAGCACAAACGGGTGGTGGAGCTTTGCATCAAGACCGCCGCCGGTCGCGTGCCGGTCATCGCCGGCGCTGGCTCGAACAATACGACGGAAGCCATCGAGCTTGCGCAGCATGCCGAAAAGGCAGGCTCCGACGCGATCCTCGTCGTCACGCCGTATTACAACAAGCCGACCCAGAAGGGCCTTTTCGCCCACTACGCGGCCGTCGCCGAAAGCGTTAAGCTGCCGATCGTCATCTACAACATTCCAGGCCGTTCGGTCGTCGACATGAGCGTGGAAACGATGGCTGCGCTCAACAAGGCCTATCCGTCCATCATGGGCGTCAAGGACGCGACCGGCAAGATTGAGCGGGTGTCCGAGCAGCGCATGGCCTGCGGTTCGCAGTTCGTGCAGCTGTCGGGAGAAGACGCGACAGCCCTCGGGTTCAATGCCCATGGCGGCGTCGGCTGCATTTCCGTCACGGCAAATGTCGCTCCGCGTCTATGCGCCGAATTTCAGGCTGCGACCCTTGCGGGCGACTATGCCAAGGCGCTGGAATATCAGGACAAGCTGATGCCGTTGCACAAGGCGATCTTCATGGAGCCGGGCCTTTGCGGCGCGAAATACGCACTCAACAAGCTGAAAGGCATGAGCCGTGCCGTGCGTTCTCCGCTCGTGCCGACGCTGGAGCCTGCAACCGAAGCGGCCCTCGACGCCGCTCTTCGCCATGCGGGGCTGATGAACTGATGGCACCCAAGGGCAGCCAGCGCGTGGTCAAGAAAGTTGTCGCGGAAAACCGGAAGGCCCGTTTCAACTACGAGATCATCGACACCTACGAGGCCGGCATGGTTTTGACCGGCACGGAGGTTAAGTCTTTGCGTGAGGGAAAGGCCAACATCGCGGAATCCTATGCGTCTGACGAAGGCGGCGAAATCTGGCTGATCAATTCCTATCTGCCCGAGTACCTGCAGGCGAACCGCTTCAACCACGAACCGCGTCGCCGTCGCAAGCTGCTATTGTCCAAGCGCGAGGTCAACAGGCTTCGAGGCGCGATCAATCGCGAGGGGATGACCTTGATTCCCCTCAAGATTTATTTCAACGATCAGGGCAGAGCGAAACTCGAGCTGGCGTTGGGCAAGGGCAAAAAGCTCCATGACAAGCGCGAAAGCGAAAAGGAACGTGACTGGAATCGCCAGAAAAGCCGCTTGCTGAAAGAGCACTGAGGATTTTTCGGGGCGCAGCGCACGAGCGAAGTACCCGCACTGCCCGCATCACTTTGCAGGCAACGCCCGTTTTCTGGCCAATGCCGCCCCGATTCGCCGGAGCGGTTGCTGTTCGATCATTGATCCGCTTCGCCGCTACCGGTTTCAACCGGCCGGGCCGGACGTTCCGAAGGATCGCGGCCGATTTCGGACTTCAGGGACGTCAGTTCGATGAAATGATCGGCCTGGCGGCGAAGGTCGTCCGCGATCATTGGTGGCTGGGTCGACATGGTCGAAACCACGGATACCTTACGGCCCTTGCGCTGCAGCGCTTCGACCAGGGTCGTGAAATCTCCGTCGCCGGAGAAGATGACGAGATGATCGACGGTCTCGGCCTGTTCCATCGCGTCGATGGCCAGCTCGATGTCCATGTTGCCCTTGATCTTGCGGCGGCCGAGCGAGTCGGTGAATTCCTTGGCCGGCTTGGTGACGACCTTGTAGCCGTTGTAGTCGAGCCAGTCGATCAGCGGACGGATCGAGGAGTATTCCTGATCCTCGATCAGAGCGGTGTAATAATAGGCGCGAAGAAGATATCCGCGCTTCTGGAATGCCTTGAGAAGTTTGCGATAATCAATGTCGAAACCGAGACTTTTCGACGCTGCATATAAATTCGCCCCGTCAATAAAAAGCGCGATTTTCTCGCGTGGATCGAACATTTCAATATTCCTTTTGTTGCCTCAATGCTTTTTTATTCAATCTGACCGAGCAGAAAATGGCGTCCGAAACAGAGAATTTCTTAACATCAAGAGATTTTTTGGGTTTATGAACCGGGTTCGTGTACTCGCCTTAAACCAATGCAATTCTCAGCGAAAGTGCGAGTTTTCGCAGGATTTTTCCACTAAAGGGATTAATGAGGCATTTTTTAGTAAGTTTTCCCCCGTAAACATATTCCGCAAGGATAAAAAACCTCTGCTTGCGGTCGGCCGTTTACGCCTCTCAATATGCACCCTCTCCCTGAAACATATTCAATCATCATTCCTGTAGAAGTCAAAGGATATCAGCAACTTCTACGGCATGCCGATGAATATCCCGCCGTATTTCTCTATGGCCGGCGGGCATGGAAGATGCCGGTCATGCTGCGTCATCGCCATCGGGCAGGCTATTCCGGACGGGTTCAAAATCAGGCCCGGACGGATGCGGGCCGGGGAGCGCGGCGGATATCTTTTGCCATGCAGCAGGAAAAACTTGAATTTGCCGGCTTTTGATTGTATCGGGCAAGCTACTTCCGGAAATTGGAGCCGTTCGTACCGTCAGCCGACGGCTGGATGCGGGTTCCGATGTTGTCAATCGGCGCGGCAGGCAGTTCCCTTTTTATGGCGAACGCAGCTGTGCTCCCAAGACCTAAAGGACATTCGATGGCCCGCGTCACTGTTGAAGATTGCATCGACAAAGTCGATAACCGTTTCGAGCTCGTGCTGCTGGCCAGCCATCGCGCCCGTCTGATCTCGCAGGGTGCTGCGATCACCATCGATCGCGACAACGACAAGAACCCCGTCGTTGCGCTGCGCGAAATCGCCGATGAGACGCTATCGCCGGGCGACCTTAAGGAAGACCTGATCCATTCGCTGCAGAAGCATGTCGAAGTCGACGAGCCCGAGCCCGATCCGGCCTCGCTGATCGTCAACGAAGCGGCTGCTGTTTTCGCCGAAGCGGGCGAAGACGAAGACCAGCCGGAAGTCGTCACCTTCGACCGCATGTCGGAAGAGGAACTGCTGGCGGGTATCGAAGGTCTGGTCGCGCCGGAAAAGAGCGACGACTACTGATCCGTTCCGGCAGGAACGTATCCCTCGGCGGATTTGCCTTTTGAGGCAAGCATCTGACTTTGCAAAGCGGTGCGCCACTCCTATGATTGGCGCACCGTTTGTTTTTGAAGCTTTCTCCGGGAGCCGTTCAGGAAATGATGCGCCAATACGAGCTCGTTGAGCGCGTTCAGAAATACAAGCCCGACGTGAACGAGGCCCTGCTGAACAAGGCCTATGTCTATGCCATGCAGAAACATGGCCAGCAGAAGCGGGCGAGCGGCGATCCCTATATTTCCCACCCTCTCGAAGTCGCTGCCATCCTGACGGACATGCATCTGGACGAGTCGACCATCGCGGTCGCGCTGCTCCATGACACGATCGAGGACACCACCGCGACCCGCGCCGAGATCGACGAGCTTTTCGGCGAGGATATCGGCGCCCTGGTGGAAGGGCTCACGAAGATCAAGAAGCTCGATCTCGTGACCAAGAAGGCCAAGCAGGCGGAAAACCTGCGCAAGCTGCTGCTGGCCATTTCCGATGATGTTCGCGTACTGCTCGTCAAGCTCGCCGACCGTCTCCACAACATGCGCACGCTCGACCATATGTCGGCGGAGAAGCGCGCCCGGATTTCCGAGGAGACGATGGAAATCTATGCGCCGCTCGCCGGCCGCATGGGCATGCAGGACATGCGGGAAGAGCTGGAAAACCTCTCCTTCCGCCACATCAATCCCGAAGCTTTCGAAACGGTCACCCGACGGCTCGAGGAGCTGTCGACCCGCAACGAGGGGTTGATCAAGAAGATCGAGGACGAACTCGGTGAATTGCTGAAGGGCAAGGGGATGAACGATCCTCTCGTCAAGGGCCGCCAGAAGAAGCCTTATTCGGTCTTCAAGAAGATGCAGTCGAAGTCGCTGTCCTTCGAACAACTGTCGGATGTCTGGGGTTTTCGCATCATCGTCGATGACATCCCCGCCTGCTATCGGGCGCTCGGCATCGTCCATACGCGCTGGCGGGTCGTGCCGGGCCGTTTCAAGGACTATATCTCGACGCCGAAGCAGAACGATTACCAGTCGATCCACACCACCATCGTCGGCCCCTCGCGCCAGCGTATCGAGCTGCAGATACGCACCCGCTGGATGCACGAGATCGCCGAATATGGCATCGCCGCCCACGCGCTCTACAAGGACGGCACCGAAGCGACGGGGGATGTGAAGCTCTCGCCCGGCTCCAATGCCTATTCCTGGCTGCGCCGCACGATCGAGTCGCTGGCCGAGGGCGACAACCCGGAAGAGTTTCTGGAGCATACCAAGCTCGAACTGTTTCAGGATCAGGTCTTCTGTTTCACCCCGAAAGGCCAGCTCATTGCCCTTCCGCGCGGGGCGACGCCGATCGATTTCGCCTACGCGGTCCACACCAATATCGGCGACACCTGCGTCGGCGCGAAGATCAACGGTCGCATCATGCCGCTGGTGACGCGCCTGTCGAATGGTGATGAAGTCGAGATCGTTCGCTCCGGCATTCAGGTTCCGCCGGCCGCCTGGGAAGAGATCGTCGTCACCGGCAAGGCGCGTTCAGCCATCCGCCGGGCGACGCGGGCGGCAATCCGCAAGCAGTATTCCGGCCTCGGCTACCGCATTCTGGAGCGCACCTTCGAGCGCGCCGGTAAATCCTTCACGCGCGACGGCCTGAAGCCTGTGCTTCACCGGCTCGGCCAGAAGGATGTCGAGGATGCGATTGCGGCCGTCGGGCGAGGCGAGCTTTCGTCGCTCGACGTGCTGCGCGCCGTTCATCCCGATCATCAGGATGAGCGTGTCACCGTCAAGCCCGTCGATCAGGGCTGGTTCAACATGCGCAGCGCAGCCGGTATGGTCTTCAAGCTACCGGAGCGCCCCAAGGATATGTTCGACGACACGACGGGCCCGGAAGCCCTTCCGATCCGCGGGCTTTCCGGTGAGGCGCAGGTGCATTTCAGCGCATCCGGCGCCGTGCCGGGCGATCGCATCGTCGGCATCATGGACAAGGACAAGGGCATCACCATCTATCCGATCCAGTCGCCGAGCCTGCAGAAGTTCGAGTACGAATCGGAGCGCTGCATCGATGTGCGCTGGGAGCTGGACGAGGCCAATAACACCCGCTTCATGGCCCGCATCCAGATCAACGCCCTGAACGAGCCCGGCACGCTCGCCGAAATCGCCCAGGCGATCGCCACCAGCGACATCAATATCCGCGGGCTCACCATGGGCCGGGTTGCGGCTGATTTCAGCGAATTCCATATCGATCTCGAAGTCTGGGATCTGCGCCAGCTGAACCATCTGCTCACCCAGATGCGGGATCTTCCGAGCGTCTCCACGGTCAAGCGGGTGTTCGAGTAACCGAATGGGTTTTCTGCCTGGTTACGGGGCTATTGCTTCTCAAATAGGCAGATACTGGTGAGGTGATAGGCTGGCTATGCATCACGTGCATGGCTGCCGGCTGGAACCGGCGCTGGTGAAAAAGCGGTTGCTCACCTATCTTCAGCGTCGGGAGGTAAACGAAACGAGGTTTACCATGTTCAAGCAACTGAAGAAAATCACCGGCGCCCTTCGCGCACCGTCCATGGAAGAGCGCGAACTCAACTATCTCAACGGTTCCGTCGACCGCATCGATCTCGAATACCGTCAGCGCCAGGTCGATCGCGGACTTTTCCGCCGCAACTACTAATTCCATTTTCCATCGTACGACATGGTGGAATGCTGAGAGTTATGCGTTTGTGGAATGGCTGTTCTGCGCAAGCTTTGCAGGCCATTTGCGGAAATCGGCAGGTTGAGGCCTGACATCACCGCGTCGAATTGACCGGGACGCGCCGCCTTCGGCATTGTCTCGCCCCGCCATCTTCGGCTATCAAGCGTCTCATGTTGTTCCGTCGCAGAAAGCCGGTAACCTTTGCCGGCAAGGTTCGTGCCCTGATCTGGCCGCGAAAGGGCTTTTCGCGGGGGATTCGCTATATGACGCTGCGGGTGCTGCGGCTGTCGTCGACGCCGCATTGCATCGCGATGGGTGTCGCTGCGGGTGCGGCATCTTCGATTACGCCGTTTATCGGGCTGCACATCATCATCGCCGTCGCGCTGGCCTATGTGCTGTCCGGCAACCTGATCGCTGCCGCGCTGACAACCGCCTTGGCAAATCCCCTGACAATTCCTTTCATTCTGGCCGGAATCTATGAGGTCGGCGTGGCCGTTCTCGGCATCGAAGATCACGAGACGCTATCCGGCCACGACATCGTCGATATGCTCGGTCATCTCGAGTTTTCCCATCTCTGGACGCCGGTGATAAAGCCGATGCTTGTCGGTTCGATCCCGCTGGCGGTGATCAGCGCCGTCGTGTTCTACGGGTTGGCATATGTTGCCGCCCGGCTTTTCCAGGAACGGCGCGAGCTCCGCCGCGCGGTTCGAACTGGTCCATTGCCATCCTCTGACCGGCATTGAGCTTTCCGTCGCCATGGCGGGGCGGCCTTGTGCGTGTTTAAAGTGAGACCCATGATTATTGGTATTGGCAGCGATCTCATCGACATCCGGCGCATCGCCGGCTCTATCGAGCGTTTCGGGGATCGCTTCACGCAGCGTTGTTTCACCGATATCGAAATCCGCAAATCGGATGGACGGAAAAATCGCGCGGAATCCTACGCCAAACGCTTCGCGGCCAAGGAGGCCTGTTCGAAGGCGCTTGGAACAGGCCTGTCGGACGGGGTGTTCTGGAAGGATATGGGTGTGGTCAACCTTCCCGGCGGCAAACCTACAATGGTGCTGACCGGCGGCGCGGCCGAACGTCTCGATGCCATGACACCGCAGGGGTGCCGGGCCGTCATCCATCTGACGATCACCGACGATTTTCCCCTGGCGCAAGCCTTCGTGATAATCGAGGCGCTGCCGGTTGCTCCAGCATCCGGAAACGTCTAAAGCATGTCTCGCAAAACTGTGCAGCGGTTTTGCGAAAAGACATGCGAGAAAACAAAGACCTAGAGCATGTTTCAAGCAACGGTTCGTCTTGCGGATCGCTATATTTGAGAAAATCACACGGGATCGAACATCTTTCCGGCTGATTTTAAGTGAAGACACCGGCTGAATTTCGCAGCGCCCCATCCCCTCCGAAGGGGCATGCGAAGATGGCAAACAAGGAAAACGGCGTGGCAGAGAAGATTGAAAAAAGCCAGGGTGGCCTGTGGGAAAACGTCAAGGTCATCATTCAGGCGCTTCTGCTCGCCGTGGTGATCCGCACTGTCTTCTTCCAGCCCTTCACCATTCCCTCGGGCTCGATGATGCCGACGCTGCTCGTCGGCGACTATATCTTCGTCAACAAGTTTGCCTATGGCTATTCCAAGTATTCCCTGCCGTTCTCGCCGGATCTGTTCGAGGGCCGCATCTTTGCGAGCGAGCCGAAGCGTGGCGATGTCGTTGTCTTCCGCTTTCCGCCGAATCCCGACATCGATTACATCAAGCGCCTGATCGGCCTGCCGGGCGATCGCGTCCAGGTGCGCGACAGCATCCTCTATGTCAACGACAAGCCGGTCGAGCGCGTGCCGGACGGCGTCTTCCGCGCTGACGACCAGTATGACACCGGCGCCGATGTGCCGGTCTTCCGCGAAACGCTGGACAACGGGGTGTCCTTCGACACGCTCGATCAGTTTCCGGATGCGCGCGGCGACAACACCCGCGAGTTCATCGTGCCGGAAGGCCACTATTTCATGATGGGCGACAACCGCGACAATTCCGCGGACAGCCGCTTCGATGTCGGCTTCGTTCCGGCGGAAAACCTTGTCGGCCGCGCCAGCATGATCTTCTTCTCGCTTGGCAACGACACATCGTTCCGCGAAATCTGGAAGTGGCCGACCAACCTGCGTTACGACCGCCTGTTCAAGAGCGTGCAATGATCAGGAAGCCACTGAACGCGGAAAACAGGCATACGCTCGAAACCGCGATCGGTTATCATTTCGTCCAGCAGGAGCGGCTGGACAGGGCGCTGACCCATGCCAGCGCCCGCAATGCCAAGGGCGCCAACTACGAACGCCTGGAATTTCTGGGGGATCGGGTCCTCGGCCTGTGCATCGCGGAGCTTCTGTTCCAGACGTTTCGGGATGCCGCAGAAGGCGAGCTTTCCGTGCGCCTCAATCAGCTCGTCAGCGCCGAAAGCTGCGCCGTCGTGGCCGATACGCTGGAGCTTCATCTCTATATCCGCACCGGCGCCGACGTGAAGCGCGTCACCGGAAAACACATGCTCAACATCCGGGCCGATGTGGTAGAGTCGCTCATCGCGGCGATCTATCTCGACGGCGGCCTCGAGGCTGCGCGTGGCTTCGTTCTTCGCCACTGGGGAGCGCGTGCCGTTCGCGCCGATGGTGCGCGCCGCGATGCCAAGACGGAGCTTCAGGAATGGGCTCATGCGAAATTCGGCGTGGCGCCGAGCTACCGCGTTGACGACCGTTCCGGCCCGGACCATGATCCGCGCTTCACGGTGACGGTCGAAATCGCGGGCACTGCGCCCGAAACCGGAACTGACCGCTCCAAGCGGGCCGCCGAGCAGGTGGCCGCGACGAAAATTCTGGAGAGGGAAGGGGTCTGGAAGACCTCGGAACTCGAATAACGCGCGTGCGCCCATGGCACCGCTCAATAAGACCGTTTTAAACAGGACATACGGGCCGATGCCCGCCAACAGCATGTGAACCTGCGCCGGACGGGATGTCCGCCGCCTTTTGGATTTGACCGATACCATGACCGAAGAGATCAACGAGACCGCCGAGACTGAAGCCGCTGCCACCCGTTCGGGCTTCGTGGCCCTGATCGGCGCGACCAATGCCGGCAAGTCGACGCTGGTCAACCGCCTCGTCGGCGCCAAGGTGTCGATCGTCAGCCACAAGGTGCAGACGACCCGCGCCATCGTGCGCGGTATCGCCATCCACAACAACGCCCAGATCGTCTTCATGGATACGCCCGGCATCTTCAAGCCGCGCCGCCGGCTCGACCGCGCCATGGTCACGACCGCCTGGGGCGGGGCCAAGGATGCCGACTTCATCATGTTCCTGATCGACAGCGAGCGCGGTCTGAAGGGCGACGCGGAGACGATCCTGGAAGGGCTGAAGGAGGTCAGGCAGCCGAAGATCCTGGTTCTGAACAAGGTCGACCAGGTTTCGCCGGAAAACC
>JAVBSF010000330.1:0-10174 GCA_031556925.1 Pararhizobium sp.
CGCCCACCGTGGCCCAGTGCTCGGTCTCGGAGCCGAGCAGTGCCTTGATCCCCTTCAACTCGCCGCGGAGGTTCTTGTCCTCGGTGCGGATTTCCAGTTCCTCGAGCTTGCGCAAAGAGCGCAGCCGCATGTTGAGGATCGACTCGGCCTGCAGATCAGTGAGCGTGAAACGCTCCATCATGAACGGCTTCGGCTCATCCTCCTCGCGGATGATGCGGATCACCTCATCGAGATTGAGATAGGCAACCAGATAGCCACCGAGAATTTCCAGCCGGCGCTCGATGGCGGCCAGACGAAAGCGCGAGCGGCGCTGCAACACTTCGCGGCGATGGTGCAACCATTCCGTCAGAACGTCGCCAATCGACATGACCTTCGGCACGCGCCCCATCGAGAGCACGTTCATGTTGAGCGGAAAGCGGCTTTCCAGCTCGGTCAGGCGGAACATGGATTCCATCATGATCGTCGGATCGACGGAGCGGCTCTTCGGCACCAGCACGACGCGGACGTCCTCGGCCGATTCATCCCGGATGTCTTCGAGAAGCGGCAGCTTGCGGGCGATCAGCAGTTCGGCGATCTTCTCAATCAAGCGCGACTTCTGCACCTGATAAGGAATTTCGGTGATGACGATCTGCCAAACGCCGCGACCGAGGTCTTCCACTTCCCACTTGGCACGAACGCGGAAACCACCGCGGCCGGTCTTGTAGGCTTCGATGATGCTTTCGCGGCCATCGATGATGATGCCGCCGGTCGGGAAGTCCGGGCCGGGAACGAGATCGACCAGTTCCTCGATGGTTGCGTCCGGCTTGCGGATCAGAAGCAGCGCCGCGTCGCAGAGTTCATGGGCGTTGTGCGGCGGGATCGAGGTCGCCATGCCAACGGCAATGCCGGAGGAACCGTTGGCGAGCAGATTCGGAAACGCCCCGGGAAGCACGACCGGCTCGGAATTGCTCTCGTCGTAGGTGTCGCGGAAATCGACCGCGTCCTGATCGATGCCTTCGAGCAGAAGCTCGGCCACCGGCGTCATCTTCGATTCGGTGTAGCGCATCGCCGCCGGGCTATCGCCGTCGATGTTGCCGAAATTGCCCTGCCCGTCGACCAGAGGATAACGGACGGAGAAATCCTGCGCCAAACGCACCAGCGCATCATAGATCGACTGGTCGCCATGGGGATGGACATTACCCATGACTTCGCCGACGATCTTGGCGCATTTGCGGAAGGCGGTGTTGGAACGCAGCCCCATCTCGCTCATCGCATAGACGATGCGGCGATGCACGGGCTTCAGCCCGTCGCGCACGTCCGGAAGCGCGCGGTGCATGATGGTCGACAAGGCGTAGGCAAGGTAGCGCTCTTCCAGCGCCGCCTTGAGGTCGACCGGCTGAATGTTATCGTCTCCGCCAGACGGCGGCAAAAGGCTCTGTCCCATACCTTTCTTGCTACCTCAACAAACCGTGAACAGCAAGGATTGCAGGGCATTGCGCTGTGGAGAACCGGTTTTTCCGCAAATTCGAACGTGGATGACAAGCGCCCTGCCTCTTCAGCCGACCGTGCTGGATGCCGCGTGCTTTCAGCCCGAAAATAATCGTCCGTTGACGCGCTTCCGTCGCATTTCATTTCGAATATATTCACCTCCCGGCTCGTATTAAAAACGCGTTGCAAATTAAACCTTTAGACAAGGAACACTCAGATGATGCCTATGCGCTCCCTCCGCATGATGCTGGCAAGCGCCGCGTTCGTCGGTTTTGCTGCCGCACCGGCCTTCGCGCTCGACGGCGCGGATCTGGTCGCCAAGTTCAATGCCGCCGCCGCCCAGAACGGCACCACCATCACCTATGACGGCGCCGACGTGGACGGCGACACCGTCACGCTTTCCAATGTCACCGTCAAAACCGTGACCGAAGCCGACAAGGACGTGAAGATCGGCGAAGTCACGCTGGAAGGCGTCGAGGAGTATGACGACGGCAGCTATTATGTCGAAACCGTCAGCCTGCCGGATATCGACCTTTCGGAAGCCGAAGGCAGCCTGAGCGTCAAGGATATCGTGCTCGGCGGTCTTTCCATCCCGGCAAACCCGGCCGAAGGCACAATCGACGACATGCTGCTCTACGAGAGCGCCAGCACGGGCCCGATCAGCGTCACCGCCAAGGGCAAACAGGTCTTCGCACTCGAATCGACCGAAGCCAACCTCACCCGTCAGGAAAGCGATGCCGGTTTCGATTTCGACGCGACCCTGAAGGCCATGAAGGCTGATCTTTCCGACGTGGAAGACGCCAAGGCCAAGGATGCGATCCAGAAACTCGGCCTCACCACCGTTGCCGGCGACATGACGATGAAGGGCAGCTGGGAAATCGCCAGCGGCAACATCTCGCTCGAGGAATACGCGCTCGATTTCGCCAATATCGGCCGCCTGAACCTGACCTTCAGCATCTCCGGTTATACGCTGGAGTTCATCAAGGCGATCCAGGATGCGATGAAGGCGCAGGAAGCCAACCCGAACAAGGAAGAGGCCAACCAGGCGCTCGGCCTTGCCATGATGGGCCTGATGCAGCAGTTGACTTTCAACGATGCCTCGATCCGTTTCGACGATGCCTCGATCACCAAGCGCGTTCTCGACTATCTCGGCAAGGAACAGGGCACGACCGGCGACCAGCTGGCGCAGTCCCTGAAGGGCCTCGTGCCGATCATGATGGCGCAGCTGAATGTGCCGGAACTGCAGAATCAGGTCTCGGCCGCCGCCAATGCCTATCTCGATGCCCCCAAGAGCCTGACGATCGCTGCGAAGCCGGAGAAGCCGGTTCCGTTCCCGATGATCGTCGGTGCGGCCATGGGCGCACCGAATACGGTTCCGTCGGTTCTCGGCGTCAAGGTTTCGGCGAACGACTAATCCGTCCGCTCATTCAACAATAGAAAACGCCCGGCCTCAGTTCAGCAGCCGGGCGTTTTCATTTGCGTGATTAATCCAGAACCTGAATAACCGCGCGGGTCTGCGGATTGACGATCACCCGGCGTTCGTTGACGACACTGTAGGCGTAGTCGCTATAACCATCGACCGGATAAAGCTCGACGGCATCGGGCAAGGCCGTACCGACGAGGACATCGCCGTCATAGACGACAGATGGTGCTTGCTGCTGAAGAACATAGGTGCGGACTTCGACCGGCAGCTGCACTGTCGTCGAATTGGTCATGGTCGGATCGGTGATGATCACGGTATCCTGGGCAAAGGCGCTCGCCGAAAAAGCCAGAAGGGCCGCGGAAGCGATCAGAGGTATCTTACGCATGGTCTTTCTCCTTACTGCATGTCAAACAACAGAGGAGCAGCCGGAAAGTTCCTGAATACCGATCTTCGCCTCTTCTTCATTGCATCATGGAGCAGCGAGAAAGGGTGAGGAAAACAGAAATGGCGGCACAAGGCCGCCATTTAAAAAGTCACAGGCCGTTATAAGCCGATCAGTCCTTCTTGGACGGAACGACGCGCAGTGCCAGTTCACGAAGCTGCGTCGGCGTCGCGGCCGACGGGGCGTTCATCAGAAGATCCTGGGCCTGCTGGTTCATCGGGAACAACGAGATTTCGCGCAGGTTCTTGGCGCCGACCAGGAGCATGACAACGCGGTCAATGCCGAAGGCGCAGCCGCCGTGCGGAGGCGCACCGTACTGGAAGGCGCGGTAGAGGCCGCCGAAGCGCTCTTCCACGTCCGCCTGGCTGAGGCCAACCTTTTCGAAGGCCTTAACCATCAGTTCCGGCGACTGGTTACGGATCGAGCCCGAGGCGATTTCAAAGCCGTTGCAGACCGCATCGTACTGATAGGCCTTCAGCTCCAGCGGATCCTTGGCGTCGAAGGCTTCAAGGCCACCCTGCGGCATCGAGAACGGGTTGTGGGCGAAGTCGATCTTCTTTTCTTCCTCGTTGTATTCGTAGAACGGGAAGTCGACGATCCAGCACATTTCGTAACGGTCGCGATCGACGAGGTTCAGTTCCTCGCCCGCGCGGGTGCGGGCTTCGCCGGCAAACTTGTAGAACTTGGCCGGATCGCCCGCGACGAAGAAGCAGGCATCGCCCACATCCAGACCGAGCTGGGCGCGAACCGCTTCCGTACGCTCGTCGCCGATGTTCTTGGCGAGCGGGCCGGAGCCGGCGGTCGAGCCGTCTTCTTCCTTGCGCCAGAAAATATAGCCGAGGCCCGGCTGGCCGGTGGACTGCGCCCAGGCGTTCATACGGTCGCAGAAGGCGCGGGAGCCGCCGGTCCTGGCCGGGATCGCCCAGACCTGAACCTTCGGGTTGGACGCGATCATGTTTGCGAAGACCTTGAAGCCGGAACCGGCGAAGTGCTCGGTGACGTCCTGCATGACAATCGGGTTACGAAGGTCCGGCTTGTCGGAGCCGTACTTGCGGATCGCCTCGTCATAGGGAATGCGCGGCCACTTCTTCGTGACCGGCTTGCCTCCGGCAAACTCTTCGAAGACAGCCGTCATCATCGGCTCCATCGTATCCCAGACATCCTCCTGGGTCACGAAGCTCATTTCGACGTCGAGCTGGTAGAATTCGCCCGGCAGGCGGTCGGCGCGCGGGTCTTCGTCACGGAAGCACGGCGCGATCTGGAAGTAGCGGTCGAAGCCGGCGACCATCAGGAGCTGCTTGTACTGCTGCGGCGCCTGCGGCAAGGCGAAGAACTTGCCTTCGTGAATGCGGCTCGGCACGAGGAAGTCGCGCGCGCCTTCCGGCGATGACGCCGTCAGGATCGGGGTGGTGTATTCGGCAAAGCCGGCCTCGCCCATGCCCTTGCGCATCGACGAAATGATCTGGGTGCGCTTGACGATGTTCTTGTGCAGGGTTTCGCGGCGCAGATCGAGGAAGCGGTACTTCAGGCGCACGTCTTCGGGATAATCCGGCTCACCAAAGACTGGCAGCGGCAATTCCTTGGCCGACGACAGGACTTCGATTTCCTGCGCGTACAGTTCGATCTCGCCGGTCGGCATGCCCTTGTTGATCGTCTCTTCGGTGCGGGCCTTGACGAGACCGTCGATGCGGATGACCCACTCGCCGCGCACGATTTCGGCCGTCTTGAAGGCCGGGCTATCGGGATCGGCCACGACCTGGGTAAGACCGTAATGGTCGCGCAGGTCGATGAAGAGCACGCCGCCGTGGTCGCGGACGCGGTGAACCCAGCCGGACAGGCGGACGGTCGAGCCGACATCGGACTTGCGGAGGGCGGCGCAGGTGTGGCTGCGGTAACGGTGCATCGTGGTATCCTGAAATGCTGATGGGCCGCGCCGGGAATAAAGCCGGGCGGCAATATCGAAAATCGGGCGGAAAAGCGCATGACCAGCCCGATTTGTCAAGGCTTGCGGGTGTTTTCGGGTCTGGTGCACGTCATAGTC
Organism: Pararhizobium sp.; assembly: GCA_031556925.1. GTDB lineage: Bacteria > Pseudomonadota > Alphaproteobacteria > Rhizobiales > Rhizobiaceae > Pararhizobium. The sequence goes on from JAVBSF010000330.1 coordinate 5,374, forward strand.
TCGGCCATATCGATTCGACAACAAGAGACTGAACGTTGGTCCTGATGTGCCGATGATCAGCATGTCCACACGGAAACAATACGATGACGACAGATGTCACCATTTATCACAACCCGGATTGCGGCACCTCGCGCAATGCGCTGGCGATGATCCGCAATGCCGGCATCGAGCCGACGATCATCGAGTATCTCGTTACACCGCCGCCGCGCGCGCAACTCATAGAGATGATAGCGGCTGCGGGCCTGAGCGTGCGCGAGGCCATCCGCGAGAAAGGAACGCCTTTCGCGGACATGGGGCTCGGCAATCCCTCCCTGTCAAACGACGCACTCCTCGATGCGATGATGGCGCACCCGATCCTGATCAACCGTCCCTTCGTGATCACGCCACTTGGAACCCGCCTCGCAAGACCTTCGGAACTGGTGCTGGATATCCTGCCGAATGCGCAGAATGGAGCGTTCGCCAAGGAGGATGGCCAGCAGGTGATCGATACTGACGGCAAGCGGCTTTTGTAGGGACAGCGCCCCGTATAGATGTCAGCAAGCCGTCAGCTTCTTTCGATAGCCTTGAGATCGGCGCAACCATTCCGCAGGAGCGGATGGGGTGCCGGGAGGAGATCAAACCCGAAACTCCCTGTCTTCGCCGCCTGAAAGGGTTGGAAGACAAGGCTTTGTGGTATGTCTGCCGTCTTTTCGGTGACTTCCTTCCGGATAACCCTGTTCCATCTGCTATTTGGCTGCTAGGTGCAGATTCAGCGTCGAGACAACGCGCGGCCGGAGAGGGTCGAGACTTCACGTCCAGGGGAAGAGTGGAATGGATATTTTTACAGCGGCCGGTCTGACAGCGCTTTTGCAGGTCATTGCGATCGACCTTGTTCTTGCCGGCGATAACGCCGTCGTCATCGGGCTTGCCGCCGCCGGTCTCGAGCCGGCGCAGCGCAAGAAGGCCATCCTTGTCGGTATTCTCGCGGCAACCGTGCTGCGTATCGCCTTTGCGACCGTCGCCGTGCATCTGCTGGCGATCATCGGCCTGCTGCTCGCCGGTGGTTTGCTGCTGCTCTGGGTCTGCTGGAAGATGTGGCGCGAACTGCGCGCCGGTCACGGCGACGAAGAGGCGATCGCCAACGAGAACGCGCCGAGGAAGACCTTCTTCCAGGCGGCAACCCAGATCGTCATTGCCGACGTTTCGATGTCGCTCGACAACGTGCTGGCAGTGGCCGGTGCCGCTCGCGAGCATCCAAGCGTGCTGATCGTCGGCCTTGCGCTTTCCATCGCGCTGATGGGCCTTGCCGCGAACTTCATCGCCCGGCTTCTCGGCAAGTATCACTGGATCGCCTATGTCGGTCTCGCGATCATTCTCTACGTCGCGCTCGACATGATCTATCGCGGCTCGCTGGAAGTTTGGCCATATGTGCATGCGGCTATCTGAGACCGCCGGTCATCAAGATTAAAATACGGAAGGCCACCGGATCGCTCCGGTGGCCTTTTTGCTTGATGCCCGAGGATGGATGGTCAAACCGAACGCATCAGGCCACCATCGACCTTCAGGCTCTGGCCGGTGATGTAGCCGGCGCCTTCCGAGGCGAGGAATGCGATGGTGGCGGCGATTTCGGCGCTGGTGCCATAACGCTTCATCGGCACGCTGTTGCCGCGCTCCTCCGTCTGCGGCAGGCTGTCGATCCAGCCCGGAAGCACGTTGTTCATGCGGACGTTATCTGCCGCGTATGTATCGGCGAACAGCTTGGTGTAAGCGGCAAGACCGGCGCGGAAGACAGCCGAGGTCGGGAACATCGCGGAGGGCTCGAACACCCAGGCCGTGGAGATATTGACGATCGCGCCGGATTTCTGGGCCTGCATGATCGGCGCGACAAGGCGGACGGCCCGGATCACGTTCATCAGGTAAACGTCCATACCGGTGTGCCACTGCTCGTCGGTGATATCGAGGAGCGCCGCGCGCGGGCCATGGCCGGCGCTGTTGACCAGCACGTCGACGCGGCCCCATTTTGCCATCGTCGCATCGACCAGGCGCTTGATGTCGTCGTTCGACTGGTTGGAACCGGTGACGCCGATGCCGCCGAGTTCTGTAGCCAGTGCTTCGCCCTTGCCGGAGGAGGAGAGGATGGCGACCTTGAAACCGTCGGCGGCGAGACGCCGTGCGGCTTCCGCCCCCATGCCGCTGCCGCCTGCGGTGATGATTGCCACTTTTTCTACTGACATCGGATGTGCCTTTCGTTCTTTCCCACCCGGCGACAATGCCGGTCTTGCTGCGTGAGATAACATCGCAGGCGACCGGGGCAAAGCCCGCCCTTCGTCTTCGAGCACTTCCGCTTTTCCTGGAAATGCTCCAACCTCCTCAGATTTCGGCACACACTGTCGATATCATCGCTACCAATCCGGGTGCCTTTCGGCATAGTGCCGCAATGTCGCAGATTCGCCCCCTGATTCCCCTCCTCGTCACCGCCGGTATCCTGATCGGCGGCAATGGCTTGCAGGGGACCTATATCTCGCTGCGCGCGCTGAGCGAGGGTTTTTCGACATCGCTGATCGGCCTTGTCGGCACCGGCTACAACATCGGCTTTGCCATCGGCTGCATCTATGTAACCCGCATCCTGCGCTCCATCGGGCATATCAGAACCTTTTCGGCGATGGCGGCCATCGCCTCTGCGGCGTCAATCGCCATGGTGCTGCTCATCGATCCATGGTTCTGGTTCCTGATGCGGCTGGTGGCGGGCGTGTGTTTTGCCGGGCTGTTTGCGACCGTCGAAAGCTGGCTCAATGCCCGCGTCACCAATTCCAACCGGGCGCGCACGCTGTCGATCTACAGGCTGGTCGATCTCGGCTCGGTGACGGCGGCGCAATATATGATCCCGACCGTCGGGATCGAGGGTTTCCAGCTCTTCGCCATCATCTCCATGGCGCTGACGCTCTCGCTGGTGCCGATCTCCTTTGCCGACCGCTCAAGCCCGGAGGCGCCGGAAGCGATCCGTTTCGACGTCAAAGCCTTGTGGAACATCTCGCCGCTGGCGACCATCGGCTGCATCGTCGTTGGCCTCACCAACTCGACCTTCCGCTCGCTCGGGCCGATCTATGCCGAGGGCATCGGACTTTCGATAACGGCAATCGCCACCTTCATGAGCATCGGCATCATCGGCGGCGTGGTGCTGCAATATCCGCTCGGGCTCTATTCCGACCGGCTCGACCGGCGTCTGATCATTCTGATCGCCACCTTCGGCTCCCTCGTCTCGGGCCTGTTCCTCGCCTTCGTCGCGGGATCAAACGAGTGGCTGAATTTCGGCGGGATCTTTGTCTTCGGCGCTTTTGCCATGCCGCTCTATTCGCTCTGCTCGGCCCATGCCAACGATCATGCGGCGGAGGGGCAGCATGCGCTGGTTTCGGCCGGGATGCTGTTTTTCTGGTCGCTGGGCGCGATCATCGGGCCGCTCTTTGCGTCCTTCATGCTCGATCTCTTCGGGCCGCAGGCGCTGTTTGTCTACACGGCCGTCGTCCTCTTCGCCTTCATGGTCTATACGCTGCAGCGCATGACGGCGCGGGGCCCGGTGCCGGCGGGAGAACGGTCGATGCGGTTTCGCAATCTGCTGAGGACATCGACCTATTTTTCGAAGCTCGCGGCGCGGGGCGACGAGCCGAAGAAGTGACGGCTTTCGGCGACATCAGACGTTCGCCAGAGCGTCGCTGAAGAAATCGAGAAGGCTCTGGGGGGCGGTGTCGCCAAACAGCGCCTCAAGCACCCGGTTCGCTTCGACGGCGGTCGCTGCGCTGCGGGCGAAAAGCTTCTCCTCATAAGCCCTGAGCGCCGTCTCGATATTTCCCGGATTGGCGGCGATGGCCTTGCCGAGTTCGGCTCCGTCGAGCATTGCCATATTGGCTCCGTCGCCCGCCGGCGGCATGAGATGGGCGGCATCGCCCAGCAGGGTCACGCCCGGCAGCCGGTCCCATCGATGATCGACAGGCAGCGTGTGAAGGGCGCGAAGCACGGGTGCGGTCTGTCCGCCGGTGATCAGCGCCGTCAACGCCGGATCCCAACCTTCGAATTCCGCGGCGACGCGGGCCGACGCCTCTGCCGGATCCGAGAAATCGATGCTGTCGATCCATTCCTTCGATCTGTTCAGCGCCACATAAGTATGCAGCGAACCGTCAGGCTCGCGATGCGCAAGGATGCCCTTGCCCGGCGCAACGGCCATGAGCGAACCGCCGCCGACAGCCTCTGCACTCGGCTTGTGATGGATATCGGCGTTAAACAGGTAAGTTTCGACAAAAGAGGTGCCGACATAGGTCGGCTTTGCGTCCGAAAGAAGCGGCCGGACACGCGACCAGGCGCCATCGGCGCCGACCAGCAGATCAGTCGAAGCGGCTGAGCCATCGGCGAAGGCAAGCTTGTAGCCGCCGTTCTCGTCAGCGCAAATCGATGCGAGTTTCGCTCCCCACCGGACAGTGCCGGCGGGGAGCGATTGGAGCAGGATACGGCGAAGCTCCCCTCGCGGAACTTCCGGGCGACCACCCGTGCCGTCGTCCGGCATATCGAGCAGGACATTGCCGCTCCTGTCGAGCACCCGCGTTTGCTGGCCGCCGGGATGGATGAGAGCGCTGAACTCCTCGAAAAGCCCGGCTTCCTTGAGGGCGAGCTGACCGTCGGTTTCATGGATATCGAGCATGCCGCCCTGCGAACGCGCCTCTGCGGACAGATCCGCTTCATACACGACCGACGCGATACCGTGAACCTGCAGAACACGCGCCAGTGTGAGGCCGCCAAGCCCCGCGCCGATGATCGTTATAGGATGATGTGT
>JAVBSF010000334.1:0-4134 GCA_031556925.1 Pararhizobium sp.
CCAGCTTCTCATCACATTGCCCTTAGCCGACCTGGTGGTTATGGCGGGGTGGCCGCACCCGTTCCCATTCCGAACACGGCCGTGAAACGCCCCAGCGCCAATGGTACTTCGTCTTAAGACGCGGGAGAGTAGGTCGCTGCCAGGTCTGCTAATGGCAATGTCTGATGTTTGTGAAAGCAAGCATCTATAATATCTTCTCGACACGCACCGGCCCAAGCCGAAACAACCGGGCCGCCCTCAAAGCGGCCTTTTTGCTTGGAACACCGGACCTGAAAACGTAAGGGATGCTTCAATCTTGCCTCCCTCACAGGAGCAAATCGCCTTCGGCAATTTGCTCCGGCAGTGCTCCTAACAGAGCAAGCAGAGAATACGAGATTTTGGCTTCGCCAAAACTCGGATGGCGCGGGGTGGAGCAGCCCGGTAGCTCGTCAGGCTCATAACCTGAAGGCCGCAGGTTCAAATCCTGCCCCCGCAACCACCGAGACCGACACTCCCGCGCGAGCAGCGCCGGGAGTGTTGTTTTTTGCAGTATTCCCAACGGCTTGCTTCTCGATCCAGTTCAGGATTTGACCCAGCTCACCGTAGAGCATGGCGTCGATTTCGCCGCGGTTCGGGCCGGGCGCCAGCACAATCCTCTCGATCAGCCCCCGAAGTGCCTCCGCAGCTTCCGGACGTTCCTCTGACTGATTCAGAGCCTCCGTCAGCTTCGCGACCTTTCTGGCATAGACGCCCGCTGCGCTCGGCAGCAGGTCGGGCTTGTCCTCGGGGACATCGGCCAGCAGCGTCCCCAGTTCCTTCTTGCGGTCCTCAAGCGCTGTCATCTCACCTTTCATGCTCTCATGGAACATGCCAGCCTTGATCGCCTCGATCATGCCGCGAATATCCTTCTCGATCTTGGCGATTTCCACCTTCCATGTGTCTGCGTTTGAGCGCCGCTCACGATTCAGCCGGTTCGTCTCCTCGGCATAGGCCCGCATCGCCTTCTCGGCGGTTTCGGGAGCCATCATCCTGTCCTGGAGGCCGGCCAGAACACGATCTTCCAGATCCTCGCGCCGGATCGTCCGGCTGTTGGTGCAGGAGCCATTGCTGACATGGTTGGAGCAGGCGAAGCGATCCGCGCCGCGAAGGGAATAGGGGCCTCCGCAGCAGCCGCAGAAGATCAGCCCCGACAACAGAGACTTCGGCCGATGCGCGCCGCGCAACTGCTTGTTCTTGTGATGGGCGCGGACTGCCTCGGTGACATTGGCAAACTTCTCGGCGATCTCTCCCTGCCGGGCCTTCGCTGCCTGCCAGAGTTCGTCATCGACGATCCGCAGATCGGGAACATCTGTGGTAATCCACTCCGACGTTGGATTTACCCGTGACACGCGCTTTCCGGTCGATGGGTTCTTGATATAGCGGAGCCGGTTCCAGACCAGCTTGCCGATATAAAGCTCGTTATTGAGAATGCCGGTTCCCCGGCTGACGTGGCCGCGGATCGTCGTGTCGTTCCACAGCTTGCCGTCCGGGCCGGGAACATGATTGTCGTTCAAGGTGCGCGCAATACCTTTTGGGCTGACGCCCCCCGCGAAGTCGCGAAAGATACGGCGCACGACCTCAGCCTGCGCCTCATCAATTTCCCGGTCGCCCCGGATCGGTTCGCCGCGCGCGTCGAACTTTCTGACGACGCGATAGCCGAAGGCATTGCCGCCGCCAGACTTGCCTTCCTCGACCCGGCCACGAATGCCGCGATGGGTCTTGGCGGCAAGGTCTTTCAAAAACAGCGCGTTCATTGTGCCTTTAAGGCCAACATGCAGCTCCGTGATCTCGCCCTCGGCCAGCGTGACCATGGGCACGCCGGCAAACTTCAGGTGCTTGAACAGGGTAGCCACATCGGCCTGGTCGCGACTGACGCGATCCAAAGCTTCCGCCAGAACAATGTCGAACTCGCCGGCCTGTGCATCCTGCAACAGCATCTGTATGCCCGGGCGCAAGATCATGCTGGCGCCGGAGATCGCCGCGTCCTTGTAGGTTGCGACGATCTTCCAGTCCTCGCGCTTGGCCTGCTCGCGGCAGATGCGGAACTGGTCCTCGATCGATGCAGAACGCTGCTTGTCATCGGAGTAGCGGGCGTAGAGCGCAACGCGGGTCATGCCGACTTCCTTTCGGCAACCTTGTCGAAACGGCTTGGCCGGATCAGGACTTCGGCCGAAATCCCGAGCTTTTGGTGCAGTTGCCGGATCATTTCGATGGACAGGCCGCGCTTGCGGTTGAGCACGTCTGCCACCCGGTTCCGCGTTCCGATCAGCGGTTCGAGATCCTTGCGGACCAATCCCTGCTGCTCCATGCGGAACTTGATCGCCTCAACCGGATCGGGCGGGTCCATCGGGTAGTGCTTCGCCTCATAGACCTCGATCAGCGTCGCCAGCACATCGAGGCGGTCGCCTTCAGGTGTCCCGCTTTTTGCGCCCCAGAGCCGTTCAACCTCTTCCAGCGCCGCATCATAATCCGCTTCGGTGCGGATGGGCTTCAGCTCAGTCGCCATGCTTTACCTCCGTCACGTCGATCCTGTCGTAAGCCTTGTGAGTGCCGATCCATTTGATCCAGACGATAGCCTTCTCGAAGTCGACGGCCACCACAAGGCGGTAATCATTCCCTTTAATGTTGAAGACGATCCGCTCGGCACTGACGATACTGGCCGTGGCATAGAGCTTCTTCACATCTGCGGAACTCGCCCACTCCGCCTTGCTGACTTCATCGAACCAGGCATCCAGCGCGGCCTTTACGGCCGGTTGATCCTTCTGCCCCGCAAGGCTCTCAATGAATTCCCGCAACGTGCGGCGCGCGATGATCCTCATCTGTCCTCCTATAGCACGGGACCAATTTGGGCACAAGGAATATGTGCCATAGCCGAAGGCCAGCCAGGCGGGCCTTCGGCAAGGGAATGGCAGGTGGATATTCTGGTCTTACGACCGGGGACCGGCGCCTTTGGCCTTCGTCGCAGACCTGCACTCTGCGGCCACGCGGCGCTGAAACTGTTCGCGGGCAATCTGGCGGCCGATCAGACGGGCGAGGATGGCGACAGCTTCGTCGGCCGCTTCAATGCTCAGATCGTCGCTCCCTGAGGGTGCAGAGGGCGGGTAGACGGTGATCCTGAGCTTGTCGCGGTTCGGTTGCATGGTGCCCGTAAAAATGCCGGGATGGCACTGGAACCATAGGAAAACAGATGTTTTCGATTTGAGAAGACCTTCGCTGAAGGCGTGCGGTAATCGGCGGCAATCGCGAAGAAATCGGATGGTTTACGAATGTGGGTATGTGAGAAATCAGAAGATGTAAGCATCGAGAATTGCCCGGTCTGATTCACATTGCGCTTTCCCGCAACCCAATTTCGGGCTGTTCAGCCCGAAATCGTTGCGCAGCACATAGAGGAGCGGCGCGTCGTCTTCAGCCTCGGACGAGACCATCACCCTATTGAGACGAAAGCTGATCGCCATTCCGCGCTCCCCTTATCCGAACTGGGGCGTCCAGGGGGCGGGCACGAAGGCGAAGCCGTTTCCTTCCCGACGGATATAGCCATTGGCAGGGAAGGGAAAATGATAGCCTGCCACATGCAGCCGGTCGGCCGCCGCCCGGTCGAGCAACCGGCGTCGGGTTTCCGCGGCCATTGCCCGGTCCATGTCGAAAACCGGCTGCCAGTCGGGATTGCGGACGAAGAGCGCCGGATTGTTGGCGACATCTCCGATCACCAGCAGCCCCTCGGACCCCGAGGTGATCTGGAAGACCGTGTGTCCCGGTGCGTGACCATGTGCCGGAATGGCGGTGATGCCCGGGATGACGTCGCTCTCGCCAGCGATACGGACGATTGCGCCGGAGACCGGGCCAAGCACGCGCACGGCGTTCTGGAAGAAGGGCCGTGCGCCTTCGGCGGCGCGGCCCGCCGTCGCCTCATCGAGCCAATAGTCCAGCTCGCCTTGTGGCGCATGGATCGCGGCATTGGGGAACAGCAGGTCGCCCGAAGACGTGCGCAGCCCCGAGAGAGGGTCGGGATGCAGATGCGAGAGCAGCACCACGTCGACCTTGGCCGGGTCGATGCCGGCGGCGGCGAGACCCGCAGGCAGGCGCCCGGCGGTCTCGCCGAAGAAGCCTGCCGCCCCG
>JAVBSF010000546.1:0-6516 GCA_031556925.1 Pararhizobium sp.
GCCAATAGAGCTTATAGCCATTGTACTGGGGGGGGTTGTGCGAGGCGGTGATCATAATTGCGGCGCTGCATTTCTTATAGCGGCAGCCAAATGAAACCAGCGGCGTCGGCCTCAGGTGATCAAATAAGTAAACATGAATGCCATTGGCAGCAAAGACCTTAGCAGCCTCTTCAGCAAAGGAGCGCGAATTATTGCGCGAATCATAGCCTATGAGCACACTATGGCGGCCATGAGCAGATGTGTTGGCCTGTAAGTAATTAGCCACCCCTTGTGTGGCAGCGCGCACAGTGTATTCATTCATGCGATTTGAACCAACGCCCATAATGCCGCGCAAGCCACCCGTGCCGAACGACAATTTGGTATAAAAGGCATCGACAGCAGCCTTTGGGTCATCGGCTATCATCTTTTTAATTTGCGCCTTGCTTTGGTCATCATATCCACCATCGAGCCACTGTTGGATATTTCTTTGAGTTTCGGCATCGAAATTAGTCGGTATAGTCATCTAAAGTACCTAAAGCAATAAAGTATCGGGCAAATAGGTAGCATAATTGGCAATAAGAAACTGTGCAACGTTTAAAACCCAGATAGCGCAAAAAAACTTAAAACCGAGGATGTCTTCTCATTTGATAACAGCCCTATGCATGATTATTTCTCAAGCCGTTAAGCTCGCTGTTTGGCTGACTATATCATTGAATCGCCTATAGAACAGCAGGCTGGCCTATTTGGAAAGAACTTGCATAGAGGGTTACTCTCAAATGCAGATAAGGCCGGGCACCAATAGCACAGCATTTAAGAGACTATCTCTAACGGCAAGCAGATGTAGCGTTGACAGTTAGGCTTCAAAAACTATTTTCACAAATGGCATCCGCCGACGCAGCTCATCGACAGTAACAGCTGGAATGGCGCAACCGCTCAAGTCTAGGTAGCGCAAAGAAGGCGTTTGGGTTACGGCGGCTAAGATTCCCTGCTCGGTCAACTGCTGGCAGCGCACCAGCTCTAGCGTTTCAAGCTCTCTAAGGGCTAAAAGCAACTCTAGCAGCGACTGGTCGCTCAGGGCTGTGCGGCTTAAAGATAGCGCACTTAATGGCTGTCGGTAGTTTGTCAGCAGATGAAACCCTTGATAGGTAAGCGACAAATTGCCAGCAAGATCAATGGTGTGAAGTTGTCTCGCAGCTTGCAAAATAAGCTTTAATGCCTCATCGTCGACCTGTACGCATTTTTCCAAACCCAAGGAATGCAGGCGATTTAACTGCAGGAGATTTCCCCATGCTAGAGATGTCAAGCTCGTGCAGCTGGTGAGCGTGAGCTTTTGTATCTGTGGACATACATTGATGATATCGCGAAAATTCTTATTATTGAGCCATTGGCAACCTGCTAAGCTTAGCTCCCAAAGAGCCGCTGGCACATGACTGAGATGTGGCGTAAATGCGCGCGTCTGCCCAATATCTAAGGTGCGCAGCTGACTAGCTTGACCGATCAAAATAGCCAAGCGCTCATCTTCTAAGGTGTCTCCGTGGCATATCACCTCTGTCAACATGCCTTTAAGCTCGTCAAAGACAGTTAAGTCGCGCTCATTTAGCGTATATACCGTACAGGTCAGCTGGTTAGACACCTCACACGTCAATGTTAAGCCAACAATTTGTCTATTGATATGTTCACAGCAAGCTATCTTTACTTCCTGCCAGCCGCGGCGGTGGGATAGTTCTAAATAATGCATCGCATTGCTGTCAATAATGTAGTTGACCAATGTGTGCTCGCATTGAGAAGCTAACTGTGGCAACTCAACCATATTGGCAATTGACAGCATAGCCACTAGCTTTTCGGCTGAATAATTCCAGCGATCCTTGATAAAGCCTGTGTAGATATACTCTTGCAGTGCAATGAAATGTTCATAAGAAATCGCCTTTAGAGCCAGGCGGCGACTTCTTCGAACTTCAACATTATCGCTGATCAGCCTTCTAAAAAAGGGGCTCACTGCTTGAAACATTAAGCTATTGATAGCGACATCATGGCTGCTAAGCTCGCAGACTAGATCGAGAGGAATATCAGCTTTAAGCATGTAGAAATGATACTGCACGCCTTTGGCGATAGCCTCTGCAAGCGTTAGCTCGAGCTTCCCTTGGTCAAAAGCTTCGGTCAAAGCCTTTAAAGCTGACATAATAAATGTTTGATGGCTCGTCACCCATGTTTCATCGTCGCACGCATACTGGAAAAAGATTGCCAACTCGCTTGGATGTTGAAACATCGAAGCGAGCTCTAAGTCATTTTTTGCCAAGCTATAGTGCTGCAGCAAAGCAGACGGCACACCTTCAGGCATTTGCATAGTTCACCATTATTTTATTAGAGCCTAGCGCCCAACCTCAACTATCCAAACAGAGCTGACTGATAGGCCCTTAGATTAGCCCTCTAAGAGTATGCCTTCAAAGTCCGAGTCGGATAATTTGAAGACATACTCTTAGAGGAAGCCTTAGTCTGAATTGGGTGATTTATTGGACTAAATTTTGCTAGAAACGGGGAATCTTAAGAGGCTGTCTCTTAGCAACCAAACGCCCTAATCAGACCTTCAAGACACACACTCAGCACAATCTTAGGGGGAAATCAATGTCTTTTTAGCTTTGCCAGCAAGTTATTTATTGAAGATCCCTTTGTCAAGAATTTATTCTTTCACTATAAATAAGCTTTTCTCGGTGTACAGTCACTATTTAATGTATGTGATCTGTTGAGTAAGACCGTTAGCACACACCGCGCTGCAACGAATGAGACATGAAAAGCTATGCGCATAGGAGTTTTAGGAGTTAATCACAAGCTGGCAGACTTGCAGCTTAGGGAGCAGCTGTCTCTTTGCTGCCAAAAGCGTTTTGGCAGCTGCCATATTGCTGTTGACCACGATCTCCAATGCGTGCTGTTGTCGACGTGCAACCGCACAGAAATTTACTTTAGCAGCCATGAGATGGCAACGACACATAGCTACATTTTAAACATTCTGCGCAGCGACGTTAAGGGAGACTTCAATCAAAAGCTCTATTCCTACTTTGAAAGCGACTGCTTTTGGCATCTTTGTCGCGTAACTTCTGGACTTGACAGTGCCATCATGGGAGAAACTGAAATTCAGGGGCAGGTCAAAGATGCTTACGTGCGCACCCAAAAGCTCATGGATTTACCATATGAGCTGCATTACCTTTTCCAAAAAGCTCTCGCCATCGGCAAAAAAGTGCGCAACAGCTGGCCACAGACATCTTCGCAAAAGACATTAGAAGCAATTATCACTTTGGCTCGCGAACAACCGACAACCCTGCTCGACAATCCTCACGTGTTATTTGTGGGGGCATCGCAAATCAATAAGGCCATTGCAATAGCCCTCAATAGATACCATTTACCCAAATTGACAGTATGCAATCGGTCCTACGCTAATGCCAAAACAATGGCTTTAGCGATAGATATGGAGATTCTCCCCTGGGAACAGCTGACAGACTGTTGGCACAATTTTGACTGGATCATATTGGGCACTAAATCGCAGAGCCATCTGCTGACAGCCAAAGATATCAATCTCCCTTTAACGACTCCGAAATTCATTGTTGACCTTGGGGTGCCAAGAAATGTCGATCCCCTGATGGGCAAGCTACCGGGAGTAACACTGAGAAATATCGATGAAATCAACGACTGCGCTAAAAAAGAAAGTCACATTTTGCGTCAAAATCTAGAGATGAAAGGGGAACTTTTGATCGATAAGTCCGTGAAGCAATATGTGACTCTTTTCCGCCAAAAAGAAAATGGGCGTGCCAAGAGCGAGACGATAGCTATTGGCACTGGAGCATAGCCTCTTTGGCACTAGCACTTCAACCCAGTAAAATTAATAAGATTGGGCACTAGGTGTGCCCTCATTTGAGAATAAGCCCTAATCTTCAATTACAAAGAAAGGTGTCTGCTCGTCGTTCAGAGAGAAGGCGCGCACTGAAGTCTGATAACCAGATTCGCTTAATAGATTCTCCCAATTCACATTCACAAGGGGCATGCGCAGCATCTTGTGCAGCGTCTCTAAGAATGTGGCTGTATATAGGCTGCCATCGCTCATGGCGATTGACGTTTCGCCCACTTCACATGAAACAATCGCAATAAATCCCGATGATTGGCTAAACAATTTGCGATAGCCACTCGCTATGTTGTTAGCAGCAAAAAGGCCTTTTTTAACTGGAGGAGCAATGTTTTTGTCTATCACGTTATTGCAACAATCGGCCATGGCAATTGTCAAGCGCGCTTGCTTTTGGCGAAATAAATCGATTAATGTTTCAAAATTCAACCCATGCCTTTCACCAGCAAAATAAAGATTCGGCCAGCAGCGATCACCATCATCAATCGTGCGATAGCCGTGACCGCTGAAGTAAAAAAATAATAGGTCATGGCTCATGACTGGCAACTCATACACATAATCTATCAATTTGTCTATGCGCGCATTGGGGCCTGCAAATAGCACTTTTTTAACATTCATACCTGTCTGGCGGACGATTTGCTCAAGCTCTCTGTTCATGTTGTTGATGTCATGCTGAACAGCTTCTTGAATGTCGAGAGCTTCTATGTCTCCGACAAAAATTGCATGGATGGTCCTTTCGCCCTTAGCAGGGGCGGCCCAAAGGCATGTCGTTATCGATAAGATGACAGCAAAAAACAATTGTCGGCTAACTAGTCTATTCATTTTCTTCCACTTTTATTATTATATTTACTCAACTTTAAATCGTACTGGGCAGTTTGTATTTTATCAAAAAATAACAATTGATGGGTAACATTTTTGGAAACTGCGCCAATTAAATCCTGCCACTCAATCAACTTTTTCTTCTCAGCACACCTGCCAAGGGTTTCCAAAAAACTTAATGTGTATATACCACCCTCGCCGACTAATGCCCAAGAGGGCTCCCCTGGGATGGCGCTAGAAATAATCACATGCCCTCGCGCATCTAAAAAAAGATGGCGATAATTTTTGCTCACATACTCACGGTGAGCACTCTTGCGCACAAACCTGTAGATCGGAATGGACCCCTCGGGCACTAAATTATTGCAACAGTCTGCCAAGGCAAAAATAAAAGCAGGTCGCTTGGCTTTAAGGATTTTGGTGATTCTTAAAAAATCAACCCCTTGGCCACTTGGCCCTAAAAATAAATAAGGCCAACAATCGCTCTTTGAAGGCTCTCTAAAACCGTGCATAGCAAAATAGACGATGATGATGTCATCCGACTTTGAAGGGAGATCAACAATGGCCGCCACCACCCTATCGGCAGTCGCCTGAAGCCCTTGAAATGACTCCAAGTGCAGCTTTAGCCCCGTTGCTGAAGCTATTTTATGAATCTCACGTTCCATGAGAGCAAGCGCATTTCCGGTCGCCTTTCCGATGGTGGCATCAAAGCTATCGGCCACCAAAACAGCATAGATTTCGCGCCCATTCAAGGGCTGACACATCAAACCAATGGCGATGAATCCACAGAAAGCAATTTGGCACAAACGATACAATTTGACCATATGCATCCTCCATAATCAGAGGATTAGCACACAAACAAATTAAGAATCTATAAGCATTACAGAACTTCTAAGCATGACGCAGTAGACTTACCAAACCAATTACCAAAGATAAATCGCGAGGTTGATGGTTAGAGACTATCTTTAAATTAAATTTCTGGCGCATTTTTAGCTATTTTGAGCAGCATTTTGACTCAAGCTTGAAGAGCCATATACGGCAATCTTGCCCTTCGAGTTTGCATCAAAAAACAAGCAAAATAATCCAAAAAGACGGCTAAATGCTCATTTAGAGGTTTCTTAGAGGCATTTAACACAGATAGAGTGAATGATTTGTGTGACTAAACTATACTGCAAGTATTCTAACCACTTCTTACAAACCCTCTGAAGGGCGTGTCTTCAATTGAGGAATAACCTTGCATAGCGGTTATTACCAATTGAGAACACGCCCTGGTAGAAATTACTCCGCAGCAGCGGCAGCTGCCGCTTCAGCCACGGCCTTGGCAACAGTTTGAGCAATCTTTGGGTCCCAAACTGGCGTCGGCAGAATTTTTTCAGCGGTAGGCTCTTCAACCATGCCTGCCAGCGCACGCGCTGCAGCTAAGCACATGGCGGTGGTGATGCGGGGAGCCGCAATATCTAAAGCACCGCGGAAAATCCCTGGGAAGACCAACGCATTGTTAACTTGGTTAGGGAAGTCGCTGCGCCCTGTGCCAATCACACCAACACCTGCAGCTAAAGCTTCATCGGGCATAATTTCTGGGTATGGGTTAGCCATAGCCAAGACGATTGCCTTAGGAGCCATCGAAGCAATATGCTCTCCTTTGAGGATACCACCGCAGCTCACACCGATGAAGACATCTGCACCTTTAAGCACATCTGCCAATGAACCTGACAATTCGCGTGGATTGGTTGTAGTGAGCAGTTTTTTCTTAGCCGAGTTAAGATCAGTGCGAGCTGGGCTGATGGCGCCAACGCTGTCACAGATGATGATTTCACCGACACCTACTTCTA
>JAVBSF010000407.1:0-7370 GCA_031556925.1 Pararhizobium sp.
TATATCCGCACACATGCCATCAAGCCATTGTTTCTTCAGGCCTGTTTTTCGATCGACCAGCAGCGCGGAGCCGATCTTGATGACGATGCGGCGGTATTTCTCCAGAGCTTTGCGGGTCGCGGACATATCAGTCGTCTGCCCCCGAGGTCTGGGCCTGGACGATGATATCGCGCAGTTGCCGCAGTGTCTCCGTCATACCCGTACCGACAATCGCCGAAAGCAGAAGCGGCGTTTGCCCGCAAGCCTTGGCCAGAGCTTTCTGCTTTTTCTTCAACTCATCCGGATCGAGCGTATCGATCTGCGACAGGGCCACGATCTCGGGCTTGTCGATCAACTCGCCGCCATAGGCTTCGAGTTCATGCTTTACGGTCTTGTAAGCCTTGGCGACATCTTCCTCCTGGGCAGACACGAGATGCAGCAGAACGCGCGTGCGCTCCACATGCCCAAGGAACCGATCGCCCAGACCCGTGCCCTCATGAGCACCCTCGATCAGACCGGGAATGTCGGCCAGAATGAACTCACGCCCATCGATCGTCGCAACGCCAAGATTGGGGTGCAACGTCGTAAAGGGGTAATTGGCAATCTTCGGGCGCGCCCGCGTGCAGGTCGCAAGGAAGGTCGACTTTCCGGCGTTGGGGAGCCCGACAAGGCCCGCATCCGCAATCAGCTTCAGTCGCAGCCAGATCGTCTTTTCATCGCCTTCCAGACCCGGATTGGCCCAGTTCGGCGCCTGATTGGTCGAGGTCTTGAAATGGGCGTTGCCGAAGCCGCCATTGCCGCCCGCCGCGAGGCGAAACCGTTGTCCCTCGGCGATCATGTCGACGATCAGCGTCTCTTGGTCGTCCTCGAAGATCTGGGTTCCCACGGGAACCTTCAGCGTCACATGCGCGCCGCCGGCGCCGGTGCGGTTGCGGCCCATGCCGTGAACGCCGGTGCCGGCCTTGAAATGCTGCTGGAAGCGAAAATCGATAAGCGTATTCAGGCCGTTGACGGCCTCCACCCAGACATCGCCGCCGCGTCCGCCATCGCCGCCATCCGGGCCACCGAACTCGACGAATTTCTCACGCCGGAACGACACGGCACCCGCGCCGCCATCACCGGAACGGATATAGACTTTCGCTTCATCGAGAAATTTCATTGTCTTGCCAATCGTCGTTGTGCTGCCTGCGCAGTGAGCCGCCATCGATATAACTGCTGACAGCGCAGGTCAAAGAATATCCTGCTGTTTCCGGTGCCGGCCGGCCATCCGAATGTGTTTTCGGAGCAACCTGCAGCCAGACATATGAAAATGCGCCGGAGGACCGGCGCATTTGATCTTCAAAACTATTACGGCGCGCGCAGTGCAGCCGCCGTGACGGCGGTTTCGATATGGCTCACCATGACATTGCGCGCGAGCGCATAGATATCGCGGCAGCCGGTGATCTCGAAACCGAGAGCCTTTTGAAGCTTCAGCGACGCGGCATTGTCGGCAAAAACACCGGAATGCAACATCGCCTGCGGCATCCGCCGGAAAAAGCGCTCGACTGCGGCATACACCGCCTCGCGGGCATAACCACGACCCCAGTAATAGCGATTAAGCCAGTATCCGATGTGCCATTGCCCGTGACGCAGTTCGATGCCGACGCAGCCGATATGGACGTCATCGCCCGTGGTCATCGCCAGCGTCCAGCCCGCGAACAGACCGGAATTCTGACGCACGAGCCAATCGAGCGCATCCTGCCGGTAATAGGGTGTCGTCACCCGTGCCAGCATGCGCGAGACCTGATAATCGCCAAGCGACTGCGCGACCGCATCGGCATCATCGAGCCGGTGCGGTCGCAGAACCAGACGTTGCGTACGGATGGTAGGGCAGGGACCAAGATCGGGCTTTAAGGCCGCGACGGGCCGTTCACGCAGATGAGCGGTCATCTCAAACCTCCCCAGCTGCGCAACGACATCCAGGTCTTGCGATCGAGCCTGTACCATTCGACGGCCATCATGCCGCCGAGCGCCAGGCTTTCGACCATGCCGCTGCCCTGGAACTGGAAGCCGCACTTCTGGATGACCCGCCGCGAGGCGACGTTCATGACCCGGCACCGGGCATCGATCTGATCGATATCCCGGGTCCGGAAAGCCATGTCCGTCAGGGCTTGCGCCGCTTCAGTGGCGTAACCCTCGTTCCAGTAGGGCTCACCCAGCCAATAGCCCAGCTCCGCCGTCTTGCCATCGGGATGCGGCTCGATACCGCAACAACCGAGAAATGCGCCATTATCCGCTTTGGTGATCGCGTAGACGCACTTGCCAATCGTGCCCGCTTTTGTACGTCGTACAAAATCCGCGGCGTCGGCCACCGTATACGGGTGCGGCATGCGCGAAACCATGGTGGCGATATTGGCGTTGTTGGCAAGATGGGCAAGGGCGTCGATATCGTCTTCATGCGGCGTGCGCAAAACCAGCCTGGGCGACAACAATATCGGGCAATCGGTCCTTGACCGTTGAGGCCTTGGCCTCTCTTGGGGCGACCGGGATTGGTCCTGCCTCAACAATTCGGTTTGCATCTTAAGTCCTCCAAAGACACGAAAAAGGGGAGATAGGCATTGCCCCATCTCCCCTTTTGATCTTTGGCGAAACCAGATGCGGTCAGCCGGGTCGATGAGACGCCGGCTGTTTTAGAGCGCTACCGGCTTATTCCGCTGCTTCCGCTTTCGGCATTACAGATACGTACACGCGGCCATTGGCCTTCGTACGGTAGTCCACGTTGCCTGCCGTAAGCGCAAAAATAGTGTGGTCTTTGCCGAGGCCGACATTGGCGCCCGGATGCCACTGGGTACCGCGCTGACGCACGATAATGTTACCTGCAACGACGACTTCGCCGCCGAACTTCTTCACGCCAAGGCGCTTGGAGTTGGAATCGCGACCGTTACGCGAAGAACCGCCAGCTTTTTTGTGTGCCATGGTATGTCTCCTTTAAACCTTAGATCCCGGGTCTCAGTTTGCGGCTTCAGCGACGGCTTCAGACTTCTTGGAAGCCTTCTTCGCCTTGCCGGCAGCGACAATGTCCAGAATGCGGACAGTCGTCTGATGCTGGCGATGACCGCGCGAGCGCTTCGAGTTCTGGCGGCGACGCTTCTTGAAGGCGATAACCTTCTTGGCACGACCCTGCTCGACAACCTCGGCGCTGACAACAGCACCTTCGACAAACGGAGCACCGATGGCTGCATCGGCGCCGATGCCGACCATCAGGATCTCGGTGAATTCAATCTTGTCGCCTGCGACGCCGTCGAGCTTTTCGATCGTGACGACATCGTTGGCGGCCACGCGGTACTGCTTACCGCCGGTCTTGATGACTGCGAACATTTTTTATCCTTTCATGTTCGTTCGGCTCTCCACCCGAGGGCAGGGCCGTCTTTTTGCCAGTCGGACAATGACAGGGCCGAAAACAGCCTTGCCGGTGAACGGGCGCAACAGACACCCGGCGCGGTGAGGACATGCCACACCATTTCAGGTGCCGCGATTACTGGAAGCGGCAAAACCTGTCAAGACGAGACGCCTGATTTTGCGTCATTTTCATGAATTCGCCCTCTTGCCATCCCGACCATCTGCCGCTATGAACCGCCTCGCGCTTCCAGAGCGTCGACCAAGGATGACCCGGAGAGGTGGCTGAGTGGTCGAAAGCACCGCACTCGAAATGCGGCATACGGGCAACCGTATCGTGGGTTCGAATCCCACCCTCTCCGCCATACACTGCTAAATCATCCGGTTCGTTTTCCCATCAACATAGCAAAGCTACCGGGTGCAACGCCGTATCGTTTGCGGAATGCCGTGCTGAAGGCGCTGGCGGACTCGTAGCCGATCTCGCACGCAATGCTATCCAGCGACTTCTCCCTGTTCATCAGGGCATCCTTGGCAAGCGCCATGCGCCAGCGCGCCAGATACTCAATCGGAGCGCAACCGATGTCGCAGAGACGATCTGGAAGACTGTTCACGATACGACCGGCCAGCTCCGTTTCCCCGCGGGCGTGGACGCTTTGGCGCTGGCGCAGGCAGGCTGAGGGTACGCGGGCGGCAACTCACGACCATCCGGTCCCTGCTGGCAACAACCGGATTCAGGCGGCGTTGCGGCTGTGTTCGTAGCTGGCGGCTCGACCGACCTTGAAGCGGCCGATCAACTGCTCCAGCAGCTTTGCCTCGCCCGCGACGGAGCCGATTGCTGCCGTAGATTCTTCAACCATGGCGGCGTTTTGCTGAGTGTTGCGATCAATATCGGAAATCGCGGCACCAATGCCATTAAGGTCTGCCGATTGCTGGCGCGAACGCTCGACGATCTCGGCAACATGCTGGCTGATGGCCGCCACTTCGACGGCGATGCCGTGAAGCGCTTCACCCGTCTTGTCGACCAGGGCCACGCCGTTCTTCACGTGGTCGGCGGACGTCCCGACCAGCGTCTTGATTTCCTTGGCTGCCGTAGCCGAGCGCTGGGCAAGCTCGCGCACTTCCTGGGCGACGACCGCAAACCCCTTGCCGGCCTCGCCGGCGCGCGCCGCCTCGACACCCGCGTTCAGCGCCAGCAGGTTAGTCTGGAAAGCGATATCGTCGATGACGCCGATGATCTTGCCGATCTCCTGCGACGAGTTCTCGATCATCAGCATGGCGTCCACGGCGTTTGCAACGATCGCGCTCGAATTCTCGGCGCCGGCCTTAGCCTTGCGAACCATCGCCCCCATCGTTTCGGCAAGCGTGGATGTCGATTGCACGGTCTCGAGCACATGGGAGAGCGACGAGGCGGTTTCGGAGACGGAAGCCGCCTGATTTTCCGTTCGTTTCGACAGATCGGTGTTGGCGTGGTTGATCTGGGCCGAACCGTTGCGCACGGAATTGGCAACTTCGCCAACCTGCTTGAGCACGTCATCGAGCTGCTCGACCGATTCATTGAAGGCATGGCGCAGTTCATTGAGATCGCCATCCAGCTCATCGGAAATCCGGATCGTGACATCGCCCCTGGAAAGGCTCGAAAGCGCCGATCGAAGGCAATTGACCGCGAAGGTCACCGAATCATGCGCCTTGGCCCGCAGGATTTCGCGCACCTCCCGTTCACGCTCCGCGGCCGCATCGGCCAGTCGCGCCTTTTCGGCCATTTCCGTCGCTTCGCGACCGGCCGTCTGTGCCTGTTTCACCGAGCGGTCCGCAACCGCGAAGGCCGACACCATGGCGGAGGTCAGGGCGATCAGCGCACCGGCCTGGGCAACCAGAACGACCGCATGTAGCACCACACGGTTGAAATGCGATTCTCCGGGGAACACCGCAAGGGGCAAAACCGCATAAAGGACGAGATGGTGAACCGCGACAAGGGCTGCAAAGGCAATGATCGCACGCCAATCGACCCAGGCAGCGCAGATCGCCAGCGCAGCAAAGAAATACATATGCATGTCGATCTGCAGCGGCTCACCTGAAAAGCTGTAGACGAGAAAGCCGACGCTCGCCGCCATCGCCATCGAGGTGATGATGCGTGTGGACGGCCCGGAGCGATCGCGCCACCCGGTCAGGCTGGCCATACTCGTCACCATCGTCGCGGCAATGATAGAAGGCACATCGAAAGCCTCCGGGCGGACGATGTTTCTCAAGACGAGCAGGGCCAGATTGAGCCAGAGCAGGCCGATAATGCCGAATGACGTCTTTTCGCGCAGTTTTTCCAAGGCATCCATTTTTTAAACTCCAGCGTAGCAGCCTGCGGCCAGCACGTGATCGAAAACGAGAATTGCTCCGGCACGGCGCAACCGCGCCGGAAAATCGGCGGCGTCGGAATGGGCAACAGCCAGCCAGGACAAGGCACCGGGCAGCACCAGTTCACCACCGGCCCTGCCGATAACGTCGAGCATGTGAGCCGGCGGATAGCGGGGATCTGTTATCACCAGCACGAACGGTCCCCGCGGCAGCGAAATCGCACCCAGAAAGAGACAGATGAAGACGAGGAAATAGAGGGAAATCTGTCGCCTTGAAGGCTTTGCCGCTGTCGTCATGAGGAGAAGTCGTTGGGGCTGTGATTGAGGATGAACGAAACTGTTTCGCCATCATGGCCCGTGCGGCGCTCCGAACTGCGCCGTATAGCCATCCTAAAAAAATCTGGTTTACAATGCATTAAAGCGAGATCCGCGCCGCGCCCGGAAATTCCCCGGCTTGCTTCGAAAGGCCGCACAGGCCATGAGGAGGCGATGACCTACACTGCAAAAAACATCGCTGTGGTCGGCGGCGGACCGGCCGGCTTGATGGCGGCGGAAAGACTGGCCGGCAGCGGCCATCGCGTGACTGTCTATGAGGCGATGCCGACTGTCGCTCGAAAATTTCTGCTGGCCGGCAAATCGGGCCTCAATCTCACCCATGCGGAACCCTTCGATCACTTCGCCACCCGCTTCTGCGATGCCAGTGCCGCACTTCGCCCGGCACTCGACGGTTTGACGCCGGAACAGGTGCGGGCCTGGGCCCAGTCGCTGGGAACGGAGACCTTCGTCGGCACATCGGGCCGCGTTTTTCCAAAGGCGATGAAGGCCTCGCCCCTGCTGCGCGCCTGGCTGAAACGGCTGGAGAGCCGGGACGTCGCCATCAAAACCCGCCATCGCTGGATCGGCTTTTCGCCCGCCGGTGATCTCCTGTTTGAAACCACGGATGGCGGGATATCGGTCGCCTGCGACGCCGTCCTCCTCGGCCTTGGGGGAGCAAGCTGGCCACGGCTCGGTTCGGATGCGAGCTGGGCAGCGGAGCTTCAAAACCGCGGCATAGGGATCGCGCCGTTCCGGCCGGCAAACTGCGGCTTCGACGTGGAATGGAGCGACGTTTTTCGTGAACGTTTTTCCGGCACCCCAGTGAAATCCGTAACGGCCACATCGCGCGCCGGTACCTTTTCCGGCGAATTCGTCATCACCCGGACAGGCATCGAGGGCAGCCTCGTCTATGCCCATGCGGCAGCCCTGCGGGACGCGATCGATAGCGGACGGGAAGCGATCCTGACCCTCGATCTCATGCCCGGCCGTTCCTTCGAGAAACTGACCCGCGATCTTGAAAAACAGTCGAGCAAAGCAAGCCTTTCCAGCCGGTTGCGGAAAGGTGCAGGGCTGGAGGGCGTGAAGGCGGGGCTTGTCCGGGAGTGTTATGGCGACAGCGGCACAACCGCGGAACTTGCCCGGCTGATCAAGGCCCTGCCGATACGCCTGATACGGCCACGCCCGATTGCCGAAGCCATATCCTCGGCCGGCGGCATCCGCCTTGCGGAGATCGACGGCAATTACATGCTGAAGAAAATGCCGGGCGTTTTCGTTGCCGGCGAAATGCTCGATTGGGAAGCGCCGACCGGAGGCTACCTGCTGACGGCCTGCCTCGCCACGGGGAAAGCCGCGGGC
>JAVBSF010000238.1:0-8436 GCA_031556925.1 Pararhizobium sp.
AATATCCCATCCGGCGCCATCTTCCGGGTTCTGAACCAGATGCTGCTCCGCCTTGGCGATAAGGATATTGATATCGTCGCCGGGATTGGCGAGCCGGGCGGCAAGCGGCGCGTCCGGCATATCCGGACGCCCCGTCGCCAAGTAAAGACAGAGCCCCGCAAGCGGCAGAACAACGATGACCGCCGCCTGTGCGATCCGGTTCGCCCGGCGCGATGCAACCGGCACCGTCGCCGCCGTCACGGCATCGCTCGCGGCCAGAAGCCGCCGCGCCACTTCCGCGCGGGCAAACTCGGCTTCACCGGCGGAAATCAGGCCACTGTCGGCATCCCGCTTCAATTCGGCAAGCTGGTCGCGATAGACCTCGACATCATGGGATTGGGGAATTTCGGTGCGCGCATCCGCCCGCATCAGCGGCAGAAGCAATGCGACGGCAACAGCCGCCGTCAGGATGGAAACGAGAATCCAGAACAGCATATGCGCTCAATTACTATGCGCCCCCCGGCATTCCAACCGGAAAACCGGGCCTAACGAAAAGTTGAGGCGTTTCGCCGCAAGCCCCGAACAGGATCAAGATCAATCGCCATTCAGCCCAGGCCGGATCGAAAATGGCGGCTGGCTTCAGGTCAGCGGCGTCCAGCTTCCATTATCATTGCGGCAGGCAACACCGCGAGCAACATTGTCCTGCCCCTTGTTGGTTGTCACCGTATGGCTGTACTGACGGCAATTCTGCGAGCCGACCTGATACGGCGCCGTCGCAACGACCGAGCCACTCACGCCCGAGCCCTGCCAGACCACCGGCTGCCCGCCGGGTGCCGCTTCAAGCGCCCGGTATTCCGCCTCGAGCGCCCGCTGCCGGTCCGCCTTGCTCAGAGAAAGATTTGCCTCCCGGCTCACGATCCCGCCGCCCAGCGCCGCGATGTAGGAGGACGATCCTGCCGCAAGCTGCGCGCTGCCGGTCTTGCCGGCGGATGCGCATCCGCCCAGCAGCAATACGCAGCCAGCAAGCGCGATGCCGGTTCTTGTCGTCGCGGATGCGGTCAAGCAGGCGTTCTTGCTCATAATGCGGTGCTACCCAGTTCTCTCTGATGCCTTGGAAATCATCATCACGCTTTCGGCCTTTCGGGCCAAAACACGATGCCGTCATCCCGTCTTCTTGCATGCGCCCGGCAGGCAGGCAACCTTTGATCCTCGGGGGTTTGGCATTCACACAAGCTTTTGCTTATTTTGCAGACGACCCTGTCAAAAAAGTCACGTTCGGCGTGGAAGGGTCAGCTCAGTCCCGGCAAGACGAGTTGCGCCTTCAAGCCACCGATCTCGGCGCGCGAGAGCCCGAGCTTGCCCTGATATTCGCCGGCGATTTCCTTGACGATGGAAAGCCCGAGCCCCGTCCCCGGCTTGCTCTCGTCCAGCCGCTTGCCGCGCTTGATGGCGACGGCGATCTCTTCCGGTTCCAGCCCCGGTCCGTCGTCTTCGACATCGATACCAACCCAGTGCCGCCGGCCCGGATCGCCACCCTGCACATTCTCGGGCGCGGAATAGGCCGAAATCCGCACCAGCACCCCGGCATAGCGAGCCGCATTGTCGAGAAGGTTGCCGACCGTTTCCTCGACATCCTGCTGCTCCATAGCCAGCATCAATCCGGGTGGAGATACGGAAAACGCGAACTCCTTGTCGGGATGCAGCCGCCGCATGACGCGCACCAGCCGCTCCAGCGTCGGTTCCACCTCCGTTCGCGCCAGCACGCTTTCGCGCTGCGCCGCGATCCGCGCCCTGTTCAGATAGGATTGCACCTGCATCTGCATGGCGTCCGCCTGGTTCTTGACGAGATCGCCATGCGGCGCCTCCAGCACCCGCGCTTCGTTGATCAGCACCGCAATCGGCGTCTTCAGCGAATGGGCGAGATTGCCGACCTGCATGCGCGCCCGCTCGATGATGCGCCGGTTGCTGTCGATCAGCGCATTGACCTCGCTCGCCAGCGGCTGGATTTCGCGCGGGAATTCCCCGTCCAGCCGTTCGCTTTCGCCCGCCCGGATCTTCTCCAGCGACCGCCGCGCCTGATCGAGCGGCCGAAGCCCGAAAAGGATCGCCAGCGCATTCATGCCGAGCCCGCCGAAACCGAAGATCGAAAGCGCCAGATAAAGATTGCGGTTGAAGTCGTCGATGTCGCTTTCCAGCACATCGCGATTGCCTGCGACGCGAAAACGGGCCGTATGCCCCTGAATATCGAGAACGACTTCCGTCTCCGCCACTTCGACAGAATTCCCGAAGGAATCCGTCGTCGTATAGAACCGCTCGTAGCGGATATCGAACGGCACCTCGTCCACGCTCGGGATCGGCAGCTTGCCGTTGCCGAGCGAGGTCGACATCAGCGTCGGCGTATCGAATTCGCCGATCGGCTCGACAATCCAGTACCACCCTGTCTGCGGCTGCGAAAACCGGAGGTCGCCCAGCTGCGGGCTGCCCGCCAGCACCGTCTTGTCGTTGACGACGACGGAATTGATGACGTTGTAGAGCTGAGCCCGCAAAAGATCCTGAAAGCCGCGTTCCGACCCCTGCCGGTAGAGTGTGGAAATCACCACCCCGATCACGACCAGCGCCGCCGCCGCCCAGATGGTCGAGACGAGAAGAACGCGCGCCGTCAGCGATTGCGGTTTCA
Source organism: Pararhizobium sp. (assembly GCA_031556925.1). Lineage (GTDB taxonomy): Bacteria > Pseudomonadota > Alphaproteobacteria > Rhizobiales > Rhizobiaceae > Pararhizobium. The sequence continues at coordinate 2,657 of JAVBSF010000238.1, forward strand.
GCATGTCCGGCCAGCCCCTGCTCAGGACTTCGCACCCTTGTCCACGAGCGCGCCCGGCGGCTGCATCCTGTAGCCGAGCCCGCGCACGGTCTCGATCAGATCATTGCCGATCTTCTTGCGCAGCCGTCCGACGAACACCTCGATCGTGTTGGAATCGCGGTCGAAATCCTGATCGTACATATGCTCGACCAGCTCCGTGCGCGACACCGCCTGCCCCATGTGATGCATCAGGTAGGACAAGAGCCGGAATTCATGGGAGGTCAGCTTCAGTTGAACCCCGTCCACCGTCGCCTTGGAAGCCTTGGTATCGAGCCTGACCGGCCCGCAAACGATTTCCGAGCTTGCATGTCCGGCAGCCCGGCGGATCAAGGCCCGAATGCGCGCCAGAACCTCTTCGACGTGGAAAGGCTTGGCCACATAGTCGTCCGCGCCCGCGTCGATGCCGGCGACCTTGTCGCTCCAGCGGTCGCGCGCCGTCAAGAGCAGCACCGGCATGCGCTTGCCGTCCGCCCGCCATTTCTCCAGGACGGTGATGCCGTCCATCTCCGGCAGGCCGATATCGAGGATCACGGCGTCATAGGGCTCGCCATCGCCGAGATAGTGCCCCTCCTCGCCGTCGAAGGCCTGATCGACGACATAGCCCGCCTCCTTCAGCGCCTCTGCAAGCTGGCGATTGAGATTGGCATCGTCTTCGACCACGAGAATGCGCATGAAAGAATTTCCTCTTTTCCCGCCGGAGCCGTCGCCACGGCAGGCGACAGAATCACGGACAGCGCCTATTCGACCGTCCGCAAAGGATTATGCAAGTCTTCAGGACGACGTGAAGGCACTACATCGGCACGCGGACCGTCACCTTTTTCGGACGTCCGCCATTTCCGGGAATGAGCACGGTCACGACGCATTTACCGTCCGCGGTCGGCTGCGCCGACAGCAGTTCACCGCCCGTTTCCGCAACGACCTGGGCAGCCGCCGCACTGCAATCGCCATCCACGGCAACAACCATCGATGGCAGATCGATCGCCGGCGGCGCTACCCCGGAAAGACCCGCGGCAAGCGTTGCTATGATCAACGGTGAGGACATGAACGCACTTTCAACGACTGACGTTTCTTGCCATTTTAATAAACCATACTGTCTGAATGGCAAATGAATGTCGGGTTACAGTGCTCCGGCCGACAGCGGCGGGCGGCCGTACAGGCCACCCATAGCGCTTTCAGGCGCTTCAGCGCAGCCTCTTGCTGGCGAAGATCCGCCCATAGATTGCAACCAGCCCGCCGCCCGCCGCCGCAATCGCGATGAGAGCATCGACGATCTGACGCTGATCCTCGCTGCCGATCTCAAAACCCGCCAGATGCGCGCAGGAAGCGAAAACGGCAACAACCCCGCCCCACACCGCCCGCGACTGATACCACCCTTTCAAGTCCGTCATACCCGTCTCCTTCCTTCCAACGATCCAGACGCAGGCTTGCTCGCGAGCCTCACACAGCGAGCACCGCCTGCGCCGCCACACCCAGCGCCACCTTGCCTCCGCGCTGGCGAACCCTGACCGAAAGCGCGCTCTGCACGCCTCCGAAATCCGCCACCTCGTTCGCTGCGGCATAGACGAAAAACGGCTCGCTGCTTTCCGCAGACCGCATCACCGCATCGCCGTCGAGGATTTCGATCCGATAGCGCTCCTCCGCCTCGTCGAGCGCGATATCGCCTTCGAGCCAATGGTCGGCGTCGCGCCGCGCGCACCGTATCCAGCTCAGACGGATATCCCCGCCCGGCTGCCTCTCGGCCTTCAGGTGCACGGGCGCGACCGGCGTCTGCGCCCTCATCCCGCCCGCAAAGGCAAGCGGCCCGTAAACCGCTTCCCCCGCGGCTTCCACGATGACGTTCAGCATCCTGCCTGCCTCGTCGCTTCCAAGACCGACCGGCTTCACGGCTTCGTCCAGCACCACGACGTTCGCCCCGCTTCCCGTCCCCATGGCATCGCCCGTTCCATGCAGACCGCGCAGCAGGCCGGTGAGCTTCCATTGCCCGTCGTCCACCTCCTCCGCGGCAAGAAAGCCGATGATTTCCCACACCCCGTTCTCCCCCTGCACTGCCACCCGGTTCTGCCCGTTCAGGACCGAAACCCGCGACGCGGAAGACAGCCCGCCGAAATCGAGGTTCACGAGCACGGCCTGCGACCAGTCGAAACGCCCGGCGACGCCCGTCCCAAGAGTTGCCGCCAGCGTCCCCGTCTTTGCCGGCCGCTCGAAGCGCTGCCGAAACCTGTACCCTTCGGTCGTCGCCGATGATGACAGCGTTGCCGTCCGCCAGGGCCGGGCAAACACCGCCGCCCGCGCAAAGCTCGCCGCCTCGCCGCCGTCGTACTGCGCCAGGTCCATCAGCATCACGACGGGAGAGAACGCATCCGACGCCGTCCGCGATGCCCGTGCCCCCCTGCGCACCGCGCCTGTCCCGCCGCCATTGCCAGAGGGCTGAAACGCCCGCGCCTCGACGCGGCGCACCCGGCCGTCCTCGATCCTCTCGATGATGAAGCTTCCCGCCGGTCCACCATCGGGCGTTACGGCATCCAGCGTCACGACATCCCCCGGCTCAAGCGCCAGAGCCGCGGGCGAAAGACTGAACCGCACCTGCCGCCGTCCCGCCTGATGATCCTTCAGCGCATCCTCGACGACCCCCGTCGCCATATCCTCATGCAAGACCGCCGGCGGCGAAAGCCGCAGGACCCGCTCGTTTTCCACCCCTGCCCGCCGCGACCGTACCGTCGCTCGGCCATAATCCGCCGTCGCATCGAAAAAATCGATCAGTGCCTCACCGGCAAAATCGCTCCCATGCCCGCGCGTCTCTTCGTAAAGTGCTGCCTCGCCATCCTCGGCTAGTACGTCGATAAGCTGCGTCTGCGCCGCCAGCTTCAGCCGCGACCGGAAGCGCAGCCTGCCCCCGTCTTCAACCGCATCGATGGAAAGCGCCTGCATCAACGGCTCCAGCACATCGCGTGCCGAGGCCTGCTCGGCCTGCACATAACCCGCGACATCCCCCGTCACATCAGACGTATCGGCGTCATCGAAACCATGATCGGCCAGAACGGCCCGGATCACATCGCCCGCATTCGCCGCCCCCAGCCGCCCGTTCAGCCAATGCCCGGTCCGCCAGTTGCCGCCATCCGCCCAGAGATCGGTATTTTCCGGAAAGGCCGGCAAAGGCCGCGCGTCCCAGGTCCAGACAAACAGACGGTCCGGATCGACGGCCCCGCCCGTTTCCGTCCAGTGCGCGTGATGCGCTTCCAGAAACCGCCGCTGCACCAGATCGTTGCGCCCGCCGCCGGAAAAATAAGGCGCCGCATTCTCCGAAGACTTCGGATCGACAAACACGTTGGGCTGGTTGCTCCCCTTGTCGATGGCCGGGCAACCCAGTTCGGTAAACCAGATCGGCTTGGATCCCGGCACCCAGGGGCTCGCTTCCGCCTGCTCCACGCCGCCGATCCGGTCGCGATGCACATTGCTCCACCAGCTTTGCAGATCCTTGTAGCGATACACCCAGGGCTTTCCCGCCAGCCCGTCGCTGATCGTCGTCCTCAGCCGCGCCCTGCGATCCGCCTCGTCCTGATAATACCAGTCGAACCCCTCGCCGCCGGCAATCATCTCCCGCATCGCGCCGCCATCGGCGCCATGCGAAAATCCGTCCGGATTGCCGTCCCAGAGATCGCCGTCACGCCAGTCGGAAAGCGGCATGTAATTGTCGATCCCGACGGCATCGATGTCATCAGAAGCCCAGAGCGGGTCGAGATGGTAATGCACATCGCCGGTCCCGTCCGCCGGCTGGTATCCAAAATACTCGCTCCAGTCCGCCGCATAGGTGATCTTCGTTCCCGCCCCGACGATTGCCCTGACATCTCCGGCCAGCGCGACCAGCTGCTCGACGAACGGAAATTGCCCGTCCCCGTCGCGAAGCCGCGTCAGCCCGCGCAGTTCCGAGCCGATGATAAACCCGTCGACGCCACCCGCCGCCTGCGCCAGCAGCGCGTAATGCAGCATCAGCCGCCGGTACCCTTCATCCTCTCCCCCACCCAGAACCCGTGTCCCCGAAACGGTGAAATCACCGGCGCTCGCCGTCCCGCAAAAATCTGCGATCTGCCCCCGCGCAGCACTCGTTCCATCGGCCGTGCCCGCCTCGCCCTGCGCCGGATGGCAGGTAATCCGCCCCCGCCACGGATAGGCAGCCTGTCCGATCCCGCCATAGGGGTTGGGCAAGGCATTGCCATCGGCAATATCCATCATCACGAAGGGATAGAGATAAACCTCCAGTCCCCGCGCCTTCAGGTCCGCGATCGCCGCCACGACGCTGCTGTCGCTCGGCGTGCCGCCATAAGCCGGCCCGCCGCCGTTGCGGCTGACGATCCGCGCGGCTCCGCGCGACGTCCCGAGAACCGACCATGGCCGGCTTTCCGCCTGCCGCAACCCCGTTTCGACCCCTGGCACGATCTTGCATTCCCCGGCGCGCAAATCCGTCCCGAACCACGATACGACCAGCGCCACCCGCTCCAGCGAAGGGCACAGGGCCTGCAATTCGTCGATGGAAGCCTGCCAGTCGCTCTCGCCATGAAAGACATTGCGGTTGATCCGCCGGCTTTTGCCCGCCCCGGTCTTCTCGGTCACGACGCCGGGGTCGTAGCCATGCTCGGTGGCGCCCGGAATGATCGTGATCGCCTTGATATCCTTCTCCAGCTGCCCGACCGGCCGCAGCACCTCGAACTGGATCACCGGAATGCGATTGCCGAAACCGTCGAGCGGCAAGCGTTCGAACACCGCATAGGCCAGCCCCCGAAACGCCGGCGCCTCCTTCTGCTTCGCGTCGATCAGCGGATCGACCGGCTGTCCCTCGGTCCCGCGATAGACCCGCATCTCGACCGTGTTCAGGTCAAGCTCCCGCCCGTCCGCCCAGACCCGCCGGATACCGGCGATCTTTCCCTCGCAGATTCCGAGAGCGAAATTGGCGAAATAGCGGAACGTCTCCACCCGCGGCCCGCTCGCCTTGCCGCCCTGCCGCTCGCTCCTGACCTCTTCCTCGAACCGCGTCGCCCAGATCAGCGTGCCGCCGATCCGCACCGTCCCGTAGGCGCGGGTAATGGCCGTCCCCTCCTCGGCGCCGGGAATGCGCGCATCCGAAAGCCGCGCCCCCGAAACCGTTGTACCCCCGATCAGCGCCCGGTCGACCACCGACCCCGCCAGCGCCCCGGCCACGCGCCCGAGCATCGCCCCGACGGGCCCGAACACGCTGCCCAGAGCCGCCCCCGCGGCTTGCAGTAGGATTGTCGCCATGGATATCTACCCCTTCACCGGAAACCGAAACACCGCCGCGATCCGCCGCCGCCAGGAAGGCACCAGCGCGGATTCGATCACTGCCGCCTGCTCGTAGGCGTGGATAAACCGCCCGTTATGGCTCAAAATCCCCGCATGTTTCGCCGGCATCTCCGCCCGCCAGCGAAACAAAAGCACATCCCCCGCCCGCATGTCCGTCCGGGAGATCGCAGCACCGAAATGCCGAAGGGCCGCCGCCATCAGCCGCTCCTCGCCACCCCGCTCCGCCCAGTCCGGCTGATAGGCCGATGGCTCTTCCGGCTCCTTGTCGTAAAGCGCGCGCCACACGCCGCGCACCAGCCCCAGGCAATCGCATCCGATCCCCTTCAGGCTGCCCTGATGCCGGTAGGGTGTCCCGATCCACTCCCGCGCCGCCTCGACAACCATATCGCCAAACAAAGCGCCGCCGGTGTCCCCTTCTCCCCGCGCGG
>JAVBSF010000491.1:0-3969 GCA_031556925.1 Pararhizobium sp.
AGACACTCGCGATGCCATATGTTTTCCAGGGTGATGGTACTGTAATAATTACGGCTTTCAATCCAACCGACATAAACACAGTACTGAGTAAATTAGAGTTTGTGCTTTCTCTCCCCGATTATATTAATCACGATAGCTATCTGGAGATGCAAAAAGCATTAAGAGACGCAGCCAGTTCCTTAAGTCTCTACACCAGAGGTGATTCCTATAAATATTTTATTTCCGTTCTTAATAATGAATACCCATTAAAAGAAAAACCCATTGTTGATGGTAATACTTTGAGTGGATGGCTTGCAAGAATGTTACCTGGGTTTGATACCATAGATAAAAGCAACGTAACTTTTTATAAGTCTCTGATTTCACTAATCACCACCTGGCAAAGCAAGATCAATGAGTTTAATAAGAAGTATGCTGAGGTATTGAAAAGTTCTGATGGCATTAATCAAAGTGATAGCAAACATCAATTTGACGTTGGAAAAGTTAATGAAATGAAAGCGGTTTTGGACGAGATTTCCGCTTTAGAAACGCAAGTGGCAATGATATTGGGTGGTGTGACTGAGGCTGATTTGGCCAACTTGCTTGAGGGGACGGGGATAAGTTATACCGAAATGATTGGTACGGTAGCGCTTATTAATCTTGGTGATGATGTCGTAAAAATGCTAATGGATGCAGTGGGTAGTTGCTTCAATAAATATGATGATCACTCAGAGAATTTCCTGGTTACACCTGAACAACTGACCCAGTTTAATAATGTGCTTTCGCAGGCCCAAACTCAATTCGATACTGTCGTTAAAAAAGTCAATACCAAAACCGACTCTGCCAAAACATTATTCAACGATACCAAAGAAGCATTAAGTAATTTGATCAAGACAGCAGAGAGTTTGCTTGCTGACCTGGTTAAAATGATCAGATAAAGGATATCCATAATGGAAGATTTGTCAACCATCTCACCTGATGAGAAATCAGGTGGTAACAGCTTGTCTGAAAGTAATGTCAGTCAAAATATGCTGGACAGTTTGTATACCTGTGCATGGAACTTATACCAGCAATCTAAATTAGATGAATCACTCACCTTATTCAACTATCTGTGTTTGCTCAGGCCATTGAATAAAGATTATCTGATGGGAATGGCCGCAATCTATCAACTCAAGAAAAAATATCGTCGTGCCATTGAATTTTATATGGCGGCATCTGTACTGGCACAGAATGATTCCCGGCCGATGCTACAAGCTGGATATTGTTATTTGATGATTAAAAAAAAATCCAGGGCGCGCGAATGTTTTGACACAGTCTTCCGTGCTAATTGCGACCCTCAGTTAAAACTCATCGCGCAAGGTTATCTGAACGCGATGGACAACCCCCAGGAAGAAAGTCATTAAACAGGAGAACATACATGGCGACAAGTATTGTGGGGCACCGTAGCCCTTTGCTATTTCAATCTATTGACTTAACGGCAGAGCGATCCAAAAAGGCGGTGCGGCAAAACACAGAATCACGCACTGAAAATGTGCCTCCGGCGGATGACCCGGTCCTGCTCAGTGAGGAAGTCGAAACTTTTATCAGCCGGGTACAGATACAAGCGGACACGCTGAGTGAGCGACCGGCACAACGAGAACGTCTTTCTGAGGAGCTGGACGATCTTAAACTGCGCTTAAAGAATGCTTTGTTCAGGCTGGCACAATCCGGAGGAGCAACTTCACGTCTTGGGACGTCATTGCAACCTATGGAGCAGCAACTTGCACAGGTGCTTACCATCGAGCAGCAACTTGAAGAGTCAGAAGGGAATACTGCTGATGCCGGTACATCACCGGGACTGACTGCACCAATGAAAAAAGCCTTGTTAAGGCAAACAGCTACCGTGCCGCAGTCAGTGCAAAGTGCGTCAGCGGAGGTACCGGCTGAACAGGCAGCGGAAACCGTTGCGTTGCAACAATTTATTGAAGAACTGGACACCTGGGTAGCTGGATTAGAGGGTGCCTGGCAGAAAAAACATGATCTGGCCCAGAATGCGGTTATTACTACCCTCGTCAATAATCCGGCCAGCCTCACTCGCACAACGCCACCGGCTGCGTTTGCGGATACTCCTGAAAAGCCGCAACTCGTTGCCCCTCCCAGTAGTAGTGATCGTGTTTTCGCGGAATTGTTCTTTGCCTTGCGGCGTGTTCAGCAAGAGGGAGGAGCGATAACGACGGATAACGATAGCCAACATATGAGCATAACCAGAGAATACTGGACGGAAGTGATGACCCGTCGGTTGCAGGAAAACCGCGCATTGGTGGATAAAGCTCGACAGCAGCAGGAGGCGGCTGAAAAAAGAAGCACAATCTTCAAATGGATTATGCGTGCCGTGATGGCAGTCGTGGGGGCCTTATTCAGTGCATTGACTCTGGGGCTCGGAGCGATGCTGGTAACGCTGGTGTTTACTGTAGTTGAAATTGTGCTGGAAGAAACTGTCGGCTTTAGTCTGATGGGTAAACTGACCGAATATATTGGTAAGGGATTTTCCGAAGCCATGAAGGCCATGGGAGCGGATGGCGAATGGGTTGAATACGTGGCTAATGCCCTGGCAGCGATCGTGGTCATCGTTGCCTCAATTCTGGTGACCAAAGGTCTCGGCAAGCTGACTAACACACAGGGATTTCAGCGTGTGATCGGGACGATTAAAGATAAACTGCCCTGGCTGAAGACTCTTTTAACGAAACTCAACACTGACAAAATGTCAGGTTTTATGAAATTGATTGATAAGAATAAAACATTATTGCAAGGCTCAACGATTCTACTGCCAATGGCAGATAAGGGAACTGCATTTGGTTATTCCTTTCCAATGGCACAGACGCAGGAAGATTTATCAGATAACAAAAAGGAATTAACAGCTGCTAATCTGCTAAAAGAATTGATTGACGACATGATGAAGGACACACCCAAATCATTGCAACGCGTTACAGAAATATCAGCACAACTCGTCGAACTGGCCAGCGAAATGCTGAATAAAGTTATTCAGCGTGACAGAAAAATGATGCTGAATAACGCTGCCCACTAAGAAGGAATCTCATATATGGCTACTGAATTATTGAACCATGCAAGGTTCTCCACTTTTGCACCTCAACTTTTTACAGCAATACAACCCATCAGCAAAAAAACAGAATGGTCAGATCTCAAGACGGTCAGTAGTATTGAAGTGAAAGAGACCTTATCTGATAATAAGATCGATTTAGCAATACCCTGGTTAAAAACGCCGGAGAAATTAGAGTTTACTCAACAGGACATGACAGAATTAGAACCGTTAGTTTCTGCATTAAAAACAGGTAATCTCTTTCAGGCTCAACTTACTCTTCAGAACAAATTAGGTGAAGACGGTATAAAAGCCATCGAAGATTGCCAGGATGCTGATGCACTTGCCCGCCTTTTTTTTGATGAGAAACAGTTAGCTGATGACAAACTCACTTCCGGACAGCCTCTGACACGCTTATTTAATACAGTATCTGATCTCATTAAGTTACTGATGAATCTTTTTAATGAGGAGGGCAATCTGCGAATTGTCTTCCTCAAGTTCCGAGCTACGTTCCTTCAACTTAAGCGACAGATTAATGAGATGGAACAGGCACAAATTATTAAGGAAGGGGATAGCCTTGCAAGGCAGATGCGTATGGCACCTATGGCTGCACTTTTGACGGTAACGGCAGCTGTGGGTGTCAGTTTGTTTCTTTCAGTTAGATCGAGCGCAAATAGCAAAAAAGCCAACGAGTTTCAGGACAAAACTGACCTGATGAAACAAGTCGGCGATACGACTAAATGTAACTTTATGACGACACCGCCAAAAAATAAAAACCCTGGGCCATTGAAGAATGTCCAGGATAATTTATTGAAGCCTACATCAGCGTCCCTGACACCAAAAACGACTCCGGCTCCAATAACAGAACCTTCATTGGAACCTTTACCAGCGCCAACTGTGGCTCCGATAGTAAAACC
>JAVBSF010000450.1:0-18729 GCA_031556925.1 Pararhizobium sp.
TCAACGGTTTGTCCACGGCAGGCACATCGATGATCATCGAAAGCTGGCTCAACGAGCGCGCGACGAACGATAGCCGCGGCGCGATCTTTTCCCTTTATATCGCCATTACCCTTTTCGGCGTGGTCGCCGGCCAGATGCTGATTCCCTTCGGCGATACCAACACGACGCTGTTCTTCATGATCTGCGGCATCGTCTACTGCCTTGCGATGCTGCCCACCCTGCTGTCGACCGCCGTTTCGCCGCAACCGCTGAAACAGGTCTCGCTCGACCTGCGCGGCCTTTACCGCAACTCGCCGGTTTCCTTTCTCGGCATCCTGCTGATCGGCATCGCCAACGGCGCCTATGGCACGCTCGGCGCGGTCTTCGGCCGTCAGGCAGGGCTGACGGATAGCGACGTCGCGCTGATGGTCAGTACCGTCATCTTCGCGGGCGCCGTCATGCAATTTCCCGCAGGACGCCTTTCGGATCGCATGGACCGGCGCTACGTTCTCGCCGCTCTCGCGGCGATCGCCGCCGTTGCGGGCCTGCTGATCTATCTGGTCGAACCGTCGGGCGTCGTTCTGCTGATCAGCTTTGTCGGCATCTACGGCGCAACGGCGAACGCGCTCTATCCGATCGCCGTCTCCCACGCCAACGACTTCGCGTCGCCGGAAGATTTCGTCAAGATTTCCGGCGGTCTGCTGCTGCTCTACGGCATCGGCACCATCATCGGCCCGACCATCGGCGGCCCTGTCATGACGGTCATGGGCCCATACGGCCTGTTCATGATCACCGCCTGCGCCCATATCCTGATCGCCGTCTACGCGATCTTCCGCAGCCGCATGCGCGCCCCCGTGCCCGTTTCCGAGCGCGACGCCTATTCGACGATCAATCCCGGCACGCTGACCACGCCCGAAAGCCTGCAACTGTCGCCACGCGCCGCACCTCTGGAAGAAAACCAGGATGCCCCTGAAGACCCCGGCATGAGGACGAGTTCATGAGCCTGTTCGATGACGAGAGACCCAAAAAGCCGCTCAGTCACGAGATCGGATGCGATCTGTCTCAGCTTTCGGTCGACGAGCTGGGCAACCGCATCGCGCTTCTGCACGAGGAAATCGAGCGGCTGGAGGCGGCGCGCAAGAGCAAATCCGCAAGCAGATCGCAAGCCGAAAGCTTCTTTCGCCGATAAGCTTCGAAGCATGGAGCAAACGCGCTTCCTCTTCACCGGCCGCCCCCTCGATCCTTACGGCCAGGATCGCTTGCGCGCCGAAAGGCCGGACCCGCATAAAGTAATAGTAGATTTCCTGTATCAATTCAGCGTGATTCCCACGCCCGTAAAGGTTTATTAAGCATTACAAGATATTACTATTTCATCCAGATCGCTCTGGACTCAGACAATTTCCCGATTGGCGAATGGTCTGATTTTTCTCCCTGTTTTACCTTGAGAGCCGCCTTCGCGGCTCTTTTTTTTGACTTTTTTGCACATTAGCCAAAGAAGTGTGGAGATTAACCCTTTCTTAAGAATAGGCTTGCGCGAAATGGTCTATGAGATCATGCTTGAAACATGAAAACGGGCGAACGAAACATTTGGTCGTATTGCTCGTTACCTGATCAAGTTGATGCGTTTAACAGGGATTTGAAATCATGTCCGAGCGGGGATTGAACACCGTGAGTTTCGCTGGCCATGCTGCGGCGTCCGCCCAGTTCAAGGCTCTTTATGCGGAAGGCATGGGCCTCGTGGAAGAAACCGCGAGCTATCTCGACGGGACTGGCCGCGCCGCATCCAAGGTTCTGCCGCGCATGGCATCGGTGCTTTACGCGGCCGAATCCATGCGGCTGACCACCCGCCTGATGCAGATGGCCTCCTGGCTTCTCTTGCAGCGCGCCGTCAACAACGGCGAAATGAGCCGCGATCAGGTTCTTTCCGAAAAGAACAAGGTTCGTCTCGACAGCTTCAACGTCGATCGCACCGCGCCCGGCTGGAACGATCTGCCGGAAGGCTTCCGTGACCTGATCGAGCGCTCGCTGCGCCTGCAGAACCGCGTCGCCCTGCTCGACCGGGAGATTTACCGCCCGCAGGAAACCAGCTTCGTCCCGGACAACCAGAACGGCGTCAAGGCCCAGCTCAACCTGCTGCAGACGGCCTTCGGCAACAACTGATCCTCTGCCTTCCCGCAGGAACATCAAACCCGGCTCGCGCCGGGTTTTTTATTGCCCATCACAAAAACCGCGCAACAAAAAAGCCCGGACGATGCCGGGCTCCCTGTCTGCCTGCCGCCGAAGCAGCCTGCGATTTCTTAGAGGCCGAGGCCTTCGAAGCGCTTCTTGAACTTGGAAACGCGGCCGCCGCGGTCCATGAGCTGCTGGTTGCCGCCGGTCCAGGCCGGATGCGACTTCGGGTCGATTTCAAGGTTCATGGTCGCGCCTTCCGAGCCCCAGGTCGAACGGGTTTCGTATTCGGTGCCATCGGTCATCACTACCTTGATGGTGTGGTAAGCGGGATGGATATCAGCCTTCATAACAATCTTCCTGCAAGTTCCAGGGTCCAATTGTCGCAAGCCATTGCGGCAGACGGACCGAACACGTAAATGAAGCCGCAGACCGCTTGCGGGCTACGGCTTCCCAATTTGATGCCGTGCCTATACATGATGGTCACCCGGATAACAAGTACCGCCGAAGAAGGTTCATGCGAGTTTCGCAGCCTCTTCCGCGATTGGAGGTCATGTGGCACACGAGGTATCCCCGGCGGCAAGACGAACGTCGCTGCGTCCCCTCGGACAACTTCTCCCCTATATCAGCCGCTATCGTCTGCTGGTGATCGGGGCACTCGTCTCGCTCGTCGTCGCGGCGGTTACCACGCTGACCCTGCCGATGGCCGTGCGGCGCATGATCGACCACGGTTTCTCGACCTCCGACTCAGGCTTCATCAACACCTATTTCGCCATGCTGATGGCGCTGGCGATCATTCTCGCGCTGGCGAGTGCCACCCGCTATTACTTCGTCATCACCCTTGGCGAGCGCATCGTCTCGGACCTGCGCCGCGATGTCTTCGCCCATGTGACTCGCCTGTCCGCTTCGTTCTTTGACGTCAACCAGTCCGGCGAGATCGTATCCCGGCTGACGGCCGATACGACGCAGATCAAGTCCGCCGTCGGCGCCACCGCCTCCGTGGCGCTCCGTAACCTGATCCTCTGTCTCGGGGCCATCGCCATGATGGTCTATACCAGCCCCAAGCTTTCGAGCCTCGTGCTGGCGGCGATCCCGGTGATCGTTTTTCCGCTCGTCGGCTTCGGCCGCTCGGTGCGCAAGCGCTCGCGCGAGGCGCAGGATACGCTTGCAGCCGCCTCCGCCTATGCCAGCGAGGCGATCGCCGCCAACCGCACCGTCCAGGCCTTCAACGGCGAGGACGCAGCACAGGCCCGCTACGCCGGCGCCGTCGAAAATGCCTATGACGCGGCCCGCGCCGCCGTCAAGGCGCGCGCGGTGCTCACCGCCTTCGCCATCACCATGATCTTCGGCAGCGTCGTCGCCGTGCTCTGGTTCGGCGCGCAGGACGTGCTGTCGGGCACCACCTCGCCGGGCACGCTCAGCCAGTTCCTGCTCTATTCCGTTTTCGCGGCCGGCAGCCTCGGCTCGCTGTCGGAGGTCTGGGGCGAGCTGTCGCAGGCCTCGGGTGCTGCCGAGCGTCTGAACGAACTTCTGGCCGAACAGCCGGAGATCGCCGCCCCCGCCGATCCCGAGCCTCTTCCCGTTCCGGCCGAAGGTCGCGTCACCTTCGACGACGTGCATTTCGCCTATCCCGCACGGCCCGACGAAAAGAGCCTGAAGGGCCTCGATTTCGCGATAGAACCCGGAGAAACCGTCGCCATCGTCGGCCCTTCGGGGGCCGGCAAGAGCACGGTCTTCTCGCTGCTTCTGCGCTTCTACGATCCCGCCAGAGGCCGCATTCTGGTCGATGGCGTCGATATCCGGGAGACCGACCCGCAAGCCCTTCGCCAGCGCATGGCCATCGTGCCGCAGGATGTGACGATCTTCGCAGCCTCCGTGCATGACAATATCGCCTTCGGAACGCCCGGCGCCTCCCGCGAGGCTGTCCGCGCCGCCGCCGTCGCCGCGCAGGCCGACGAATTCATCGCCCGGCTTGCCTCCGGCTACGACACCCATGTCGGCGAACGCGGCATCACGCTCTCGGGCGGCCAGCGCCAGCGCATCGCCATCGCCCGCGCCATCCTGCGCAACGCGCCGATCCTGCTGCTCGACGAGGCGACATCCGCGCTCGATGCGGAAAGCGAAGTGCTGGTGCAGAAGGCGCTGGACGGGCTGATGCAACAGCGCACGACGCTGGTCATCGCCCACCGCCTCGCCACCGTCCTGAAGGCCGACCGCATCCTCGTCATGGATCAGGGCCGGATCATCGAGGAAGGCAACCACGCCTCCCTCATCCGTCAGGGCGGCCTCTACGCCAAGCTGGCGCGGTTGCAGTTCGATCACGGCTCCGAGGAACTGCGGGTCGTCGGCAGCTGATATAGGATCACACGCTCCGGCCCGCCACGCGGCCGGAGAAGATGCAGCCGCCGAGGAAAGTCCCCTCCAGCGCATTATACCCATGCATGCCTCCGCCGCCGAAGCCCGCGACCTCGCCGGCGGCATAGAGACCCTCAACTGGCTTGCCCGACAGTTCCAGCACCCGGCCGGAAAGATCGGTCTGCAACCCGCCCAGCGTCTTGCGGGTCAGGATATGCAGCCGCACCGCGATCAGCGGCCCCGCCTTCGGATCGAGAAGCCGATGAGGCCTGGCGGTGCGCATCAGCCGGTCGCCGAGATAGTTGCGCGCGCCGCGGATGGCCGTGACCTGCGCATCCTTGGAATAGCCATTGCCGATCTCCCTGTCCCGCGCCTCGATCTGCTGGCGCAGATAGGGTGCGGATATCCGCCCCTCGCCCGTCAGCGCATTCATGCCCTCGACCAGATCTTCCAGCCTGTCGCGAACGATGAAATCCTCCCCCTGATCCATGAAGGCCTGCACCGGCCCCGGCGGGTTCTTGCCCAGCCGGCGCAGCAGCAGCGGAATATCCTTGCCCGTCAGGTCAGGGTTCTGCTCCGAGCCGGAAAGGGCAAATTCCTTCTTGATGATCGCTTTCGTAAGGATGAACCAGCTGTAGTCATGCCCGCTGCGACGAATGGCCGACAGCGTGCCGAGCGTATCGAAGCCCGGCATGGCCGGCGCGGAAAACCGGTTGCCGTCGGCATCGCACCAGAAGGACGACGGGCCGGGCAGGATGCGGATGCCGTGCCCCGGCCAGACCGGCGCGAAATTCTTCAGGCCCTCCGTATAATGCCACATGCGGTCGCCATTGATGACCGAGCCGCGCGCATGGGCGGCGATCTCCAGCATGCGTCCGTCGACATGATGGGGAACCCCGCTCACCATCGATTTTGGCGCTGGTCCGAGGCGCTCGACCGGCCAGGCGCGGCGCACCAGATCGTGATTGCCGCCGATACCGCCTGATGTGACGATCACCGCCCCGGCGCTGATTTCGAAATCGCCGGCCGTTTCGCGGCTGCTGCGCGCACCCCGCGCCACCGGATCGTCCTTGAGGATCACCCCAGACGCGCCGCAAACCGCCTCGTTGCGCACCAGCAATTCATCGACACGATGGCGAAAACGAAAGCGCAGCAATCCCCGCGCTTCCGCCGCGCGTGCCCTGCGGATGAAAGGTTCGAGCACTGCCGGCCCCGTGCCCCAGGTGACATGGAATCGCGGCACCGAATTGCCGTGGCCATGGGCCAGACCGCCGCCGCGCTCCGCCCAGCCGACCACCGGAAACCAGCGCATGCCGAGACCATGCAGCCACGAACGCTTCTCGCCGGCGGCGAAATCGAGATAGGCCTCCGCCCAGAGCCGCGGCCAGTGATCTTCCGGCCTGTCGAAGCCGGCCGAACCCATCCAGTCCTGCCGGGCGAGATCGAGGCTGTCGCGGATGCGCATGCGGCGTTGTTCGGGGCTATCGACGAAAAACAGGCCGCCCAGCGACCAGAAGGCCTGCCCGCCGAGGTTCTGCGGGCCTTCCTGATCGACGACGATGACGCTGCGCCCCCGCTCCGCCGCCTCGGTCGCGGCCACGAGACCCGCAAGCCCCGCGCCGATGACAAGGATTTCACAATCCATGCTTTCCTCCCCGAACTCTCAAGGAGAGCTTACGCACACGTAAGGGTAAAGCAACAGGAAAGACGGAGGCTGCTGTCATCCCCTCTCCCGCTTGCTTTCTCTTCTCCCCGGCGGGGAGAAGGTGGCGCGTAGCGCCGGATGAGGGGTATATCCGCGAGTCCAGTATATGCCGCGCTACCCCTCATCGCCTCGCCTTCGCTCGGCACTTCTCCCCGCTGGGGAGAAGAGGGAGCGAGCCTATCCGCCCTTCGGGCACCTTCTCTCCGCGAGCGGGAGATGGGAACCCCAGCTCACTTTTCCGTCAGCTTCAATTCGATACGGCGGTTCTGATCGCGGGCTTCCTTGCTGTCGCCTTCGGCGATCGGCTGGAATTCGCCGAAACCGGCCGCCACCAGCCGGTCGGCCGGCACGCCCTTGGAAATCAGGAATTTCACCACCGACGTCGCGCGCGCGGAGGAAAGTTCCCAGTTGTCCGCGTAGCGCCCCGAGCCGGACAGCGGCACGTTGTCGGTGTGCCCGTCGACACGCAAGACCCAGTTGATTTCCGGCGGAATCTCTTTGGCGAGGTCGAGCAGCGCCGCGGCAAGCTTCGCCATCTCCTCCTGCCCGGCCGGATTGAGCTCGTTGCCGCCCGAGGGGAACAGCACCTCCGACTGGAAAACGAAACGGTCGCCGACGATGCGGATATTCTCGCGGTCGGAGAGGATTTCCCGCAGGCGGCCGAAGAAATCGGAGCGATACCGGTTCAGTTCCTGAACCCGCTGCGCGAGCGCGACATTCAGCCGGCGGCCGAGATCGGCGATCTTCGTCTGCGATTCCGTATCCTTGGCTTCGGAGGCCTGCAGGGCGTTTTCGATTGCCGCGATCTGGCTTCTGAGCGCGGCGATCTGCTGGTTCAGGAGGTCGATCTGGCTCATCGCCCGAGCGCTGACCTGCTTTTCAGCATCGAGTTCGCCCGTCAGCGCGCCAATTCTCTGGTTGGCGGCGTCGGAGCTGCCGGTACCCTGATCGAGCAGCGCCTGCAAGCGCGAGCGCTCGCCCTCCGAGGTCGCAAGCGAGGCCTGCAGGTTGGCGAGCGAATCCTCCAGATCCTGCTTGCCGCTCTTTTCCAGCGCCAAAAGCTGGGTCAACTCGTTGATCTGGCTGTTCAGCCGGTTCAGAACATCGTCCTTGCCGCTGATTTCGCGGCTCAGCAGAAACTGCGCCAGCACGAAGACCGAGAGCAGGAACATGATCGCCAGAAGCAGCGTCGAGAGCGCATCGACGAAGCCCGGCCAGTAATCGACCGTGCGCTGGCTGCGGCCCTTGCGTGCCAGAGCCATGGATTATTCTCCCGCTTCGTCGCGAACGGCGCGGCCGTGCGAGGCGCGCTCGCTGTGAGACGGCTTTTCCGCGACGCCCATGCGCGACGACAGCTTGTCGAGCGTCTTGCGCATCGATTTCGCCTCTTCCTGCTGGGCTTCGATCCAGTCGCGCAACATCTGCTGCTCGCCGCGCATGTTCTTGACCAGCCCCTGTATCCCTTCGGCAAGGCTCGCCATCGCGGCCGTGGTGCGCTGGCTCGTGCCGCCATCCTGATTGAGACGGGAAAGCTGCTCCGTCAGGGCGCGCAGCTCCTCGACGGGAGCGGCGGCGGGCGAATCGGTAACGACGGCGCGGTCGGAGCTGACATCGGTGACGGAGGAGAGCCAGTTTTCAAGCTCGGTATAGAACCGGTTCTGGGCGCGGCCCGCCTGCAGATCGAGGAAGCCGAGGATCAGCGAACTGGAAAGACCGAAAAGCGAGGTCGAAAAGGCGGTGCCCATGCCGGAGAGCGGCGCGGAAAGACCGTTCTTCAGCGCCGAAAGCACATCGTCCGTGCTGCCGGTACCGGCATCGAGCGACTGGATGACGGTGTTGATCGAGCCGATCGTGCCGAGCAGGCCCCAGAAGGTGCCGAGAAGACCGAGGAAGACGAGAAGACCGATGAGATAGCGCGATGTGTCACGCGATTCGTCCAGCCGCGTTGCGATCGAATCGAGGATGGAGCGCAGCGCCGTGGTCGAGATCGCCATGGAATGGCGCTGGCCGATAAGGGCGCGCATCGGCGCCAGCAGGACGGGATCGCGGCCAACCTTGTCGGCGCTGCCAGCCGCGCGGAACGAGTTGAACCAGCGAACCTCCGGGCGAAGACCGAGCACATGGTTGAAAACGAGAAGGATACCAATCAGCAGCACGCCGAAAATAAGGCCGTTGAGGCCGGGATTGCTCATGAAGGCGGCGTGCGCCTGCCGGAACAGGATGGCCGCGACGAAGCCGACGATGATGAGGAAAATCACCATGATCCAGAAAAAGATCATGGGACTGGTCAGTTTATGGGGGTTATATCCGTCACCCAAGCCACCGGCAGCGTCCCAACCCGACAGTTCCACTTTCGCCATGAGGCATCAGTCTCCGCATTTTCCATTGCGCCGGCGCGCACAACAGAGCTGTGCCGCGGCGTTGGCCGGAGACTAGAGGAACTTTGTGCCGAATTGAAGAGCAAAGGCGCCGGTTTGCACCGGCGCGGTGCGGGGTCTTACTTGCCCGGAATCGGACGGTGCAGAACCTCGTGCAAGGCTTTGCGGATATATTCGTTGCCGGCAACGATCGAACCGTCCTCGAGCGGCTTGTTGCCGCCGTCGATATCGGCAACCCAGCCACCGGCTTCGCGGATCAAGAGGATGCCGGCGGCCAGATCCCAGGCATAGACGTCGCGTTCCCAGAAGCCGTCGAAACGGCCGGCGGCGACATAGGCCAGATCGAGCGCGGCCGAGCCCATGCGGCGGATACCGGCGACTTCGCCCATGACATGGCGCAGCTCGACAAGATAGGTGCCGTGGTTGCTGTGGCCGAGATGCGGCGTGCCGGTGCCGATGACCGCATCCGACAGGTTCTTGCGGGCCGCGACACGCAGGCGGCGGTCATTGAGGAAGGCGCCGCCGCCCCGCTCGGCGGTGAAGAGTTCGTCGGTCGCCGGGTTCAGAACGACGGCGGCGACGATCTCGCCCTGACGTTCCAGCGCGATCGAAATGGCGAAATGCGGAATGCCGTGCAGGAAGTTGGTGGTGCCGTCGAGCGGATCGACGATCCAGCGATGGGCGCCATCCGTGCCGATGATCTCTTCGCTTTCTTCACCGAGGAACCCATAGGTCGGACGCGCCTTCAAAAGTTCCTCACGTATCAGCTTTTCGGCCTTGCGGTCGGCCTGCGACACGTAATCGCCAGGCCCCTTGAGCGAAACCTGCAGGTTCTGCACCTCGCCGAAATCGCGGGCCAGACCTTTGCCGGCCTTGAATGCGGCCTGAACCATGACATTGAGAAGAGCAGAACGGGCCATCTTGGCTTCCTTCGGAACGGAAATGCCGGCCGCGCAAACGACCGGCAGAAAACATACTCTTTGAGCACGGCATCTCAAGAGACGCAAACACACTCAAATCTACAGCGGAACCTCGGCAAGCGCCTCGGAGAATATCATCGGCAAGCGACCTTCAAGGCGCAGCACAAAGCGCGCAGCAAGACTGCCCCTTTGCCCGGTGATCAGTGGATCGGGCGCTTCAAGACCACAAATGCGGCAAAAGTTCAAGCCTTGCCGTGAAAACAGACTTGGTATTAACCGGTGCGGTGTTTGTTGGCGGCGGCAAGGGCCGCCTTCTGCTGGTCGTCTTCCAGACCGAGATAAAAATCCTCGAGCGCCGGATCGGTCAGACCCGCCCGCCGGGACAGGACATACCACTTGGCCGCCTCGACCGGGTCGGGCCGCGTGCCGATTGCATTGATATAGAGATGCGACAACTTGTTCTGCGCCACGACATTGCCGCGCTCGGCCGCGCGACGCATCCACTGGAAGCCGCCTTCCAGATTGCGGTCGCCGCCGATGCCGTCGACCAGCCAGATCGCGAGATCGAGCTGGGCCGTGTCGTAACCGGCCTTCGCCGCCCGCTCCAGCCAATGGCGCGCGGTCTCTCGCTTGGCCTCGTCGATGCCATCGACATTCAGATAGATCTGCGAGAGCGCATATTGCGCGTCGGCGATGCCTTGCTCGGCGGATTTTTCGTAATAGGGAAGCGCGGCTTTGAGGCCCTTCGGTCCGGGCGTGTCGGCAACCAGCAGCTGGCCATAATTGAACTGGGCGAGCGAATTGCCGGCATCCGCGGCCTTTTTCATCAATTCTTCGGAGCGCTTGCGATCGCGCTGGACATCGCGCCCTTCCATCAGGATCAGCGCGTATTTGAACATGGCCGCGGGATTGCCGGCCTTGGCCGCCTGTTCGTACCAGAAGGCGGCATCCTTGGTGTTTCGGGCAACGCCAAGACCTTGCGAGAAGATTTCCGCCACCAGCGTCTGGGCTGCGGGATCGCCGAGCTGCGCCTTCGGCAAGGCAAGCTCCATGGCAGTCAGATAGTAGCCGCGCTGGAACGCGCCGTAGGCGTCATCCGGCTTGCCGTCGAACGGCTTTTCCGCAGGCAAAGCCGGCAGCACCGCGCCCATGCGGTCGAAAACCCCGACCCCGCCGGAAGGCTTGATCGCCTCTCCGCTTTCCCCGGCCTTGGCCTGCCCGTTCGAGGGGGGCTGCAGCGGCGGCACTTCGTCTTCGGGAAGCGCCGCCCCGTTGAACGGGGTGATGCGGCCGCGCTTTTCCGCCGGCGTCTCTGCCGGTTCCTGCACGACGCCCGGCAGCGCCTCCTGCGCGCGTGCGGCGGAATGCGCGCCTGCGCCCCCGGTCAGGGCAAGGCAAAGAAGACTGGCGGAGAGACGGCGGAGCTTCGACATGGAAAGGTCTTAATCTTCAAACCGTGGCGCTTTTTCGTCAAGCAGGGCATTGACCTGCGAAACGATTGCGGCGGCCTGCGCCGCATCGGCGAACACGGCAAGACGAAGAGCAACGAACTCCGCCCCGGTCTCGGCCACGGCCAGCGCCGAGGCGGGATCGGTGCCGCCCATGACGATCGCCGGGATTTCGACCATCGAGGCCCACCATTCGCCGAGCGCGAGGTTCTTCGGATGGGCTTCCGGCTTGATATCGCCGTCGAGCTTGCCGAAGAAGATATAGTCCGGCCGGACCTCGCCCATTTCGAGCGCATGATGGCGGTCCGCCGCATTGCCGCCGCCGACGATCAGCTTCGGCGTGAATTTCTCCACCGCCTCCGCCAGCGCCTCGGCATTGCCCGTCACATGCAGGCCGTCCGCCTTGGCGCGACCGGCAACGCGGCTGTCGCCGGCCACGAGCGCGGCGGCGCCCGCATCCTGGATAACCGGAATGAGCGCTTCGGCATGCTTCTGGAAGGCGTGCTCGTCGAGACCGTATTGCGGCACGATGACGGAGGCGACATCGCCGCCCCGCAGCGCGTCCCTCATGATACCGGCGCAAGCCTTGGTGTCGGCGATATCGGGCGCGATGAGAACAAGCCGGCAGCGGTTGTCTGTAGTGTTCATGACGTCTGCTCCTTGAGGGGACGCAGATCGCGGGCCCTACTCGATTTCAATTGGGAAAAGCGATAGACCGTGCAGACAAAAGGATCAACAGACACGCATGCTTCCCGATTTTGATTTCTACATGATCGCCATTCCCGCCGTCCTCCTGGTCGGCTTTGCAAAAGGGGGCATGGGCGAGGCGCTTTCGCTGATGGGCGTGCCGCTGATGTCGCTCGTGGTCTCGCCCGTGGAGGCGGCCGCGCTGCTGCTGCCGATCCTGATCGCCATGGATCTCGTGTCGCTGTGGATGTGGCGCCATCACGGCGATGGCAGGACGTTGCGCATCCTGCTGCCCGGCGCGCTCGTCGGGATCGCCATCGGCTGGGCGACGGCGGCCTATGTCCAGCGCGACGCGCTTCGGCTGATCATCGGCGTCATCGTCGTCCTCTTCGTGCTGCGCTATGCCTACAACAGCTGGCGCGCGAGATATGGCGTCGTCATCGCCGCGAAGCCGCAGCGAAAGGGGCCGGCCGCCGTGCTCGGCGGCCTTGCCGGCTACGGCAGCTTCGTCGCCCATGCCGGCGGCCCGCCCTTCCAGATCTACACGCTGCCGCTCAAGCTGCCGCCGCGCGAATATACCGGAACGATCGTCCGCTTCTTCGCCATCCTCAACGCCGTGAAGCTGGTGCCCTATTTCGCGCTCGGGCAACTCGATTTCAGCAATCTGAAAACGTCGATGACCCTGTTTCCGCCGGCAATGCTGGCGACCGCCGCCGGCGCATGGGTGGTCAAGCGCATGCGCCCGCAGGTCTTCTATCCCTTCATGTACACGATGGCCTTCCTCGCCGGCGCCAAGCTCGTCTACGACGGCACGCTGGCGCTGTTCGCCGCCCCGTGAACCTGCCCCGCGCCTTACCCTGCCGCTATCCGGCAAACGCCGGCGCAGGCCGGCGGCACGACCTTGCTGCAATTGCGAAATTGTTGATTTCGCAATGCACAATTCGCTTGCCGGATGCGGGGATTTCACTTAGCTTTTTCCCATGTCAAACGCTGATCCCTTCGATGCGATTTCCGATCCGAACCGGCGGCATCTGCTGGAGGAGCTGAGGCGTGCTCCCAGAACCGTCAACGAGCTGGCGGAGGGCCTGCCGATCAGCCGGCCGGCCGTCTCGCAACACCTGAAGGCGTTGCTCGATTCCAATCTGGTCTCGGTCTCGGCGAGCGGAACGAAACGCATCTATGCGATCAACAGACCGGGTTTCGATCGGGTCAACCTGTGGCTGGACCAGTTCTGGTCCTGAAACGAAAACCGCCCGGAACGGGGTTCCAGGCGGTCTATTCTTTTAAATTCTTTAGCTTTTAGTGGGACGAGCTACGCAGCTTTTCAATCTCATCCTTCAAGCGCAACTTGCGCCGCTTGATATCTGCAATGTCCTGGTCCCTCACCGAGGGCTGAATAAGCGCCGAGTGGAGCTCCTGCTCCAATGCGCCGTGTCTTTTCTCAAGCGTTGCAAGATGAGCCTCAATCGTCATGTGGCAGTCCCTTCCGTTAGCTTGCACCCGATCTTGAAGCCGGATGTTCCAGGGTTAACATCAGAAGTGTGCCACGCTATTTTTCATTTGTCGAAGGCGAAATCGTGACGAAGGATAACTTCCCGTTACCGACTATTTTGTGCTAGAGCGACGAAAATCGATGCGCGTGACGGGCGAACTGCCACCGCAGTCGCCGACGGGGAAAATTGAATGCCAGATCAGGATCAGGCCGAACTCAGACTGGGCGTAGCGCGGCTGAGGCAAGAGCATGAAGACTATGACGTGGCGATCAACGCCATGATTCAGACCGGCTGCGATGCGCTGCGCATCCAGCGGATGAAGAAGAAGAAACTGGTTATCAAGGACAAGATCTCCAAGCTGGAAGACCAGATCATCCCCGATATCATAGCCTGAGGAAGCGACGCCTTGACCAAAGACGCGACCCCGCCCGTCGCCATCATCATGGGCAGCCAGTCCGACTGGGAAACCATGAAGAACGCCGCCGATACGCTCGATGCGCTCGACATCGCCTATGAGGCGCGCATCGTTTCGGCCCACCGGACGCCGGACCGGCTCGTCAGCTTTGCCAAGGGCGCGCGCGACGAAGGCTTCAAGGTGATCATCGCCGGTGCCGGGGGTGCTGCCCACCTGCCGGGCATGGCCGCCGCCATGACCCCGCTGCCGGTCTTCGGCGTTCCGGTCCAGTCCAGGGCACTCTCCGGTCAGGACAGCCTGCTGTCGATCGTGCAGATGCCGGCCGGCAGTCCCGTCGGCACGCTGGCCATCGGCCGCGCCGGCGCCGTCAATGCCGCGCTGCTCGCAGCCGCCGTTCTCGCCCTCTATGATCCCGAGCTTGCCGGCCGGCTCGACGACTGGCGCGAAGCCCAGTCGGCATCGGTCGCCGAATATCCGGTCGATCAGGCATGAAGACCATTGGTATCATCGGTGGCGGCCAGCTCGGCCGCATGCTGGCCATGGCGGCCGCGCGTCTCAATTTCCGCACCGTCATCCTCGAACCGCAAGCCGATTGTCCGGCGGCACAGGTGGCCAACAGCCAGATCGTCGCAGCCTATGACGACGAGGCAGCCCTTGCCCGGCTTGCAGAGGCCTGCGACATCATCACCTATGAATTCGAGAACGTGCCGGTTGCCGCCGCAACCCTGCTTGCCCGTTCAAAGCCGGTTTACCCCCCACCGAAGGCTCTGGAAGTCGCGCAGGACCGGGTGACGGAAAAGCGCTTCCTCAATGCCAGCGGCATCGAGACCGCGAAGTTCCATGTGATCGACAGCCAGGCCGATCTCGACGCCGGGCTCGCCGATTTCGGCGGTAACGGCGTCCTGAAGACCCGTCGCCTCGGCTATGACGGCAAGGGGCAGCGCGTCTTCAAGGGCGACAGCCCCGCCGGCGCTTTCGAGGCGCTCGGCGCCGTGCCGATGATTCTCGAAAGCTTCGTGCCCTTCGTGCGCGAAATTTCGATCATCGCCGCCCGTGGACAGGATGGCGCGATCGCCTGTTTCGACCCCGCCGAGAACGTGCATCGCAACGGCATCCTCCACACCTCGACCGTGCCGGCCGCCATTTCCGATGAGACGGCCAAGGCCGCAAAGGCAGCCGCAAAGGCCATTCTCGAGGCGCTCGGCTATGTCGGCGTCATCGGCGTCGAGTTCTTCGTGACATCGGATGGCGGGCTCATCGCCAACGAAATCGCGCCCCGCGTCCACAATTCCGGCCACTGGACGGAGGCCGCCTGCGTGGTCTCGCAGTTCGAGCAG
Source organism: Pararhizobium sp. (assembly GCA_031556925.1). Taxonomy (GTDB): domain Bacteria; phylum Pseudomonadota; class Alphaproteobacteria; order Rhizobiales; family Rhizobiaceae; genus Pararhizobium. The sequence goes on from JAVBSF010000450.1 coordinate 14,887, forward strand.
CATATCCGCGCCGTAGCGGGGCTTCCCCTTTCCGACGGCGCGCGTCACTCCGGTTGCGTGATGCAGAATCTGATCGGCGACGACATCGACGATGTGCCCGAATGGCTGGCAAAACCGGCGACGCTCGTGCATCTCTACGGCAAGAGCGAGGCCCGGCCGGGCCGCAAAATGGGCCATGTCACCTGGCTCACGGAAGCTTGAAAGCCACAGAAAAGCCGGTTGGAACGATGAAAACCGGCTGATCGTGGTTGACAATTTTCCGGCCTCGGGTTACTTGCCTGCCAACCTAAGAGCGCACCCGTCCTTATCGGTCTGTTGGTGCGCTTTTGATTGTTAAAGACCCGGGAACATGTTCCCCCGAAACTGCGGATCAGAAAAATGAAGATCAAAAATTCGCTCAAGTCGCTGAAGGCTCGTCACCGCGAAAACCGTCTGGTTCGCCGCAAGGGCCGTATCTACATCATCAACAAGCTGAACCCGCGCTTCAAGGCTCGTCAGGGCTGATTGATGTTTCCTGCCGGAACGATCTCCGGCGGAACGAGCGGGCATGCGGACAGGCGCGGGGCATCGTTGCCGATCCCGGCGCCTTATTCGTTTGTTGATACCACAAATTTGATTTGATCTTCGGTCATGGCGCGATACCCTTTCCGTCATGGCTAAAAGCATGTCTCCATACCTCTTTTCCCTTGTTGCAGCTCTTCTGGTGTCGCCGGGCTTTGCAATGGCCCAGCAGGCGTCCACCGTATCGGCACCGCCTTCCGCCGAATTGCCGACACAAAAGCAGCGCCTCGACACGCTGTTTTCCGAGCTCAAGCGCACCGGCGACGCCGACAAGGCCAAGGATATCGCCGATCGCATTCGCCTCGAATGGCAGGATTCAGGCAGCGCCTCCGTCAATCTCCTGATGCAATGGGCGTCAAAGGCCACCGAGACGAACAAGCAGACCGTCGCGCTCGATCTCTACGATCAGGCGATCGCGCTTTCACCTGACTATGTCGAAGGCTGGAACCAGCGGGCCACCCTGCACTACCAGATGGGCAACTACCGGAAATCCATGTCGGACATCAATCACGTGCTGATGCTGGAGCCGCGGCATTTCGGGGCGCTTGCCGGCATGGCGGCGATTCTCTCCGCCTCGGGCAAGGACGAGCTTGCCCTGCGGGCCTGGGAGCAGTTTCTCGCCGTTTATCCCGCCGACCGCAAAGCGCAGGAGCAGTTCGGCGAAATCGAGGAAAAACTCGCCGGCAACCGAACATGATCTCCTGAAACCCGCCGATCATCTCCTCATCTGCCATAACCGCCTATGGTCCGATTGATGTTGCTGCTTTCTTCTATCGCCCTTCTCGTTCTGGCTGCCGGCTACGGATATAGCGCCTACCAGACCGGTGTTTTCGAAGGAAATCGCCAGAACGACGGCGAACTGATCGACGTCGGCGGCTTTTTGATGAACAGCGTTCATGTGCCCCGCCCAGCCGGCGCCGACCTGCCGCCGATCGTCTTCATCCATGGCGCGAGCGCCAGCCTGCTTGATCCACTGCACGCCTTCCTGCGGCCACTCACCGGCCGTTCCGAGATGCTGTTTCTCGACCGGCCCGGCCTTGGCTACTCACAACGCGGTGGAAAGCAGAACACCCGTCCCGACGGTCAGGCTGACGCCATTGCCGCATTGATGGAAAAACGCGGGATCAGGAAGGCAATCATCGTCAGCCACTCCTTCGGCGGCGCGATCGCCGCGAGCCTGGCCCTCAACCATCCTGACCGGGTAGCGGGCCTGCTGTTTCTGGCGCCCGCGACCCATCCTTGGCCGGGCGGCATCGACTGGTACTACAGAATTGCCCGCGTTCCTGTTGCTGGCTGGTTGTTTTCTCACCTGCTTGCAGCCCCAATCGGGAGCATGATGCTCGAAAAGGGCGTAGAGGCCGTGTTTGCCCCCAATCCGGTTCCGCCGGATTATATCGCGGAAACCAATACCTATCTGGCGCTGCGCCCCAAGGCGTTTCTCAACAACGCCATCGATGTCGCCAATCTCTTCGACTATGTGACGCGGGTCTCTCCCCGCTACGCGGAAATAGCCGCCCCCACCATCATCATCACCGGCGACAGGGACGGTATCGTCTATCCGCATATCCATTCCCGCCAATTGCATGAAGCCATCGACGGCTCCCGTCTGATCAGCATCCACAATCTCGGCCACAAGCCGGATTACGTGGCCAACGATCTCGCCGTCGCGGCCATCGAGGTGCTGGGAGGGAAAGATCGCGATCTGGAAGCCCTTGCAACTGACGTAGCCGCCCGGATAAAGCATGTCTCGCAAAAGCGTGCAGCGGTTTTGCGAAAAGACATGCGCAAAAACAAAGATCCAAAGCGTATGAGCGAATCTGAAAGATCGCGACACGCTTTAGCCGGCGACGGACAATAAAAAACCGGCTGCCCTCGCGAGCAACCGGCTTCAATCGCAGAAGACTTTACCGCTTAGATTCCGCTCAGACCGTCCGAGCCGATATAGGCGATACGCAGCATGTTGGTCGCGCCCGGCGTACCGAGCGGCACGCCGGCCGAGATGATGACGCGGTCGCCCGGCTTGCCGAAGCCTTCGGATGCGACGATGCGGCAGGCCCGGTTGACCATGTCGTCGAGATCCGTCGCATCGCCCGTGACGACGCAGTGCAGGCCCCAGACGACAGAAAGGCGGCGCGCGGTCTGGATGACCGGCGAGAGCGCGAGGATCGGCACCTGCGGCCGCTCGCGGGCGGTACGGAAGCCGGTCGTGCCGGAGGACGTGTAGCAGACGATGGCCGAAAGTTTCAGTGTCTCCGCGATCTGGTGGGCAGCCAGCGAGATCGCATCCGCGCCCGTTGCCTCCGGCGGCGTACGCTGGGCATAGATGATGCCCGGATAATGCGGATCGCGCTCGACCTTGCTGGCGATGGACGCCATGGTCGAAACGGCCTCGACGGGATAGTCGCCCGAAGCCGATTCTGCCGACAGCATGACGGCGTCGGCGCCTTCGAAAACGGCGGTCGCGACGTCGGACACTTCCGCACGGGTCGGAACCGGCGCCGATATCATCGATTCCAGCATCTGGGTTGCAACGACAACCGGCTTGCCGGCGCGCCGACATGCGCGGATCAACTGCTTCTGCAGGCCGGGAACGGCTTCGAGCGGCATTTCCACGCCAAGGTCGCCACGTGCCACCATCAGAGCGTCGGACAATTCGATGATCTCGTCGATGCGCTCGATGGCCTGCGGCTTTTCGATCTTCGACATCAGGCCGACACGGCCACGCGAGACCTTGCGGACTTCGGAAAGATCTTCCGGACGCTGGATGAAGGAGAGCGCCACCCAGTCGACATCATCGGTTTCGAGCACCGCGTCGAGATCGGCGCGGTCCTTTTCCGTCAGCGCGCCGACGCCGAGCAGCGTATCGGGCAGGCTCACGCCCTTGCGGTCGGAAATCTTGGTGCCGGCGATGACCTTGGTGACGATCTTCTTGCCATCGGAGCTGATCGCTTCGAGGTGCAGCTTGCCGTCGTCGATGAGAAGACGATGGCCAGCTTTCACGGCCTCAAGGATTTCCGGATGGGGCAGATAGACGCGGGTATTGTCGCCCAGCGCTTCGTTGTCATCCAGCGTGAAGGTTTGGCCGGGAACCAGATCGACCTTGCCCTCGGCAAATTTCCCGACGCGCAGCTTCGGGCCCTGAAGGTCCGCCAGAATACCGATCGGCCGGCCGCAGCGGGCCTCGACATTGCGGATGCGCTTGATCAGCGTGCGCATCAGGTCATGGCTGGCATGGCTCATATTGATGCGGAACAGGTCGGCTCCCGCTTCATGGAGCTTCTG
>JAVBSF010000170.1:0-8763 GCA_031556925.1 Pararhizobium sp.
GCCGTTGCTGGCGAGCGCGCCGGTCAGTGCTAGTGGCTCACCGTCATAGCTGCCCTCGAGATCGAAATCCGTTTTGCCGTCCTGTTGCTGGAAGCCGAGCGTCAATGCCTGCAGACGGTTGCCGCCTCGGACGATTTCCTCGACAGAAACATTGCCGCGAATTGCCAGTGTTCGAAGATCGGCGATCGAGACATCGGCAACCGGCTTGACGATCTTCAGGCCGTCGCGCTCGATGCCGGCGCCGTTGGCCTTGATCGTCGCAGAAGTCGTGCCATCGCGGCTTTCGATCGCAACAGAACCGGCGAGATCGCCGGTCGCCTGCTGGCCGGCCATCGCAGCGAGAAGCGCGAGATCGGGCAGGTTGAAGGTCAGCTCACCATTCGGCTGGAATTCCGGCGTCAGCATCAGCGAACCGTTGAGCTTGTTGGAGCCGATCGTCGCTTCCAGCGTCGGGATGGTGATGTTGTTGTTTTCCGAGGCGAGGTTCGCCTTCACATCGATGGTCTGGCCGTCGATCGCGCCGGTCGCGGTGATATCGGCGAGCGGGCTCGAGGGGTTGGCTGTGCCGTTGGCGGTGACGACCAGACTGCTCAGCGTGCGGCCGGCAAGCATCGCGCCATCGGAGGTGATTTCCGCCTTTACCCCAAGCGTGGCGATGGCGCCTGACGTGTCGATCCTGAAGGCGGCAGCGCCCTTGGCGTCGGCAAGCAGCTTGCCGAGATCGGGCAGTGTACCGGTAATGGCCGTGGTCAGGTTGCCGGCATCGAGGGTGGCTTTGCCGGCAAGCTCCAGCGTGCCGGATTTGATCGCGAGATCGCTGACGGAAACCGCGCCGTTTTCGCCAAGCGCCAGGTTGCCGGTGGCGGCAATGGTCGTGTCGAATTTTTCGGCAAGCGCCGGCGGCAGCGTGTCGGGCATGGCAAACAGCTTGAAGGCCATGTCGAGGGTTCTGTTCGTCAGGTCATAAGTGCCGCCGAGCGTGCCGCCGATGCCGGGGCTTTCCAATGTCGCCGGGTTGAAGACGATGCTTTCGGGCGAAATAGCGAGTGTGGCGTCAACCTTTGCCGGGCCGCGCGCGAGGCGGGCGAGATTGGGATCGATGAGGTTGATCGCGCCGGTTTCGACATGGGCCTGTAGCGTGCCGTTGCGGCCGGCGAGATCGAAGCTGTCGCTGGTGGCCGTCAGCTTGATCGCCTCGATGACGCCCTGGGGTAGCGAAACGGTCGCCAGATTGGCGGAGAGTTGCAGCTTCGCGGCGTTTGCCTGACCGTCGAGCGAGAGCATCGCCGAATTGAGAGCGAGCTTCGTGTCAGCCTCACGGCCGGGAATGGTGAGTGCCACCGGGCCGTTCTTGCCTGAGAGCGTCGCCTTGATGTCGTTTTCACCAGCTGTATCGTATGTGCCGGAGGCGGCGATATCGAGCGTGCCGCTGGAGAGCGTGCCCCGCTTGATGCTGATGCGGGTGCCACCGGACAGCACGGCGGCGAGGTCGATTGCGGTGTTGCCTTCAAAGAGCGGGCGCAGGTTTTCCGGAAGCAGCGAGGCAAAGGTGCCGCCGCCGGTGATGACCAGGTTGCGGCTGCCGTCCGTGTTTTCGACATGACGGGCATCGACATCGAGAATCTGGCTGCCGTCGAGCGCCGCGGTTGCCTTGCCGGCCCAGTCGGAGAGGGGGCCGTCACCCTTGACCGCAATCTGGACGGCCGGCGTGCCCGGAAGCTGCAAGGCACGCGAAAGCAGGCCGCCGCTGATATCGTTGACGGTCGCGTCGAGTTTCAGCGTGTTGGCGGAGGGATCGAAGACGATATTGGCAACCGCCTTCGCATCCGGCTGGTCGCGCTGGGCGACGGCGAGTGCTGTTGCAATGCTGGTGTTGGTGGCGTCGAGATTGCCGGTGAGGCTCAGGACCTGGTCTGTGCCGGCGATCGCCTTGCCGATGACGATTTCCGGCAGGTCGATGGCTCCGATTTTCACGTCGAGCGGCAGTGCGAAGGTCGAGCGGACTTCCCGGGTTTCCTGCGAGGGGATCGGAAGGCGCTCGATGCGGATGAAGCCGGCCTTGATCAGCTTTGCCTCGAAGCGGGAGGAGAAAAGCGCGGTCGGCGACCAGTCGATGGCGACCTCGCGGATTTCGGCATAGGCGCCCTTGCTGTCGAGCAGCATGACAGTCGAGGCCTTGAAATCCCCGGTCAGCAGCGCGCTGGGGTCCGAGATGCGGACGATCTGGTCAGGGGTCGAGGCGTATTTCTCGATCAGGGTCGCGACCATGCGCGCGCCGGGCGCGGTGAAGCCGGCAAACAGGAACAGGAGCGCGACGGCAACGACAACGAAACCGAGGATATAGGCAAGCCAGCGTGCAGCGACTTTGAGGATCTGGACCGGACGATTCATGCTTTACCCATAACGCAAGTTGTGTCGCGGCGAAATTCATTCCGCGTCAAGGATTTGGTCGGCGCTGTCAGCGCCGGACGGGCTTTGAACGGCCGATCCTCAGAAGGATTGGCCGATGCCCGCATAGATGCCGTAGTCGGTGCCGCCGGGATACGGGTTGAGCGGCACGGCGACGTCGAGACGGATCGGGCCGAATGGCGTCAGGTACCGAAGACCGATGCCGGCGCCGGCCTTTATGTCCGAGAAATCGGGCGCCGACTTGGCCGAGACCGTGCCGACATCGATAAAGGGCACGAGGCCGATCGTATCGGTGATGCCGATGCGGGCCTCGACCGTCGCATTCACGTAGGAGCGGCCGCCAAGCAGTTCGTCGGCGCCATTGCGCGGGCTGATTTCCTGATAGGAGTAACCGCGCACGGTGCCGCCGCCGCCGAGATAGAAGCGCCGGGTGGCGGGAATATCGACAAGACCATCGCCACCGACGATGGTGCCGGCGCCGAGACGGCCGGCGAGCACCGCCTTGTCTTCTTCGCCGAGGCCGTAATAGCCGGAAATCGAGCCTTCGAAGGACGAGAAGAAGGTCTGGCCATTGATCTCGTAGCTCGGTTTGGCGTTGATCGAGGCGCGGTAGCCTTCGGTTGCATTCAGCTTGTTGTCGCGGGTGTCGCGCACGAATTCGAAGGGCAAGGCGGCCGTCAGATACTCGTTCTTGCCGAATGGATCTTCGATATCAGCCCAGCTCAGCTCGCCGCCCGCGGAAAAGGTATCGACATCCGAAAGCTCGAAGGTAGCGCCGGCGGCGCCGGTGAAAACCGTGGCGTTGTAGGCGTCGGGATCGAGCAGCGAGGCTTTCAGGCTGGCATTGAAGGTGGAGGCCGGGCCGAAGGCGCCGGGTTTGGCGAAGAGGATGCCGGCGTTGTAATCCAGCGAACTGATATCGTTTTCGCCGATCCGGTTCACGGAACCCTCGAAACGCAGCGATTCCGCCTGGCCGAAGAGGTTGCGGTGGCCCCAATAGCCCTGAATACCGAAACCGTCCGTGGTCGAATATTGTGCTCCGGCGCCAAAATAGCGGTGTTTGCCTTCGGAGACCTCGATGGTCAGCGGCAGCGAACCATCCGCCGCAAGCGCGGTCGGCTCCTTGATGGTGATGCTCGCGAAGACGCCGAGTGCGCGCAGGCGCTCGTTTGCCTTGCGGATTTCTTCCGGCGAATAGCGCTGCCCGGTGTTGAGGCGGGAGTAATCGGCCACGAATTGCGGATCGACGGTCTTTGTGCCGACGACGGTGACCGCGCCGAAGGGCGCGACAGGCCCCCCCTCGGCGGCAATGTCGACATCCACAGTATTGGTGTTGTGATCGGCGACGGCGGCACGGTTGGTAAGCCTGGCGAGCGGGCGGCCCTCATTCTTCAGGTCTTCGACCACCTGTTCGCCGGCCTTGATGATCAGCGTGGAATTGGCCTGTGCGCCCGGGACCAGATCGTAATCGTCAGGGTTCTTGCCCAGCGCGTCGCCATCGAGCGTGACCTTGCCGATGGTGAAGACTGGGCCGGGGGTGACCGTGACGGAAACGGGGATCGGCGCGCCTGCGGGGAACACCGGGTCCGGCGGCAAGCTGTCGATATCCTGGCCATTGACCCTGATCGCGATGACGCCGCCATAACGCGCATTTTCATAGAGAGCGGCCAGCAAACGGTCGCGATCGTCGCGGGCGCGGATGACCAGGCCGAGATTGCCGGAAACCGGCTGTTCCTTTTCCTGAAAAAGACGCGAGGCGTTTTCCAGCGATTCCTTCAGGTCTTCGTCGGCGGTGCCGGTATCGAGATTGAGCGTATAACTGACGGGGTCGATGACCTCGTTCGGTTCTTCGTCGCTTTCGAAGAAAGACATGCCGAAAATCTTGAACGCATTGGCATCGCGAACGGACAAGGGTCCACACAACATCGCGGCCAGAACCACAAGCGCGGTCCCGGTCTTCCGACACGCAAGACTGGCAATCGGCTGACGCTTCCCCATTCCGTCCTTCAGGCTACTCACAACACAGACCTGCCGTCATGGCAGGCGCACCATTGCATGACAAGGTTCTCCCTTTGTTAACGGAAACCCTACACACCTCGGCCGGATTGATGAAGCCGGGAAGGTGATTTTCTGAAAAAGCGATACAGGCTGTGACCTCGAAGAAACAGAAGGACCGGCCTGAAACGCTTCCCACGCTATCAGGGTCGGACTTGACCCCGAGAGGCGGCGCAGCGGCGATCGGCACTCTAGGAAAAGAGAAACCCCAGCTTGGGGCCGGGGTTTCAGCGGGTCAATTGTTTAGATCGGGCGTGATCAACGCGGGCAGGCGTCGATATAGCGGCGGCCATAACGGTCGCGGTAGTAGCACTGGCCGGGCTGCTCCGTGACGTGACCGATGACGGCGCCGGAAACGCCGCCGATCGCAGCACCAACGGCAGCGCCGCGAACATCGCCGGTGACCGCGCCACCAATGACGGCGCCGGAAACGGCGCCAATGCCCGCGCCCTGCTCGGTCCGGGTGCAGCTTGCTGCGGCCAGGGCAATCAATATCAGAGCAATCGTCTTTTTCATCATCAGTCTCCAAAACACGGGGCGCGACGTTTCGCGTCCATCCTTACTGCAGGGAAGACGAAACCTGCGGTTTCATCCTTGTAAGCTTGCAAACGAGAAAGATAATTTGCTGTCCGTTAAAGTCTACAGACGGCTCATAAGTTCCTTCCGAAGCAAGAAAATGTCATCAAACCTGAACGGGGGCTGAAGGCCTGTTCCCCGCGTGACAGTTTGTGGGGACGGGGAATCGCTTTTCGCCTTTTTGGGAGAAACTGATCATTTTTTCGCCAGCTTGACCCAAATCAAGAATCTGAGGATTGAATCCGTTAAAATAGTCTGGAATGGTTCAAAACTACGGGCCATTTGCCGCAGGCAGGCCCATGACGCCCCTTTCGGGTTGACGCCAGGCATGTTTGCATCAAGAAGACGGCCTGGTTCTGGAGACGATGATGGATTTTGAAAGTTTCTTCAAAGGCGAGATCGCCGGGCTGCACCAGGAAGGCCGCTACCGGGTTTTTGCCGATCTGGAGCGCCAGCGGGGGCAGTTTCCCAAGGCGATCCGGTATGATGCCAATGGCAACAGGCAGGACGTCACCGTCTGGTGTTCCAACGACTATCTCGGCATGGGACAGCACCCCAAGGTGACCGAGGCGATGAAGCGCGCGATCGACGAATGCGGCGCCGGCGCCGGCGGCACCCGCAATATCTCGGGCACCAATCACTACCATGTTCTTCTCGAGCGCGAGCTTGCCGACCTGCACGGCAAGGAAGCGGCGCTGCTGTTCACGTCCGGCTATGTGTCCAACTGGGCCGCGCTCGGAACGCTCTGTTCGAAGATTCCCGGTGTTGTCGTCTTCTCTGACGCCGGGAATCACGCTTCGATGATCGAGGGGATCAGGCATTCCAAGTGCGAACGTGTCATCTTCAAGCACAATTCCGTGGCGGATCTCGAAGCGAAGCTTGCCGCCGCCGATCCGCGTGCACCGAAGATCGTTGCGTTCGAGTCCGTCTATTCGATGGATGGCGATATCGCGCCGATCAAGGAAATCTGTGACGTCGCCGACAAGTATGGCGCCATGACCTATCTCGATGAAGTCCATGCAGTCGGCATGTACGGTCCGCGCGGTGGCGGCATTGCCGAACGCGAAGGTCTGATGGATCGCCTGACGGTCATCGAAGGTACGCTCGGCAAGGCGTTTGGCGTGATGGGCGGTTATATCGCGGCGTCCGCGGCGCTCTGTGATTTTATCCGGTCCTTTGCCTCGGGCTTCATCTTCACGACGGCGCTGCCGCCGGCTCTTGCCGCCGGTGCGGTTGCCTCGATCCGGCACCTCAAGGAAAGCCAGGTGGAGCGCTTCGCCCATCAGGAGCGGGTGCGCCGTCTGCGCAACCTGCTCGACAAGGCCGGCATTCCGCACATGGCCAATCCGAGCCATATCGTGCCGGTCATGGTCGGCGATGCCGCCAAGTGCAAATGGATCTCGGACCTGCTGCTCGACAATTGCGGCGTTTATGTCCAGCCGATCAACTATCCGACGGTGCCGAAGAAGACAGAGCGTCTGCGTATCACGCCGACGCCGCTGCATTCGGATGCGGATATCGACCATCTGGTGGGTGCGCTGCATCAGCTGTGGTCGCGCTGCGCGCTTGCCCGGGCGGTTGCCTGATACTGCTCGCCGTATGGCCGGGCTTGACCCGACCATCCCTTGGCGGGGCATGGTGCGCATTTTATGATTGTGGAGGCCGTCTGTTTCAGGCGGCCTTTTCTTTCGCGGTGATGGCATCGGCGGCTTCCGCCCGCGCTTCTTCATCCGCGGCAAAAACGTCATCCATGCCGGATGCCGCCGGGATGGAAACGAGGCGATCCATGACGGCCTCGGCGATCTCGGCCATATCGAGGAAGCCGATGCGGCCGGCGACGAAGGCGTGGAAGGCGGTTTCTTCTGCGGCATTCATGATCGCGCCTTGAAGGCCGCCGCGCTGCATGGCGGTGCGGGCAAGGCGCAGCGCCGGGAAACGTTCCTCGTCGGGTGCTTCGAAATCCAGCCGGGCGAGCCTGGCGAAATCGAGCCGGTCGACATTGAGCGGGGGGCGCTCAGGATAGGTCAGCGCATAGCCGATGGCCGTGCGCATGTCCGGGCACCCGAGCTGAGCGATGACCGATCCGTCACGATAGCCGACCATGGAATGGATGATCGATTGCGGATGCACGACGACTTCGATCTGGTCGGGATGCACGTCGAAGAGGTGCTTCGCCTCGATCATCTCCAGCGCCTTGTTGAACATCGAGGCGCTGCCGATGGAGATTTTCAGGCCCATCGACCAGTTGGGATGGGCGCGCGCAACATCAGCGGTGACGCCGGCCATGCGATCGCGTGTCCAGGTGCGGAAAGGGCCGCCGGACGCCGTGAGAACGATACGCTCGACGGCGTGGCGCTGGTCGTCTTCCAGCGACTGGAAGATGGCACTGTGTTCGCTATCGACCGGAAGCAGCCGGCCACCGCCGGCATGAACGGCTGAAACGAAGAGATCGCCGGCAGAGACTAGGCATTCCTTGTTGGCAAGGGCGATATCCGCGCCGCGACGGGCGGCCGCGAGCGTGGGAGCAAGACCGGCGGTGCCGACGATGGCGGCCATGACCCAGCCTGCGTCGCGTTCGGCGGCTTCGATCAGCCCGCTTCGGCCGGCGGCAACCGCGATACCGGTGCCGGCCAGTGCGGATTTCAGCTCCTGATAGCGGCTCTCGTCGGCGGTAACGGCGAGTCCGGCACCCGAAACCTTTGCCTGCTCTGCGAGAAGAGCGATATTGCCGCTGCCGGTCAGCGCCGCAACCTCGAAGGCGTCGCGGCCGCCAAGCTGGGCAACGACGTCGAGCGTATTGGTACCGATCGAGCCGGTCGAGCCCAGAATGGTGATGCGTCGCTTGTTCCCGGCGCCGGATGTCATGGCCAAATCCCGTCTATGTTTTGCCAAAGGCTCTACAGTCGAAAGTCCTCGTCAACAAGAGGCCGGATGTTCAGGCCGCACAAACCGCATAGTTTCGTGGAAATGCTGGATCGCGGCCTGTATGAAGAAGCAGAACGATTCTTCAATCGATGCGGTTTTCACCGGAGGGAAAGAGATGTTGCGATCCATGCTGTTTGCGGCATGCGCCTGTGTCTTGATCGAGGCGGGGACGGTACAGAGCGTGGCTGCGGGGACCGTGCCCAGGGAACTCGTCGGTACCTGGCTCGTCGAGGATATCAAGTCCGGCGGCGTCATCGACAACCTGCAGACCACGCTCGAGATCCATGAGGACGGAACCTATTCCGGCATGGCCGGCTGCAACAACTATACGGGCGTGGTTACCGTGAATTCGCTGCAGATCGGCTTCTCGCCCGCCGCGGCGACCCGCAAGCTCTGCCCGCCGGCGGTGATGGACCAGGAGACCAAATTCTTCCAGGCGCTGAACCAGGGCCTTTCTTACGAGATCAAAGACCAGCAGCTGCGTTTCTACGCCGATGACTACACCATTCCCCTGCGGCTAGTTCGCCATGATCCGCTAAGCGATCTTGTGCTGCGCATTCCTTCCGCGCCGATCGAGCGCAGCGTGGTGACCTACGATTGCGGAGATGTTGCGGTCATTGCCGAGTACATCAACTCGGGAGGCGTCTCACTTGCGGTCCTGTCGCTGGCCGGCACGGTCGTCGTCGCATCCAATGTCATTTCGGCGTCTGGTGCCAAATACATGGGCGGCGCCTATACCTGGTGGACCAAGGGGGATGCCGCAACGCTTTTCGATGCGACCAAGGGTGTCGACGACAA
>JAVBSF010000144.1:0-23351 GCA_031556925.1 Pararhizobium sp.
AAATCATTCAAAATCATCAAATAGCCCGTGAACCAGAAATGGGCACGGGCTTTGGGCGTTTCTGCGCAGTGGCCAACTTGCCGGCGCGCATCTTCTCGATGAAATTCGCATGTACCTCGGCGACGAAGCGGCGCTCGATCAGGTCGAGAACGTTCATTTGCGCAAGGATGGAGGAGATGAGGCCGTGGACCTCGAGGGATGCCGGCTGGGGCGACCATTGGATGTACCCGACATACGCGTCCCGCTCGTCAGTGGGACAGCGCCGACCGGCGCGGCTGCAGCCCCGGAGACTGAGCCAAAGCCGGGCTTCCGATGAGGGAGTGGGGCAAATCACAAGGGCAGGAACAAATCCACGTCATTCTGGTTAGAGCGTGAAATCAAGCCGAGTTGGGTTTTCGAGCCCGCCGCCGGTCAGAACGCACCAGCAGAGCGAGGGACATTGCCATGGTCGATTTTGAAGAGCTCGTTCGCACCGAAGCTTATCTTATTTGGGAAGCAGCCGGCCGGCCTGACGGACTGGATCGCGAGCACTGGCAAATGGCGCGGACGCGCGTGCTAGGCCGTGTGCAAGGAACCCAAACTCGAAAAACAGCGGTGGTGGTGCCCTTGGCCGTATCGCGCGTAGTGCTCTCCTCCCGGAAGAATGGACGCCGACCAGCGAGTTCGGGCCGGCTAGCATCAGCGTGACGCGCCCGGCCCCCGGCTCCCGGAAACGTATTTGAACAACGGAGACCCACGTTCCGGCTATGCTCGTTCTTTCTGTCGTGTCCGAGATTTATCCACTTATCAAAACCGGGGGTCTGGCTGACGTCGCAGGAGCGCTTCCCAAGGCATTGGCTACTCAAGGCATTGCCGTTCTATCGCTTGTGCCGGGCTATCCTCAGGTTCTCGCGCAACTGCCCCACCGAAAAGAAGTCGGACGCCTCAGTGAGGTGCTTGGCCACAGCGCGATTGTGTCGCGTGCTCGGTTCGAGGGCCTCGACTTGCTTGTCCTCGAAATTCCCGCGTTATTTGATAGGACCGGAGGCCCCTATCTCGACGAAAATGGGCGCGATCACCCCGACAACTGGCTGCGCTTTGCTGCTCTTTCTCTTGCGGGTGCCCGGATCGGCCTTGGCGAACTGTCGCATTTGAACATCGACCTCTTTCACATCCATGACTGGCAGGCGGCACTTCTCCCGGTTTATCTCCGACACAAGTACGCAAGCACACTGCCCGTGGTGTGCACGATCCACAATCTCGCATTTCAGGGGCAATTCGCGTTCGATATTGCATCGCGGCTCGAACTGCCATCTTCGGCATTCGGCGTCGATTGTCTGGAATATTACGGCGGTATCGGTTTTCTGAAGGGCGGCCTTACATGTTCGGACATCGTGACAACCGTCAGTCCTACATATGCAAGGGAAATCCTTTCACCGGAGTTGGGAATGGGTCTCGATGGCGTCTTACAGACGCGTCGGTCGGCGCTCTACGGAATCGTCAATGGCATCGACGCCGATGTCTGGAACCCGGCGGCGGATTCGCATCTTCCAACGACGTATGACACGCGGTCCTTGGCACGCCGCCAACACAACCGTGCCGCGCTTCTTGGCCGTTTCGATCTCACGGATCATGGAGGTCCTCTCTTTGCAGCGTTGACGCGCCTCACATGGCAAAAGGGCGCGGACATGTTGCCGGAAGCGGCGGAGGAGATCGTCGCGCATGGCGGACAACTCGTGATCTGCGGACAGGGGGACCGTGCCATTGAATCAGCTCTGCAGGTTTGCGCGGAACGCCATCATGACCGTATCGGCGTGCACGTCGGCTACAGCGAGGACCTGGCCCATCTGATCGTTTCGGGTTCTGACGTTCTTATCCAACCTTCGCGATTTGAGCCGTGCGGCCTGACTCAGCTTTATGCCATGCGATACGGGGCCATTCCTCTCGTCGGTCGCACTGGCGGGCTGTCCGAAACCATCATTGACGCCAACGAAGCCGCGATGGCGCGGGGGGTCGCGACAGGCTTCCAGTTCCATCCCATTGAGCCGCACAGCTTTCGTGAGGCGGTTCGGCGGGCATGCGAAACATACTCTGACGGAAACGCTTGGTCCGGTCTCCAACGGCAGGCGATGAAGGCCGATTTTTCCTGGGAACGGAGTGCCGCGCAATATGCCCAACTATTCGAAGCGGTATGGATGGCCTGGCACCAGTCGACGGGCGGTTCAGCGCCAGCCTCGGCGGATCAAGCCTAACGGGGCTCGGACCGCGCGCCGTCTGTCAAAGTAGTCGGTGAAGCCAGCGATAGCGCCCTCACTTCCGGCATATGCAGCTCCGGGTAGGTCTTTTCGGCATAGGCGCGAACTTTGCCGGCGATGCTGTCCCGTATAAATGTCTGGTCGAGTTTCTTGAGCTCGGCATGGGTCGTTATTCGTGCCGACATGTAAGCGGCGTCGAAATCGGCAGCCGAGGCGTTCCGGACGGGAGATGACCCGAGCCTAGCTCAGAAGTTTGGCACCCCGTTCGCGATGGATGGTTTCCATGAGGCGGCCAAGCCAGACCTTGATCGAAATGTCGACGGGCTTCATTTCTGCATGATCGATCGCTTCCTGTAGCGTAAGTTCGACAAGGCGATCGGCGGCACGCGCATCGCTGAGATGGAGGCGCGCTGCCAAACGAAGCTGAGGAAGGGCCGAGAACACGGTCTCTTCGCGCATAACGTCCGCGGTAGAGCCGGCATCACGCGTGAAACAGAGCGCGTTGCAAACGGTTTCTGCTTCAGCGGGCTTCGATAAATAGTTCGCATAGCGAAAACGATCCGGAATCGCGATGTCGCTGCACCCCGTGTAGAAGACGAAAGGAATGTGCCGATTGACGAGTTCGTCGGCGAAGGGGAAGACGTATTGGCCGTCAAGACGAATATCGAGAATTGCTGCATCGGCGTCATCGAGGTAGTCGATCGCCCTCTCTATCGATGGCACCGGGCCAAGTACGGTTGCACCGAGCTTGGCGAGAAAGCGTTCAAGCTCGGTCGCGATAAAATACTCGTCCTCGACGATGAGAACTCTGGAGCCATTGACGATTGTCACGATCATCCCTTTAACCGCAGGCCAACCATTCTAACGCAAGTCACAGACCAGTCCGCATATCGACAACCCTGAGCGGGGCCGATTGTTCCGGCCAGAGGTCCGTACCGGTTGGAACAGTTCTGACTGATTGGGGTTGGGCGAAACGTCATCGCGTCGGTTGATCCATTGAGGACTGAGCGCCGTAGTACATATTGGGAACGGAAAGTGGAGGCGTGCATGGCCGAACAGGAAGCTGCAAAACAATCCGATAAAGCGGTCGAAGACCTGATGAGAGAGATTCGTCGAGAATCGACGCCGCACAGGATGCTCGAACTCGCCAAGGCGCTCCAGGCCGCGCTGGATAAACGGCAAGAAAGCACTAAGTAGAAGGGTCTAAAGGGTTGCCGCCCAGCTCCCGTGCCAACGCTTCTCGGGCGCGGTTCAGGCGGCTTTTGACGGTGCCGACCGCGCATCCTATAACGCCTGCCGCCTCCTCATAACTGAACCCCAACCCGGCGACCATCACGATGATCTGACGTTGCTCGCTCGTCAGTCGTGACAGCGCTTTCTTCAGGTCAGTTTCTGCCAGTGACCATTCCTGAGTTGGCGACACCGCGAGTTTCAACGATATGCAGTCAGCAGCACCCGGTTGTTCGCGGACCCTCCTGCGATATTGGGTGCAATAGGTATTGCGCATGATCGTGAAGAGCCACGATTTGAGGCTCGTGCCGGGGCGAAACGTCTCGATGCTACGAAGCGCCCGGAACAGCGTCTCCTGAACCAGATCATCGCCATCAGTCGCGTTGATCGTAAACGTGCGGGCGAAGGCTCTGAGTGCGGGAATGAGATCGACGACCTGTTGGCTCAGGGGGGCGCATTCTTCTTCCGCAGCGTACATCAGTAAGGCCATGATCTCGATCTTCTGGATACTCAAGGACGGCTAACGCCACTGACGGCCAAATGTTTCGCCGAAGTGGAACGCTCAGGCACAAAAGTTCTCCGAGCTTTCCCGTAGATTTCCTGGAACGTCTCACGGATCGGGTGGTTAGACAGTCGCTCCACCAACGGGCAAATCACAAAAGGAGAACGGACATGCCGAACCAGCAGCAGGACAAAGGCGGCTGCGAGAGATCATGGCAGAACGGGTGCTTGCGGCATATGAACCGGACGGCCATTCCTTCGACATCGCGGACGAAGATGGTCGTGTTCTTGCCAACGTTCCTTTCCGCTCCGCCCTCAGGCCACAATAGGGGCGGCGATGCTACTCAGCACTGGCGCATCTGCGATAAGACGTCGATATTCCGATTCCGGCAATCCATATGACGAACCCGCCAAATCCTCAAGACCGGCGCGGTTGCGAATCGTGACCAGGCTACGTTCTGATCGGATCAGCAATTTCCCCTCGAGTGCATGTAGTGCGTCGGTAACACTCGGTCTGCGGACACCGAGCATTAACGCAAGGAAATCATGCGTAAGCGGCAGCCTTCCGCCAAGGCGGTCCTGGCACATCAAAAGCCAGCGGGCGAGTCGCCTTTCGACCCCAAAGCGGCCGCCTGCGAGTGCGGTAGCCGCTATCTGGATCATGAAAACATGCGCAAAGCGGAGAAGGATACGGCGTATTGCCGGTCGGTTGTCGCACGCTGCCCGCAATGCAGCGGTCTTTATGCGGTGTGCGGCTCCGCCGACCTGCATGAACGCGTAGTGAGGGCTGCTTTCAATGTCGAGGAGGGCTGGGACACCTGAAAGCCCTTCGTACCCAATACATCCCACTTCTATGCTCTCTGCGCCTTTGGTTCCCGCGATCTCTGATGACAGCCCGCTCTCAAAAAAATATAGGTAATCGATGGTTTCATAGGATTTGAACAGGAACTCACCCTGTTTCAGCTCAACCCGTTCAAGGTTTGCGGATATCGCCGCAAAATCATCCGCGTGCAGTTTTCCAAGTAAGCCATTCTTCCCTTCATAAACGGGTTGCATCGTAGATCCCTTCACGCCATCGAGTGTCGCCTCTAACCGCATTCTCGGGTTTCGGTTCCATCAAATCCGGCTTTTCACTGGTGGTTGTTGCGAAGAAGTCAAAGTGCAAACTGGCGATGGCTTCAAAAGCGACACCATGTCCGGTGGTGCCGCTAGTGAAGTTCCCAGGATCGGGCGAAGGTCGTCCTCTTCGATCCGCGGCACGAAAGCAAAATGAACGACGCTTCCGCGGCCGATACTCTGACATATCGATCTCCACGGAAACGACGTTCTCGTGACTGCGCTTATCTGTGAAGCTCAGACCTGGGGCAGCAGCGACAACGTGCAAGCCTCGCTATCGCAATAGGCGTGATGCTCTTGTAAATCGCACACGTTCACGAGGCGACATGGAGGACCGACGTACCATGGGACGGTCGGCCTGCATTTGCGCGCGCGAGGTGGATGGCCACATTTGCCCAATCTGCGGGTTTGCTGAAAACCATTGCCGAGCGGTGCGAGGCCGGCAGGGTGGGCTCGTCATATCCGCTCACGAAGGCAAACGGTATTTTCTTCATCTTGAGAAGCGCAGCAGCGGCATACGACATCTCGTCATTGAGATTAATGTCCAGCATCGCGCCATCGATCTCCGGACCGTGCTCTATGAGATGCATGGCCTCGGCCACGGTTGAGACGGGGCCAAGCACCTGAGCCCCAAGGTGTGCGAGCGTGTCGCCGGCATCCATTGCGATCAGGAACTCGTCCTCCACCACAAGGAAGCGATATCCGTCGACCTCGGATTTTAGAGGCCGGAAACGTTGCCAGGCGGCTGCTCGGCATACCTCTTCCAATCGTTCCGGTGATGTGAGATTGCGCATGTACGTGTCGAGCACGTAGGCGGCGAACTCGGAACGGTACGCCGAACCTTTTGAGAACCACGGTTCGGTAGTAATGTGCTCGAACACGTCTCGCACCAGCCGAAGGTCGTCGGGTTCTAATACGCCATGAGAAAGCTCGATCGAAACCACATCATCTCTCCCCGGACAGAACACCAGAAATTTCGCACGATGCAGTCAACGGATCAACCGGTGCCGCCGTTCTGTACGGTAGCGACAAATCGGCTCTGCCGGATGCCACGAGCTTCAGGATAGATTCACAATTGAGCGAAACGGGATGATCTTCACTATCTTGCCGGTTTCCGTCGTGATCTCAAACTGCTCGTCGGCGATGGATTCGCCCACAGCAACATGTTGGGCGACGATCTCGCGCGCGCTGGCGACAGCTTCCTCGTAGGCAAGGTCGAGCGTGTCAAACTCGTCTCCTTCCGGATCGAGTGTCAGGTTACCGTGCTTGCGGACATGAAAGAAGTACCGCGTCATTGGCGTATTCCTGTCTATGGGGTGCGAAAATCTTGATTGATCCGGTGAAACAGCAACCAATTTACCGAACTTCAGAATCCATCAACGGTTCCATCGAGTATGCCGTCGCAGGCCTCGGTCGCGCGAAGTTTCAGTAGAATTCCACCGTCCACACATCATCCGGTGGGAAAACGAGCCTGCCCAGATGGTTGGAGCTCCGGTCTGACAAACATCAGTTTCGTGCTCGTGAAATAGCGTTGTTGGCTCGGAGCTTGGTCCCTAAGGCCCGAGTTCGAACGCCGAACGATTTCATTCATGGGGGTGGTTGATGGTGGATACTGCCTTCGTACGGTATCGGACGTTCGAACACAGCGTCATTTGAATCACAAACCCAGCCTTAATTCTCATCGTCGCAACTCAGCTTTCTGGGAGGAGACCATGGGTACTGCAAAGTTGACGAACCGGGCCGTGGGCGTTTCGATTGCTAGGCCCCGGTCTGCGAATGCGGAGCGGCAACAGGCTTAGATTCCGGAGAACCGCGGAACCGCAGGAAAATCGACAATATCACGAGGACCGCGGTGGACAGGAACTCTGATTGCCAATTCTGGAACGATTCGAACCAGAACTGGGCGGTTAGCGCGTGGCCCCATATGTTGGGAGATGGCAATCCGTGGCTTTCGGCTTCGATTGCCTGCGCTGCTGCACTGTTCTGCAGGTGCAGGCCGAAGCTTATCAGGAAGAGGACGAATAGCGCGATGCCCAGGGAATAGGAGTACAAGGTTCGAGGGACGCCACCGACTCGAACGGCAAGCGGAGCATGGGGGTCCCGGATATGCGATGCGGGGTCTTCGTCCTGGTCGGCGCGCTGGTCAGGATCTTTCGATTCCGCCGATCCGCGCTGGAACAGGAATGCCGTCAGCACGACATAGGCTGACATCTGGAGGAATTCGCTCTCCCAGTTTTCGAACAGCGCGGACAGGAAATGTCCACTGGTCAGGTAATCCGCGAGCGTCAAAGCCGAGCGGTGGTGTTGCGCAAGCTCTTCGTTGTAGACGGACAGCCCGGTAAAGATCATGCCGATCAGGGTACCTGCGGTGGCGCAAACCAACACAATGGTCAAACCGTGGTCGCGAAGAAACCTCATAACTCTTCTCCCTTGCTCAGAGCGTAACCTGAGAACCGGGAGTCCCGAACAAAGTTCCTCTTGAGGCGCTCACCTTAACCGGTCGCGCTATGCGTTCTCCGCGCAGGCCAACCCAACCAGCCTATCCGAACGTGCGAGGAAACAGACCTCCAGACGTTTCGAAAGGAACCTTTCGACACCTTGCCGGTTCGCATCCCATCACCAAAGGAAAAAGCGATGGCGACGGATCTGGCAGGCACGGTCATTTTCATTACGGGAGCGTCGAGCGGCATCGGGCAGGCGACAGCCGAGGCGTTCGCCAAACGGGGCGCCCGTCTCGCTCTGGCTGCGTTTCAGGCGGATAGGCCGATACCGCTACACTTCGCAACTGATGGCGACAATGTTCTCTCGAAAGGCGAGATCGTCGGGACGTTCGAACGCAAAGCAGCAAACTGAGGAGATCACCGCGATGAAAGCACTCACCTGGCACGGCAAAAGCGATATCCGTTGCGAGAGCGTTCCCGATCCGAAGATCGAGAATGGTCGCGACGCCATCATCAAGGTGACGGCATGCGCGATCTGCGGATCTGACCTTCACATCTTCGACGGTGTCATCCCAAGCATGGAGCATGGCGACATTGTCGGCCATGAAACGATGGGTGAAGTCGTTGAAGTCGGATCGGACAACAAGGCCCTCAAGGTCGGCGACCGTGTTGTTGTGCCTTTCACCATCGCCTGCGGCGAGTGCTTCTTCTGTAAGCGTGGACATTTCTCCGGCTGTGAGCGCTCGAATCCGAACCGCAAGAAGGCGGCGAAGCTCTGGGGCAACTCTCCGGCGGGGCTTTTTGGCTACTCCCACCTCCTCGGCGGGTTCAGCGGCGGACAGGCGGGGTACATGCGCGTTCCCTATGCCGACGTCGGTCCCATTAAGGTGCCGGACAGCCTGACAGACGAGCAGGTTCTCTTCCTCTCCGACATCTTTCCCACCGGCTACATGGCCGCGGAATTCTGCGATATCAAACCAGGCGATACGATTGCGGTCTGGGGCTGCGGCCCCGTCGGGCAGATGGCGATCAAAAGCGCCTTCCTTCTCGGTGCCGAGCGGGTAATCGCGATCGATACCGTTCCGGAACGCAAGGCGCTGGCCGAGGCAAGTGGTGCCCTCGTGCTCGATTTCCGGGACGAGGACATCTACGACCGAATCATGGACCTTACCGCCGGCCGCGGAGCCGATGCCTGTATCGATGCGGTCGGCACGGAGCCGGACACAATGTCCGGCTTCGACGCAATCGTCGACCGCGTGAAAGTCGCCACCTTCATGGGCACGGACCGGCCGCATGTGCTGCGCCAGGCCATTCATTGCTGCCGCAACTTCGGTACCGTCTCGATCGTCGGCGTCTACGGCGGTTTCGTCGACAAGATTCCGATGGGATCGGCGATCAATCGCGGCTTGACTTTCCGCATGGCCCAAACGCCGGTGCAGCACTATCTGCCAATCCTGCTGGAGCGCATCGAACGGGGTGACATCGATCCGTCGTTCGTCATCACCCATCGGGCTGGGCTGGAAGAAGGCCCCGAGCTCTACAAGACATTCCGAGACAAGAAGGATGGCTGCATCAAGGTCGTACTCAAGCCGTAGGGCGAGCACACGATGATCCTATGCCAGCCGGAGACAAAGCGAGGAGAAAATCGATGACAGGTACAGACCGACATGAACAAATACGCCGGCGCGCCTCTTGGATCTGGGAAGAGGAGGGGTCTCCCGCAGGTGAGGAACTGCGCCACTGGACAATGGCGGAGGCGGAGTTCGAGGCGTCGAAAGTGGATTCCGGCGGAGAGTCCGCCACCGCGGAGACACCGGTTATGGAGATTTCGACCGGAGATGGGCCGCTTCGCAAGAAAATCAAACGCACTGAAGGACCGTGAAGCGGGACCAGTACGGTAACAGATACGTCGACCGTTGCTAGGTTCGACCGCACAGGTGCGGCCCCCGGCCTTGTTGCCGGGGTCTGCCCGCACATCTGCATATGCCTCCACCTTTTCCCGTCATCAGGATGCCCGGCCCGAGCGTCACGTTTTCAGGTGTTTGCGCTCCATGCGGGAACATCTCCAAGGCCGGTGAGTTGGAAGCGCAAGCCCGTTGCCAATGGAGACCGAGATGTCCGAGAACGATGCGCGCCGCCCCCTTCCGCCGCAACCCGCGCAGGAGCAAGCTCCACCCGGTTTGACCGGCGCGATGAAGCCGGTTCCAGACCACGGCGAGGAGACCTATGTCGGAGCGGAAAGGCTGAAGGGGAAGGTTGCGCTGATCACCGGCGCCGATTCGGGTATCGGTCGGGCCGTCGCCATCGCTTTCGCACGCGAAGGCGCCGATATCGCGATTTCCTATCTCAGCGAAGACCAGGACGCCCATGAAACCGCGCGCTGGGTTGAGGAGGCGGGACGCAAGGCCATCGTCCTTCCAGGCGATATTACGAGCGATGATCACTGCCGCCATCTTGTGCGGCAGTGTCTGGAAAACTTCGGCGAGCTCGATATCCTCGTGAACAATGCCGCATTCCAGCGGACCTATGCGGATATCGGCGATATCAGCACCGAGGAATGGGATCGCACGTTCCGGACCAATATCTATGCGCCGTTCTTCCTGGCCCGCGCGGCCATTCCGCACATGAAGCCCGGCAGCGCCATCATCAACACGACCTCGATCCAGTCCCGCCAGCCATCGCCTCATCTTCTCGCCTATGCAGCGACGAAGGGAGCGATTTCCAACTTCACCGCAGGACTCGCAGAAATGGTTGCCGACAAGGGAATCCGTGTGAACGCCGTCGCGCCGGGGCCGATCTGGACGCCGCTCATTCCTTCCACCATGCCACCCGAGAAAACGAAGGATTTCGGCAAGCACTCCCTCATTGGCCGCGCTGGCCAGCCCGCCGAACTGGCAGGGGCCTTCGTCCTGCTCGCCTCCGACCTCGGCAGCTACATGACGGGCGCGGTGATCCCCGTCACGGGCGGCGAGATCATGATCTGAGAGAGGAAACTGTTCGTGGCCGAAACGGGGTCAGAAGCCGGGAACGTATCTTTCAACCCTTTTTGAAGCTTGCCTTCCGCGTCGGCACTTGCCTGACGAGCCCGCTCCTCCTGCAGCGACTTTACCGCCGGTGATTCAGTTCGGTGTTCCATGTTTCCTGTTTCCTTCGTTCCGCGGAAGCTTGGTCTCGTTGGCTTCGGGATGGGTGCCATCGGAAACGCTGCCGGGATGGGGGTCCGAGACATCGCGATCCAATGCCTGCGAGTCCGATGCCGGGGAGCGGGGCATCCGTTGGCCGCCACCCGTTTTGTCGGCGTTTGCTGGGTCGTTTTTCATGGTTGCCACCTCATGACCGGTCGGGCTGTTCGTCGTCGAAACCGACGTCCCAGTCCTTTTGCCGCTTCTTGCCCGGTGGTGTTCGGTTTGCCGTGGCATCCTCGGAGCCGGTGATGACGGTCGGCTTTGCGCTGGCGACACCGTCGGCCTTGCGGTCAGCCTGGGACGGGGCGAACGCTCCGGTCTTTTCGCGCTTATTTTCCATCGCGGCGTTCCTTCACCTTCAAGGCGTCGGAGGGGCGATTGCGTTCCGGATCCTTGTTCGTCTCGCCGGCGGCGTCACGCGCGCGGTCGGGATCGTCCTTGGCCGGAAGATAGCCGCGGGGCCGGCTCTCTTCAGGGCCTTCCCAGCGGGGGGATTGGTCGGTCGTGCCGGGTATGCCGTCCCGGGGTTTGTCGATACCCATGTCGGATCTCCTTTCCAGACCCTAACTCATCCGCCCCCGCGATGTTCCATCATCCCGCCGGAATGGGAAGTGCGCGCTTGTGAGCGCTCGCCCTGCAGGCCGCGAGGATCGGCTCAGCCGCTGCCGGCGCGATAGCCTTTCTCACAAACATTTGACAATGTTCCTGATTTGCTTCCCTATGGTGCTGTAGCGATTATCCAATCGCGTTGAATGGTCCTGCCTGCCGATGGGGAATTTTGTGTCGAGTCTTGAGTTTGCTCGCCACAAGGGCGAGATGGCGCGGTTGATCGGTTCGTTCGACTGGAGTCGTACGAGCATCGGTCCCGTCACGGAATGGCCACAGCACCTTCGATCCGCCGTCGACATCATGCTCGGAGCGGATCTCCAGATCGTCAGGTTCTGGGGGCCGCAGTTTCTCGCCCTCTACAACGACGCCTATGCACTGACCATCGGCGACAAGCATCCGCACGCATTGGGCCGGCCCGCGCGCGAATATTGGGCGGAACTGTGGACCGATCTCGCACCGCTTCTCAAACGGGTGCTGGAGACAGGCGAGACGGTTTCGGCAAAGGATCGGCCATTTTACATCGAGCGGGGGCGCGGCCCGGAGACGGTCCATTTCGACATCTCCTACTCGCCCGTCCACGATGCAACGGGTTCGGTTGCCGGCGTGTTCTGCATCGTCAAAGAGACGACCGAACTCCGGCGGGCGCAGGATCTGGAACGACGGTTGGCGGCGATCATTGCTTCCACCGACGACGCCATCCTGAGCACCGATCTCGACATGACGATCACCAGTTGGAATCGAGGTGCCGAGCGACTCTACGGCTACGGTGCCGAGGAGATGATCGGTCGGTCGGTGATGGCGCTCATCCCGGAAGACCAAGGCGAGGAGGAATACGACCTCTTTCGCCGGATCGGGCTGGGCGAGCATGTGCTGCCCTATGAAACCAGACGCCGTCGCCGTGACGGTACCCTCGTGGATGTATCTCTTACGGTTTCTCCCATCTATGGTGGGACGGGGGAGATCATCGGGGCGTCGAAGATCGCGCGGGACATCACGGCGAAGAAGCAGTTCGAGCGCTTTCAAGCCATGGCCATGGGCGAGCTAAAGCACCGCATCAAAAACATCCTGTCGACGGTCACGGCAATCGCGCGTCAGACATTCGTCAACGGCGACGAGGAGCGCGATGCCGTGAGGACGTTCGACGAGCGCCTGGCATCGCTCGCGCGCGCCCATGACGTGCTGACAACCGGGAATTGGGAGGAGGCCGATCTGCGCACGGTGATCGATACGGCTTTGCAGCCCTATGCGCCGGATCGGTTCCGTATCGAAGGGCCGGCGATCAATGTCGGGGCGCATGCCGTGACGGCGCTGACGCTTGCCTTCCACGAACTTGCAACGAATGCCGCGAAATACGGCGCCCTGTCGCGAGAGGGCGGGGTCGTTTGCATCCGTTGGCACGGCGGCCGGGACACAGCGCGTTTCAAGCTTCAGTGGAGAGAGGAAGGCGGGCCGGACGTCGTCGTTCCGACCCGGCGCGGATTCGGATCGAAGCTTATCGAACGTCTTCTTGCCGCCGAGCTCAACGGCGAGGTTCGGCTGGATTTTGCTCCCTCGGGCCTGATTTGCGACATAGATGCTTCCTTGAGTGCTGAAATATCCGGATCCTAACCCGAGCCTGGACGCAACCTGATCTCGACAGGCTTTCGCTGGAACAATCCGGTACACTTGCCTGTTCCCCATCCATTCGTGGTTGACGGAGACGGCATTGCAACAGTCCAGGTATCAAAGCAGCAAGTCGGAACGACACAAACTCTTCGACAGCGCGCAAATGCGTGATCGTCTTCAGTCCATGTATCGTGTCGAGAGCGAAGCCAGCCAGAGGTTTCAGGATCTGCTCGAGCAGCTCGACGAGGCCTGCTCCCGCTGGCGGGCGAAGCATGAAGAGGCCGGCCCGGGGCAAGGCCAGATCCGTCGATGATCTTCAAATCCGGCTATCCCGGACGAAGTGCCTGGCATAGTCTGTCGGAAAAGAGATGTCCGAGGACATCCGCGCGACGATTCCAGGAGTGGATACGATGGTGCTGGAGGACCTTTATCGACTGCTGAAGGCCGGCCACGTTCAGGCGCAAGGTGTCGTCGATACCATGAGTCAGGCTGTCGTCGTTCTCGACAAGAATCTGTGCGTGACCACCGCCAACAACGCGTTTGTCAAGGCGTTCAGGGTCGATCGCGACGAGGTTATTGGAACGAACTTCTTTGACCTGGGCAACGGTCAGTGGAACCTGCCCGAACTGCGACATCTGATCGCCGCAGTGATCCCGAAGGCGGCGGCGGTCGTCGGCTTCGAGGTGAGACACGATTTTCCGTTGATCGGACCGAGAACCATTCTGGTGGATGCCCGGCGCTTGGTGCATCCGGACGACAACAGTTCGAGCATTCTCGTCATCTTCGACGATGTCACCGAGCGCCAGCGCCGCGACGCCGAAAAGGACTTCATCATATCCGAGACGCGCCACAGGATGGCGAACCTCTTCGCGGTCGTCCGCGCCATCGCCGTGCAGACGGAGACGCGGGACCGTACGGCAGACGAATACCGCGATAGCCTGCTGGGACGATTGCAGGTGACGCTGCGCGCGCAGGAAATAGTCGTCAGCCATGAGGCGGTGGATTTTGAGTATCTGCTTCGCCAGTCTGTCGGCGAGGCGGGGGAGGGGCGTCTCGACTGCACCGGCGCCTCCCTCCAGGTGCCCAGTTCGCGGGTGCTCACCATCGGCATGATTTTCCACGAGTTGGGAACGAACGCGCTGAAATATGGCGCCTTGTCCGTAGCAAGTGGCCGGGTCCATGTGACGTGGGCCGTGGAGGAGGGCCTTGAGGAGACCTCGAACCTTGTATGCGAATGGCGGGAGATCGAGGGGCCGCCTGTGTCGCTCCCGAGCCGGCGGGGTTACGGAACGGAGCTTATCGAGAGAACCTCCGCTCATCTCGGCGGGCACGTGGAACTTCACTACCATCCAAGCGGTTTAAGCGCATCAATCCAAATCCCGCTGTGAGGCTCCATGAGCAACCCTGCGAAAGATACCATGGAACGGAGGGTCGCCGTTCTCGTCGTCGAGGATGAACTGTTCATCGGGCTGGAACTGAAAGCCTGTCTTGAGGATGCTGGTTTTCTGGTTCTGGGTCCGGTTGGATCGGTAAGAGACGCACTCAACCTTATCACGAAACGACGGCCTGACGCAGCAGTGCTCGACGTCAATCTCGGAAGGGAAAAAGTGACGCCCGTGGCTGAGCGGCTGAACCTGCTCGATGTGCCGTTCGTCATTGCCAGTGCCAGCGATCCCGAGGAACTGGCTCAGTATGCCGAACTCTCCAACGCTCGCAACATCGGGAAGCCGACGGATTTGAAAGTGCTCGTAAATTCGATTCTTGCACTGGCCGGGTAGCTTCGATGATGCTGTTGAGCGGCTCTTGAAAACCGGGCCACAAAAACCAAATAGGTGGCGCCAGAATTGTCATTGAAAGGAGGATTGCGATGCTGGCTGACGTCTATTTCTCTGTTCCCCTTCAGGTGTCTTTCCCCAACGGGGTGACGCGCTCCTTCGAAAGCGTTCATGACACCGTCGACTTTCTCGAGAATGAATGGCCCCTCCGACATGGCGAGCGATACAAGCGCGCTTGCCACAAATGCCGAGCGGCGCTTTACCGAATGACGCCGGTCGCTGTTGCAAGAGAGGCGTTCGTCGCTGCGTGCCTTGAAGCCGGCCTTCCCGTTCAGGGCCTACGGCCGACTTGGCATCGGTCTGGCCCGTCATCGCCACCGCGCATGAGCGCTTAGCGTTTGCGCTTCACGCGTCGGTTGGAACATACCGGCACGACGCTGGTTCAGTTCTCATGACCAGCAGGAGGTGCCCGATCACGGACTGTCGCAAGCGCGTGAAGCCTTTATCGCGGCCGCCGTAGAAGCGAATATCGTCTCGATTATGCGAACGGCCGGTTCGCTTGGGACGAACTCGATTTCTAGCCACTGAAGTCTTGTATCCGACTGCTATCCGGAAACCGATGATAAAAACGCATCTGTCGACATGGCGTGCATCTGGGCGGTAAACCGGCTTTCGAGCAGTTTCAATGACGCGTCGTGCGTTTCATCCGTGCCGCTGCAGACGGCATCCGTCAGGATGATGGCACGGTAGCCCAGATCGATGGCACCGAGGGCCGTTGCGAGGACGCAGACATCGGTCTCGCCACCGGTAATGACCAGCGTTTCGACGTCCTGTCCCCTCAGAAACGCGTTGAGCCGTCCGTCGATCCAGGGAGAATAGGTCTGCTTGTCGAAGACGATGGCGGGTGGCGTGAATGCGGCAAGTTCGGGGAGTAGGCCATACATCTCGGCCGGTAGATGCTCGGCGGTCATCATCCACCACTTCTCGTAATAGGCGCGCCACATGCCTGTCGCATCGGTCGGACGGGCGGGCGGCAGAAAGCGGGAGAAGATCGTTCGGTCTGCATAGTTGCTGGCGACTTCCAGCACCTGTGGCGAGACCCGCTCCATCCAGGTGACTTTCCAGGGCGTGTCTTCAGCGAACATGCGCTGCATATCCACGCAGATATGTCGCCACTCGCCGTACATCTCCAACTCCCATCGCATCGCACCGGGCGTCTTTCGCCGCGCAGCAGACGGGCGGAGAACCGTTCTCCGCCCGTTTCGGCTCATGCCGCCTTGGTCTTGCCTTCGCGGTTGACCTTGGCCTCTGCAAGCTGCGTCAGGGCCTGATCGGTCTTGGTTTCCTCGGCGAGCGTCTGGTCGAGGAGTTTGGCGACGTCATTCTTGCCAAGCTGAATGGCCCACGACTTCAAGGTGCCGTAGCGGGCGATTTCATAGTGCTCGACGGCCTGAGCGGCGGCGAGAAGGCCCGCATCGAGCGCGGGAGAGCCCTTGAACTCTTCGAGGATCTCCTGACCCTCTTCGAGAATGCCATCGATGGCCGGGCAGGTCTTGCCGCGCGCCGGTTTGCCGAGAAGCTCGAACACCTGCACGAGCCGCTCGACCTGTCCCTCGGTTTCTTGCAGGTGCTTGTCGAATGCGGCCTTCAGGTCCTCGGCCTCGGCGCCGCGGATCATCTTCTTGAGGCCGGCAATGATCTTGCGCTCGGCGTAGTAGATGTCCTTGATACCGTCGAGGAAAAGGTCTTCCATTGTCTTGGTTGGCATGGGTCTCTCCTGTTGTCGTGAATGTTTGCCTGAGTGGCGGGCGCGATCGCGCGGGGATTCAACCAGCGTTTCTGACCTTTGTTCCCCGTGCATACGGCAAAGAATGCCGTCCGCTACGCGGGCGGAATGGATGCCTTGCCGAGCTTGACGGAGGGCTCGCGTGCCCAAAGGCGCAGCTTGCCGAGCTCCGCGACGAAGGCAGAGAGGCCGTTTTCGCCGGGCAGTTCGATTACGCCTTCATCGAGCCTGTCGGCAATCCCGGCGACCTGCAGGAGGGGCAGGGCATCGGCGACGTGGCCAATGAACTTGCAGTGCTGGAAGGCATCGGCGACGAAGTCCCGCGCGGTCGCTTCTTGAAGAAGATCATCCATCGCCGCCTTGGCCGGCAGGAGCGCGACCGCGTCGAAAAGCACGGAGGGTCCGCCCTCGATCATGAACTGTGCCGGCACCCATGAACCGTCGGACGCCGTCACGCCGCCGACTTTCGGCGCGATCAGGGCGACTTCCGCCTTCTCCGCCGCGATGGCGTCCTGCAGGCCGGTCAGAAGGCCGATATCGACGCCGTCCGTGACGAGGATGCCAAGCTTGCGGCCCTCGAAGCGTTTGGGTCCTCGTTCCACAATGCTGAGCGCAGGCGAGGCCTCCAGATCCTGCCGTGTCGGTATTGCGGCATCGGCGGGTTTCGGCATGGACTGGAAGCCGAGTTTCTCGGCGACGGTGTTGGAGAGGGTCTCGTCGATATTCATCAGATGCGAGACGACGCGTTCGCGGATCACGGGCGTTTCGACCTTGCTGAGCTCGAACGTCAGAGCGGCCGCGATGTGCCGCTGCTCGGCCGGCGTCTGGCTGATATAGAACTGACGCGCCTGGCTGTAGTGGTCGGCAAAGCTTTCGGGTCGCAGCCTCACCTTCTGGCCCTGCTCTTCCGCAGGGAAATGCGGAAAACCGACCGCCGGCTTTTCCCGCGGTCCCTCGCCCCAGGAGTTGGGCTGATAGTTAGCCCGGCCGACGGGATTGCGCATGGCCATATGCCCGTCCTGCTGGAAGTGATGGAAGGGACATTTCGGCGCGTTGATCGGGATATGCGTGAAGTTCGGGCTGCCAAGGCGTTTCAACTGGGTGTCGAGGTAGGAGAAGTTGCGGCCCTGCAGTAGCGGATCATTGGAGAAATCGATACCGGGCGGTACGTTCTGGGTCATGAACGCGACCTGCTCGGTCTCGGCAAAGAAATTCTCCGGCATGCGATCGAGAACGAGGCGGCCGACCGGTTTCACCGGCAGGATCTCCTCTGGAATGAGCTTGGTGGGATCGAGGATGTCGAAGTCGAAACTGTCGGCAAAATCCTGATCGAAGAGCTGGAGACAGAGCTCCCATTCGGGGAAGTTACCAGCCTGAATCGCATTCCAAAGGTCGCGGCGATGATAGTCGGGATCGGCGCCGTTGATCTTCACGGCCTCGTTCCAGGCGACGGATTGCAGACCGAGCTTGGGTTTCCAGTGGAATTTGACGAACGCGGATTCACCCTTCGCGTTGACGAGACGGAAGGTGTGTACGCCGAATCCTTCCATGAAGCGGAAGGAGCGGGGAATGGCCCGGTCCGACATGATCCACATGATCATGTGCATGCTTTCCGGCGTCAGACTGATAAAATCCCAGAAATTGTCATGCGCACTCTGGGCCTGTGGGAAGGCGCGATCGGGTTCTTGCTTCACCGCATGCACCATGTCGGGAAACTTGATGGCGTCCTGGATGAAGAAGACCGGGATATTGTTGCCGACGAGGTCCCAGTTGCCTTCCTGCGTATAGAGCTTGACGGCGAAGCCGCGCACGTCACGGGCAAGGTCGAAGGAACCCTTGTTTCCGGCGACAGTAGAGAACCGCACGAAGGCCGGCGTCTTCTCGCCGGCGCGCTGGAAAATATCCGCTCTCGTATAGGCGGCAAGCGATTCATAGGTCTCGAAGAAGCCGTGCGCTCCGTACCCGCGCGCATGCACGACCCGCTCAGGGATGCGCTCGTGGTCGAAGTGGAAGATCTTCTCGCGGAAATGGAAGTCGTCGACCAGCAGCGGCCCGCGCGCGCCGACGCGGAGCGCGTTCTGGTCATCAGCGACAGGACCGCCTTGCGCGGTCGTCAGAACGGGCGTTTCGCCCTCGGCAACCTGGTGCAGCTCGCCGCCATTTCCACGCGCCATCTTCTGGTCGTGGATCTGCGCGGCCGTCGCCGTGGATTTCGAGGATTTCGCTGACGCGGATTTCGGTGACGTGTTCTTGGGCATGGTGCGCTCCTGTTTGCGACTGGCCAACAAAACACGCGGCGAAAGGTTCCGTACGTCGGCATTTTCGTGCTCCTGACGACGCGGTCTGTCCGCAAACGTACAGGAACTTCGTCTTCCCTCTCCGGTTTTGACGATCCTGACAGGAGGTTACCATGCAACTCATCGAAACGAATGTTCACAGCGGCGAAGGCGCGACGACGGTCGAGTTCGTCGGAGAGGGTGGGGAGAAGGTATCGGTTTGCATGGCCGCGCATGACGTGCAGGAAGATGCTGCGATCACGCGCGCCAAGGAAATCATGGTCCAGCTCACCGCTTTCGATATCGATTCCGCGCAGCAGGGCGATATCGACGACGGGACCATAAACGAGGAAGCTGTCGAGAACACCGGCTTCACGTCCGAAACGCGGAGCTGACCCATGGGGTCTCCCGTTACGATGATTACCGGCGCCGCATCTGGAATAGGGCGGGCGACGGCGGAACTTCTGGCGTCAGCGGGCCATCGTCTCGTGCTTTTCGACCGCGACGAAAATGCCCTCTCCGAAACGCGTGAGGCTCTTGTGGCCGACGCCGAGGCAATCGCTATTGCCGGTGACGTGTCTGATGAAGGCGACGTCGGTGAGATCGTCCAGAAAACGAAGGCCCAATTCGGCCGCTTGGACGCTGTGGTCGCGAATGCCGGCGTCAACGGCGTCTGGGCACCGATCGAGGATCTAAGCCCCTCCGAGTGGGACGAGACGATCCGCATCAATCTTCGCGGTACCTTCCTTACGCTTCACAAAGCCGTTCCGCTCCTCAAGAGCGCCGGAGGCGGTGCGATCGTTATCGTCTCGTCGATCAATGGGGTGCGCACCTTCACCAATCCAGGCGCGACTGCCTATAGCGCGTCCAAGGCAGCGCAGGTGGCCATGGCACAGCAGCTCGCCCTTGAGCTTGGAAAACACCGCATCCGGGTCAATGTCGTCTGCCCGGGAGCGATCGACACAAACATTGTCGCCGACTCTGAAATCCGCAACCGCGCGGAAACGGAAGTGCCTGTCATCTGGCCGCAGGGCAGCATTCCCTTGACCGATGGCAAGCCGGGCCAGGCAATCGACGTTGCCAAGGTCATCCGTTTTCTGCTTAGCGCCGAGGCATCGCATATGACAGGCTCTCCAGTCTTCGTCGACGGCGGTCAGGGGTTGCTGCGATGATGGCCGTTGATGGTGGCTGGGGGCCGCATTTTTGTAAGGACGGCTCGACAGTGTTCCGGATTTGGGCGCCGGCCGAATCTTCTTTGAAGCTGGACATCGACGGCCGCCAGGTGGTGATGGAGCGGCAGGATGAAGGTTGGTTCGCGGTCCGTCTCGACCATCAGCCTGTGGGCGCTCTCTACTGCTATGTGCTTTCCGATGGCAGGCGCGTGCCCGATCCAGCCTCCCGCTATCAGCCACTGGGTGTCGATGGCCCCTCGTTGCTATGCGCATCCGACCGTTTTTCGTGGAAACAATCCGGTTGGTGCGGACGCCCGTGGGAAGAGGCCGTGTTCTATGAACTCCATGTCGGGACGTTCACGCGGGAGGGAACCTATGCTGCGGCCCTCGAGCACTTGTCCGAACTTGCCGAGGCCGGCTTCACCGCTATCGAACTGATGCCGATCGCTCAGTTTCCCGGCCGCTGGGGCTGGGGTTACGACGGTGTCTTCCAGTTTGCACCGCATAACGCCTATGGCACGCCGGACGATCTGCGGCGCCTTGTGGACGCGGCTCATCAGTGCGGGCTGATGGTCTTCCTCGATGTGGTCTACAATCATTTTGGGCCGGAGGGGAACTTCCTGCCGCACTATGCGCCCGGCTTCTTCCATAGCGAGAATCCCACACCGTGGGGATCCCGGATTGCCTTTGAGGAACCGGCGGTACGGTCGTATTTCATCGGAAACGTTCTTCATTGGCTGGAGGCGTATCGGTTCGATGGGCTTCGGCTTGATGCCGTCGATCAGATTGTCGATGTTGGGACGCCGCACATTCTGCAGGAAATCTCAGAAACGGTGCATACGGCGTTCACCGATCGTCATGTGCATCTCGTTGTCGAAAATCCCGGCAACGGGGGCGATCTGCTCGTAGCAAATGAAACTGGTCACCGCCTGTTTGCGGCCGACTGGAACGACGAATTCCATCACGCCATGCATGTTGCCGTGACCGGCGAAGCCGAGGGCCATTATGCCCCCTATAAGGACCGCCCATGGAAACAGGTGAAGCAAGCGCTTGCCAAGGGCTATCTGAACCAGGGCAAGGCAACGGTCGGTTCCGCGCTGCGGAACTCCGCGTGCCTGCCGCCGACGGCGTTCGTGCACTTCCTTCAAAATCACGATCAGGTCGGCAATCGGGCGCTGGGGGACCGGCTTCACACATCACTTGAGCCGAAGGTCCATCGTCTTCTGACCGAGATCCTCTTCCTGTCGCCGCAAATCCCCCTGGTGTTCATGGGCGACGAACATCTGAGCGACCGTCCGTTTCGCTTTTTTGCCGACTATAGCGGAGATCTGGCCGCCGACATCCACCGGAACCGCTTCAAAGAGGCGGAGAATTTTGGCGGCTATCCCGCCGGGGCGGGGCCAGAGAATATCGTGGATCCGAACGGTTGGACCACCTTCACAAGCTCGAAGCTCGATTGGGCAAACCTGGAGGTGCCGGAGCGGCAGGACTGGCGTGCATTCATGACCCACCTTATCGAAACCCGCCGTCGATTCGTGATCCCGCTGCTCGCAAATGCCCGAAGCTATGCGGGGGCCATCGTATCAGAGACGGACACGGAACTCTTCGTCGACTGGCGGCTGAATGATGGGCTGCTTCAACTGCGGGCAAATGCCTCTGACAACCCTTGCACCCTTGATGCCGACCTTGGTGATCTCATTTATGCGAGTTGCCCGGACGGAAAGCGAGATGTCATCCCCGCCTGGTCTACCCTCCTCTTCGTGCGGCCTTCGGGGAGTTTCGCTCACGAGGCTGGATCATGAAGGTGGTGGCGTGGAACTTCATTGCGCCATCCCGGTTTCCGTGCCGGCGCTCAGTTGAGGACTTGCGCCAAGCAGGAGCGTGTGATCAATGACGGATACAGCCTCTAAATTGCAAGCCGATCCATCGGGTCAAGGAGATGCTCCGCGCGACGCCGGATCAGAACCCATCCTGAAGCAACTCGGGCCGGGCCTGATCACGGGGGCCGCGGACGACGACCCTTCCGGGATCGCCACCTATTCGCAGGCCGGCGCGCAGTTCGGTTTCAATCTGCTTTGGTTGATGCTGCTGGCCTACCCGCTGATGTCGGCCATCCAAATGATCAGCGGGCGGATCGGCCGGGTGACAGGCTGTGGGCTGGCCGCCAACCTGCGCACCATCTGGCCACGCTCAATGGTGCTTCTCCTGGTCAGCCTGCTGTTCGTCGCCAACACGATCAATATCGGTGCCAATCTTTCGGCGATGGGCGCTTCGGCTGAACTTGCGACAGGGCTGCCGAGCATGCCGGCGACCATCGCCTTCGCGGTCGTGTCGCTCGTACTTCAGATGTTTGTGCCCTACCACCGCTACGCCTCCTACCTGAAGTGGCTGACCATGGTGCTGCTTTCCTATGTCGCTGTGCTCTTCGTCGTCGAGATCGACTGGCTGGAGGCAGCGAAGGGCTTCGTCCTGCCTTCGCTTGAACTGAACGGCGAGACATTCACGGTTATCGTCGCGATCCTCGGCACGACGATCAGTCCCTACCTGTTTTTCTGGCAGACCAGCCAGGAGGTCGAGGAGATCGATGGCAAGGACGAGGCGCATCCGCTGCGGGAGGCTCCTCGCCAGGCAAAGCGGGAACTGAAACGAATCCGTATCGATACCTTCGCCGGCATGGCGATCTCCAACCTCGTCGCCATCGCCATCATCATGAGCACGGCGGCGACCCTCCATGCGAGCGGGAAGACACATATCGGGACAGCCGCCGATGTGGCGGAAGCCTTGAAACCCGTCGCCGGAAACCTCGCCTTCGCGCTGTTCAGCATCGGGATCATTGGAACTGGCATGCTCTCCATTCCAGTGCTCGCGGGCTCGGCCGCCTATGCCGCGTCAGAGTGTTGTGGGTGGGCCTGCAGTCTTGAAAGCCGGCCGAAGGAGGCAGTGGGCTTTTACAGCGTCATCGCGATTGCAACGGTGCTTGGCCTCTCCATCGAGTTCCTTCCTGTCGATCCCATCCGCGCTCTCTTCTGGAGCGCCGTTGTCAACGGCTTTGTCGCCGTTCCAATCATGATCGGCATGATGATGGTCGTCAGCCGTCATGCACGCATGAAACAGTTTACGGCCCGGCCAACGCTCGTTGCCGCCGGCTGGTCGGCAACCGCAGTGATGGCGGCTGCGGCGGCAGCGATGATAATCTATCGGTGATGTCAGAAAGAGCAGGGTCCGATCCGGCCTGGGTGATTGAAAGGGCCGATCGTGGATTCCGATAGCGGGGTTTGGAGCGGGAGTTCTGATTGGCGCTCTCGCGGCTCAAGCCCACTGTGACTCTTGAACCGGTTCCTACAAAGGTACTTAGTTTATCCGCCGGTTGATGGAAGCCCAGGCCGAGTTCCCCAAGCCCGTCGTCGCGGCGATCAACGGC
>JAVBSF010000229.1:0-5901 GCA_031556925.1 Pararhizobium sp.
CAGTCGTGATTGTAGATGCCGTCGATCAGGCCGGAGAAGCGGTTGCGGTCGTCGGGCGAGAACACGCCGGACGCGATCGCTTGCAGCGCCTGCGCAAGCTCGCGCGATTGCTCGATGATGGCGCGGGGATTGTGGCCTTCCGCGCGCACCTTCGCCACTTCTTCCGCCGTCATGCCGAAGATCTTGATGTTTTCTTCTCCCACCCAGTCGCGCATCTCGACGTTCGCGCCGTCGAGCGTGCCGATCGTCAATGCACCGTTCAACGCGAATTTCATGTTGCCGGTTCCCGACGCTTCCATGCCGGCCGTCGAAATCTGTTCGGAAAGATCGGCTGCGGGCACGATGATCTCGGCGAGCGAGACGTTGTAATTGGGAACGAACACGACTTTCAGCAGGCCGCGCACGGCCGGGTCGTTGTTGATGACCTTGGCGACGTCGTTGGCGAGCTTGATGATCAGCTTGGCGTTGTGATAGCTCGGCGCCGCCTTGCCGGCGAAGAGTTTCACACGCGGCACCCAGTCCAGTTCGGGATGCGAGCGGATCTGGTCGTAGAGCGCGACGGCCTCGATGATGTTGAGAAGCTGGCGCTTGTATTCGTGGATGCGCTTGATCTGGATGTCGAACATGGCCGAGGGATCGAGCCGCACACCCATGCGCGATTGCACCAGCTGGGCGAGCTTGACCTTGTTCGCCCGCTTGATGGCGGCGAACTTTTCCTGGAAATCCGCCTTGTCGGCAAAGGGGTCGAGCGCCTGCAGGGCTTCGGCATTGTCCATAAACTCGTCGCCGATCGCCTCGCGGATCAGGCTGAAGAGGTCGGGGTTGCACTGCATCAGCCAGCGGCGCGGGGTAATGCCGTTGGTCTTGTTGTTGATGCGGGCGGGGTAGAGCTTGTGAAGATCGGCAAAGACGGTCTCCTTCATCAGCTCCGTATGGAGGGCGGAAACGCCGTTGACCGAATGGGAGCCGACAAAGGCGAGATTGCCCATGCGCACGCGCCGCTCGCCGCTTTCGTCGATCAGCGAGATGGCGCGCACTTCCTCGTCGCTCAGGCCTTTTTCCTTGCGGGCTTCCCGCAGGATATTGGCGTTGATCGCATAGACGATCTGCATGTGGCGCGGCAGAAGCCGCTCGAACAGCGGCACCGGCCAGGTTTCCAGCGCTTCGGGCAGAAGCGTGTGGTTGGTATAGGCGAAGGTGCGGCGGGTGATGTCCCAGGCGCTTTCGAAATCCAGCCCGTGGATATCCGTCAGCAGCCGGACCAGTTCGGAAACCGAGACCGCCGGGTGCGTGTCGTTGAGCTGGATCGCCACCTTGTCCGGCAGCGAGGTGAAATCAGGATATTGCTGCAGATGACGGCGCAGGATGTCCTGCAGCGAAGCCGACGAGAAGAAGAACTCCTGGCGCAGACGTAGCTCCTGCCCGGCCGGCGTGGCGTCGGCGGGATAGAGAACGCGCGCAAGGCTTTCCGCCTTGTTGCTTTCGCGCAGCGCGCCGATGTGGTCGCCGGCATTGAAGGCGTCGAGCAGGATCGGGTCGATCGGATGGGCGGTCCACAGGCGCAGCGTGTTGGTGCGCCGGCCGCGCCAGCCGACGACCGGCGTGTCGCAGGCGGTGGCGATAACCCGGTCGGCCGGTTTCCAGACGTAACGGGTCACTTCCTCATCGATGTTGACGGTCTCGACCGAGCCGCCGAAGCCGATCTCGTAGGAACTTTCGCGGCGCTCGAATTCCCACGGATTGCCGTGGGCGAGCCAGGTTTCCGGCAGTTCCACCTGCCAGCCATCGGCCATTTGCTGGCGGAAAAGGCCGTGGACGTAGCGGATGCCGTAGCCATAGGCCGGGATGTCGACGGTGGCCATGCTTTCCATGAAACAGGCGGCGAGGCGGCCGAGACCGCCATTGCCGAGCGCGGCGTCGGGCTCCAGAGCGGCGATGACGTCGATATCGACACCGAAGGAGGCGAGCGCATCGCGCAGTTCGTCCATCAGGCCGATATTGGTGACGGCATCGCGCATCAGCCTGCCGATGAGGAATTCGAGCGATAGATAATAGACGCGCTTGGCGTTGGTCGCATACACCTGCCGGGTGGATTCCATCCAGTTGTCGGTGATGCGGTCGCGGATGACGAGGATCGCCGCCGTCAGCCAGTCGTGAGGTTTGGCGACTTTCGGATCCTTGCCGATGCGGTAGGTCAGGCGTTCGATGATTTCATTGGCGAGGATGCCGGGATTGGAAGCTCGGGGAGCGGCATGGGGGATTGCCTCATTGACCGTGCGGTTCACCATGAAAAGACCGATCCTTCTTTTGCGAGTTGGGAAACCGGAGGCGAACGCCAACGGAGCATATGAGCAATTTATGCACCGATACGAAGCGCTTGCAATAAATGTTTTCAAGGGGATGAAATTTCCGGCGCAGCCGCTTTCGAAGGCGTTGTGAAGGCCGCGCCGCGCCTTGTTGCACACAGGAAAAAACCGCCCCGGTTGCCCGGAGCGGCTTTGAAACGGCTTGTCTTTCGACGGTTACTGTGTCAGCCGGACCATCATGTCGGCGGCTTTTTCGCCGATATACTTGAAGGCTTCGGTAAGCTGGCTGGCGTTTTCGGCCGCGAAATAGTGATCCGCCGATGTCGCGCAATATTTCAGAAGGTTCTGTCCCCGGTTCGGCGCCATGAAGGCGATCGTATAGACCTGAATGCCGGCAGTGCGGGCGTCGTCGCAGGTTTTGCGTGTCGCCGCATCCGAAAGATCGCCGGAGTTTCCGTTGGACTTGTTGTTGTAATAGTTGTTGTCGCCGTCGGTCATGAAGACGATGTATTTGGTCGGCACCTGTCCGTTCTTGTCCTTGTGCGCCTTGTTCTCGGCGGCAAGCGAGATATCCGACAGGGCTCTGGCGACGGCGCCGCTCGAATCGGTGCTGCCGCTGGCGGGCAGGGCATCGACATAGCTCTGGACGCCGGCGATACCCCAGGCGAGCGCGGTGGGGTTCTTCATGTTCGAGCTGTAGGAAACCGCGCCCGTGCGCACCAGCGAAGTGGTGGGATCGGCGGTCTTGAGCTGGGTCAGCAGGTTCTTGGTTGCCAGCTTCAGCGCCTGGATCTTGCTGTAATAGTTGGCCACCGTGCGGGTGCAGGTGTTGTTGCCGCACTGGTATTGTTCCTGCTTGGTGGGCGTATCGGCATTCACGGTCGCGGTGGGATCACCCATCGAGCCGGACTGGTCAAGCACCAGATACATGGAAAGCGCATTTTTCGCCTCGGTCGAGGCTTCCGTTTTGCTGCGCGAGCTGACGGATGCGGTCTTGCCGCCGATGATCTGCGTCAGCGGATTGAGCTTGACGGGAAATTTGGTCGAGACCTCGACGAAATAGCTCTTGTTGTTGCCCAGGCCTTTGACTTCCTTGATGTCGACGGCCGTGTTTGAGGCAAAGGCCTCGGCGATCAGCTTGGCCTCCTCGACGGAGGAAGAAGAGGCGTTCCAGTTGTACATCTGGGTCTTCAGGTAGTTGGCCGCGAGCGCCTTGGCCTCGTCGATCGACACGCCCTTGTTGACGAGCGCGGAGGAGGCGGCGAGAGCGGCCGAGTCGGTCGCATCCTGCAGGTGGTTCTTGGCCATGATGAGGTTGGTGGCATCGATGGCGACGCCGCCGGTGGCGAGCATGATCGGCAGGACGATTGCCGCCATGATCCCGAAATTGCCCTTGCGGTCTGCGAGGAGGCCGAGCCCCTTGATTTTCGATTGTTTCAACATCATGCCCACCCACGGAAAATCATTGCCGATGGGCGAACATTAGCAGCCGGACCTTTCGGTCCCGTTTGCAAGTTCGCTTAAGTTTTATCTAATTGTCGGCAAGCCCCGGAAATATCGGAGTTGCAACCCGCCGCACCTGTCCGAAAAGGAGACGGGGAATGTGCGCCATTCCGGGTCATTCCAGCGGCAGAACGTCGACCGCCTGCTCGGTCTCGTGCGAACCGTAGCTTTTCAGGACGCCGATGACCGGAGCGACGTCGCTGTAGTCGCGTCCGTGGCCGACGACGATATGGTCGGTGCCGGCAAAAATATTGTTGGTCGGATCGAGTTCCATCCAGCCTTCGGCCCGCCCGCACCAGAACCGGACCCATGCATGCATGGCGTCCGCCCCTTCCAGCCGCTCCTTGCCCGGCGGCGGGATTGTGCGCAGGAAGCCGCTGACATAGCCGGCGGGTATGCCGAGGCTGCGCAGCGCGGTGATCATGACATGGGTGAAATCCTGGCAGACGCCGCGCTTCAGCGTAAAGGCCTCGTGCGGCGGGGTATCGACGGTCGTTGCCTTCGAATCATAGGTGAAGTCGCGGTGGATGCGCTCGCAGATGGCGATGGCGATCTGGCGGATGGTCATGCCGGGCTTGACGATGGAGAGCGCATAGGCCGTGATCGCCGGATCCTCGGGAAGCAGCGGGCTCTGGCCGAGGAAATGATGGGGCGAATCCGGCGCCGTCGACCAGATATTGGCGATCTCGGCGGGAAAAACCGAAAGCGGCGGGGAAAAATCGGCCGTCAGGGGTTGCGCATCGAGCTGGACGCGCGCCTGCATGCGAATGACCAGCCTGTCATGGGCGGAACGAAAGACGATCGACGTTGCCGGATTGGCGAAGAAATCGACGGTGTCGCCGCGCTCCTCGGGGGTGGGGTGAATGCTCACGGTCCCGGCGATCAGCCGCTGGCGGCCGGGCAGCGACAGCGGCAGCACCCGCACGATATGGCGCCCGCCCGAGGCCGGAACCTCGTAGGTATAGGTGATCTTGAGATTGACGTCGTAGAGCATGGCTATCCTGGTGACCTGTGATCGCGCGCCGGGTTTCAGCCGAGATAGGTCTGGGCGAGAATATCCGAAAAGCGTTCGAGCTCCAGCTCCAGTTTCCTGTAGACCTCGCCGTTCATGCCGTCCGGGGTCATCACGGCGAGCCCCGCATGCAGGCGCATCGCCTCGCGGTAGAAGGACGACATCTGGCCGCTGGCATAAGCGTTGGGGAGTTGTTCGACCTCGGTCTTGATCTCGTTCAGCTGATAGAGCACCGAACGCGGATTGAGCGGGTCGAGCGCCAGAAGATCCGTGACCGTGAGCGATGCGGTGTTGACGTTGTAGCGGCGGCGGTGGGTCATGACGCTATCGCCGATTTCAAGCAGCATGTCGTAGGCGCCGTCAGGCGCGTTTTCGCCCGACATATGGCCGAGAAGCCGCGTCATATGCAGCCCGCGCTCGAGATAACGGCCGATGGAAAGAAAGCGCCAGCCGGTGAAGCGGTACATATTTTCGTGCACGAGGCCCGCGAAACCGGCGAGCTTGCGCAGGAGCACCGTCATCGCATGGGTCGCGTCGTCGCCGACCTCCACCGTCGCCTGAAACTTTCGCGCGGTCTGGGCGAGATCGTTGAGCGCCAGCCAGCCGTCTGCGGAAAAGCGGTCGCGGATGTTGCTGGCGCTGAACAGCGCGCTGTTGATATTGGCGATCAGGCTGTCGGGAACCGCCTGTCTGGTGTCGATGTCGAGCGCGGCGAGATAGGTCGATATATCTTTCAGCAGCGGCATGCTGCTGTCTGCCGTCTCGGCATACCGGCCGTTCCAGGCGCGCAGGATGCGCAGCGCCCCTTCGGCCCGCTCGATATAGCGGCCGAGCCAGAAGAGATTGTCTGCCGCCCGGCTCGGCAGGCTGCCGGGCATGGTGCGGATGAACTGTTCTTCCGGCGGCAGAAGCGTGGTGCGCTCGACCGGCCGGTCGCTGACGATCCAGACGTCGGCGGCCGAGCCGCCGGCCTGCAAGGCCATAGCCCCCGCATACCCGCC
This sequence comes from Pararhizobium sp., assembly GCA_031556925.1. Taxonomy (GTDB): domain Bacteria; phylum Pseudomonadota; class Alphaproteobacteria; order Rhizobiales; family Rhizobiaceae; genus Pararhizobium. The sequence continues at coordinate 5,823 of JAVBSF010000229.1, forward strand.
GCGTCCGAGTCGGGGGCAGCCGCCCGGCCTCACCAGCCCCCCGGCGCGGGTGGGGGCGGCCAGAACGCGCCGGCTCCTG
>JAVBSF010000287.1:0-13639 GCA_031556925.1 Pararhizobium sp.
AAGAAGAGCGGCGTTCTGAAATCCTGAGCGGCGCGCTTATGCAGCAAGTCATATAAAAAAGGCGCAGCGATCGATATCGCTGCGCCTTTTTCTATTTTATCGGAATGGTCTGCTTATGCAGCGCCACGCGACTTTTCGAAACGCTTGCGGTCGTTCGAGTCGAGGTAGAGTTTGCGCAGGCGGATGTTCTTCGGCGTGACTTCGACCAGTTCGTCGTCCTGGATCCAGGACAGCGCACGGTCGAGCGTCATGCGGATCGGCGGGGTCAGCTTGACGGCTTCGTCCTTACCGGAAGCGCGCAGATTGGTGAGCTTCTTGCCCTTCAGCACGTTCACTTCGAGGTCGTTGTCGCGGGTGTGGATGCCGATGATCATGCCGGCATAGACCTTCTCGCCGGCGTCGATGATCATCGGGCCGCGATCTTCCAGGTTGAACATCGCGTAAGCGACGGATTCACCGGCATCGTTGGAGAGCAGAACGCCCTGAACGCGGCCACCGATTTCGCCCTTGTACGGCTGATATTCATGGAACAGACGGTTCATGATCGCCGTGCCGCGCGTGTCTGTCAGAAGTTCCGACTGGTAGCCGATCAGGCCGCGGGTCGGCGCGAAGAACTTCAGGCGAACGCGGTTGCCGCCGGACGGACGGAGCTCGGCCATTTCAGCCTTGCGCTCGGACATCTTCTGGACGACGACGCCGGAATGCTCTTCATCGACGTCGATGACGACTTCTTCGACCGGCTCGAGCATCTGGCCCGTGGCTTCGTCCTTGTGCATGACGACGCGCGGACGCGAAACGGCCAGCTCGAACCCTTCGCGGCGCATGGTTTCGATCAGAACGGCGAGCTGCAATTCGCCACGGCCGGAAACGTAGAACGAATCCTTGCCTTCAGCTTCTTCGATCTTCAGCGCGACGTTGCCTTCGGCTTCCTTGAACAGGCGGTCACGGATGACGCGCGAGGTAACCTTGTCGCCTTCGGTGCCGGCAAGCGGGCTATCGTTGACGATGAAGGACATGGTGACGGTCGGCGGATCGATCGGCTGGGCGTGCAGCGCCTCGGTGACCGACGGATCGCAGAACGTGTCGGCAACCGTGCCCTTGGAGAGACCTGCAATCGCGACGATGTCGCCCGCATGGGCTTCCTCGATCGGCGTACGCTCGATGCCGCGGAAAGCGAGGATCTTGGAGATACGGCCCTGTTCGATCAGCTTGCCGTCCTGGCCCAGAACCTTGACGGCCTGGTTCGGCTTGATCGAGCCGGAATGGATACGGCCGGTGATGATGCGGCCGAGGAAGGGGTTGGCTTCCAGGATGGTGCCGATCATGCGGAAAGCGCCGTCTTCTTCACCGACGCTCGGCTCCGGAACGTGCTTGAGAACGAGGTCGAGAAGCGGCGCGAGGCCTTCTTCCTTCGGACCTTCCGGGTTGACGTTCATCCAGCCGTTGCGGCCCGAACCGTAGAGGATCGGGAAGTCGAGCTGTTCGTCGGTCGCGTCGAGGTTGGCGAAGAGGTCGAAGACTTCGTTGATGACTTCTTCGTGGCGGCCATCCGGACGGTCGATCTTGTTGATCGCCACGATCGGGCGAAGACCGACCTTCAACGCCTTGGAAACGACGAACTTGGTCTGCGGCATCGGGCCTTCAGAACTATCGACCAGAACGATCGCGCCGTCCACCATCGACAGGATACGCTCGACTTCGCCGCCGAAATCGGCGTGGCCGGGGGTGTCGACGATGTTGATGCGCACGCCCTTCCACTCGATCGACGTCGCCTTGGCGAGAATGGTGATACCACGCTCTTTTTCAAGGTCGTTCGAATCCATCATGCGCTCGGTGGTGCGCTGATTGTCACGGAACGAGCCGGACTGCTTCAGGAGTTCGTCGACCAGCGTCGTTTTTCCATGGTCAACGTGTGCGATAATCGCGATGTTGCGCATTTTCATGTGTGAATACTCGGAGGTTTGGGGGCGTATCTGAGGCACGCCGCATCTTCAATGGCCGGGCTCATACAGGTTTTTTCGCTTTTGCGAAAGGGGGGCAGGCAAAGACTTGCCGTGCAGGGGCTGCATAGGTCACGGGCTGGATCATGGATTTCAAAAATATTGAGGGCCGGATGGGGTATCCGGCCCTCATTGACAGATTTGAATGTCGGCCGTTTGACAGCCCGAAGAGGAGTATCAGGCGTCGGAACCGGAAAGTTCTTCCGTCATGGCGAGACCCTTCTTGCGCAACATGGCGTCCGGGCTCGGCAGCTTGCCGCGGAAGGCGCGATAGGCGTCTTCCGGATCGACCGAACCGCCGACGGAATAGATGTTGTCCTTGAGCTTCCTTGCCGTTTCGCCATTGAAGGCGTCACCGGTTTCCTCAAAGGCGGAGAAGGCATCGGCATCGAGCACCTCCGACCACATATAGGAATAATATCCGGCCGAATAACCGCCGGAGAAGATGTGCTGGAAGTGCGGCGTGGCGTGGCGCATGACGATCGATCGGGGCATGCCGATCTCGCTCAGGATTTCCGCCTGCACGGCCATCGGATCTTTGACCGTTTCTCTGATATGGAAGGCCATGTCGACCAGCGCTGACGAGGTAAACTCGACCGTATTGAAGCCGGCATTGAAGGTGCGGGCGGCGAGCACCTTGTCGAGCAGCGTCTGCGGCATCGGGGCTCCGGTTTCGACATGCACGGCATATCGCTTGAGAATGGCCGGAACGGTGAGCCAGTGTTCGTAAAGCTGCGAAGGCAGTTCCACGAAGTCACGCGAGACGCCGGTGCCCGAGACGGACGGGTAGGTCACGTTGGATAGCATGCCATGCAAGGCGTGGCCGAACTCGTGGAAGAGTGTGCGGGCATCGTCGAGCGACAGCAGCGCCGGCTTTCCTTCAGCCGGTTTTGCGAAGTTGCAGACGTTATAGACAATCGGCAGTTCACCCTTGTTGCCGTTCTTCAGGGTGAGTTTGTGCTGCGACTGGAAGGAGCTCATCCAGGCGCCGGAGCGCTTCGAGGCGCGGGCAAAGTAGTCACCGAGGAAGAGGGCGACGAGCTTGTCATCGTGGTCGCGGATTTCGAAGACGCGGACGTCGGGATGATAGGCGGGAACGCCCTTCTTCTCGATGGCGCGAATGCCGAAGAGGCGGCCGGCGACATCGAAGCAGGCATCGATGATCTTTTCGAGCTGCAGATACGGCTTCAGCTCGGCTTCGGAGAAGTCGAATTTCTCAGCCCGGATCTTTTCGGCGTAGTGGCGCCAGTCCCAGGGCATGACCTCATGGTTCTTGCCTTCGCGGGCGATCAGTTCGGCGATATCGGCTTCTTCTTCGCCGGCACGCTTCACAGCCTTTGCCCAGACGGCTTTCAGGAGATCGTTCACCGCATCGGCGGTCTTCGCCATGGTGTTGTCGAGCTTCAGTTCTGCGAAGTTTCGATAGCCGAGGAGCTTGGCCATTTCGCTGCGCAAAGCCAGTGTTTCGCGCACGTTCTCCCGGTTATCGGTCTCGCCGCCATTTTCCCCCCGGGCGGCCCAGGCCTTGAAGGACTGCTCACGCAGATCCCGGTTCTCCGAAAAGGTCAGGAAAGGTTCGATAATCGAACGCGACAGCGTCACGGCATATTTACCTTCTTCCCCGCGATCGCGGGCGGCAGAGGCCATGGCGTCGCGCAGGAAGGGCGGCAGTCCGGCAAGATCGGCTTCGTCGGAAAGGATCAGGGACCAGCGCTTCTCGTCGGCCAGCACGTTCTGGCCGAAGCTTGCGCCAAGGCCGGCAAGCTTTTCGTTGATGGCGGCAAGCCGCTCCTGTTCATCCTTCGGCAACTTGGCGCCGGATTTCACAAAGCCTTTCCAGTGGCGTTCGAGAACGCGCGTCGCTTCCGTATCGAGGCCGAGCGTCTCGCGCTTTTCCCATAGCGTATCGATGCGCTGGAACAGCGCCGGATTCATGCCGATCTTCGAATAATGACGCGACATTTTTGGTGCGATGTCGCGCTCAAGCGCCTGGATCGCATCATTGGTATGAGCGCCGGCTCGGTTCCAGAAGAGCGCGGAAACGCGCGAGAGGCTGTCACCGGCGATTTCCAGGGCGATGACGGTGTTTTCGAATGTCGGGGCTTCCGGGTTGTTGGCGATGGCGTCGATTTCGGCCTTATGCTCCTTCAATGCGGCTTCGAACGCTGGAGCGAAATCGCCATCGGAAACCGCTTCGAAACGCGGCAGACCGTTCGGCCCGTTCCAGTCGGTCACCGCCGGATTGAGTGTCGTTTCGGAGGTCATGGGAAATCCTTTCGCATTGATGCGTGCGGGGGGCGTGAGCCGGGGCATGGGTCTCGCGGGACGGGGAATGGTCGGGTTTTGAAATGGGGTTCGCCGCCCTGATGGTCAAGGCTTGCGAACGCCGAGAAGACCCGGTGCGGCATGCCAGATCGCCTGCACCGCGAAGCCCATGAACAGCAGGCCCGAGAGCCGCACGATCGCCAGTTCATGACGCCGATAGAAGCGGCGCACGAAGGAGGCGCCGATAATGCCGATCAGGATCACGTCGGCCACGAGAAAGCCGAGGAAGGAGACACCGAGAAGCGCCGGCAAGGCATCGAAATCGAGCGCATTGGAAGAGCCCGCAAGCAGCGCCGTGAAGGTGGCAAGCGCCACAGGATAGCCCTTCGGATTGGTCAGCCCGAAGATCAGGCCACGGCGATAGGGGCGCTCCACCGTCATCAGGGGCTGGTTGTCGCCGCGCGGCTTGGCCCTCAGCGCCGACCAGGCAATCCAGCCCAGATATAAGCCGCAGAGAAGGCCAAGCACGTCGAACACGGTGCTGCCGATGGTCTTGGCGCCGACGATGGCCACCAATGCCAGCGCCGACCAGAGGAGGTCGCCGGCCAGATGGCCGCCCATAAACAGCGCGCCCGCCTTGCGTCCCTGCCCCGCTCCGATCCCGAGAAGGGCAAGAAACGCCGGGCCGGGAATAAGAACATAGAAGAGCGCCGCGAGAAAAGCGCCGAAAAGCAGAGTTTGAGACATGGGCGCTCCGGAAGGCCATCGTAACAAGAGCGCCTTCGGTCTGGCGGCGCTGGTGCCGCATACCAGCCTGAAGGGGATGATTCCGTCAAGATGCCGCAGCGGCATCGACGCGGCTATTTCACGTGCATCGTCTTCGTTGCATTGTCATCCGCCATGTGATGCCGTGATATATTCGCGATACCTGAAATTACTGATCCCGGCGGGTTGTTGCCGGGGCGAGCAGATGCTAAGCAAAACTTAGAAATAGACAGCTCGGCAATTCCCATGTCCGTAAAACTCGAATCCGATACGATCGGCATGCTGCTGACGGATGTCTCCCGTCTCCTGCGTGGCGCGTTCGACCGGCGCATCAACGCTTCGGATCTTGATCTGACGCCGGGCGAGGCGCGTACCCTCATCCAAGTGGCGCTTGCAGGCGGCATCAAGCAAGCCGATATTGCCGTTCGACTGGGTATCGAGCCGATGACGCTTTCCAGCTATCTCGATCGTCTCGAAACGCTGGAACTTGTCCAGCGTGTGCCTGACCCCAGCGACCGGCGCGCGAAAAACGTCGCGATTACGGACGCCGCCAATCCGGTCCTGGCGGCCATCCGCACGGAAGTTCGTGACCTTATGGAGCAGGTCACGGCTGGTCTTGAGCCCTCCGCCCGCGAAATGCTGCGATCGAGCCTGCAGATGCTGCGCGACAACCTGCAGCAGATCGACCGTATCGCGCCGGAAAAGCCGGCCGGAAAGAGCGTGGCGGAATGAGCCTTAAAATGAGCGAACGCCGCACCAGCATTCTTGGTGCGCTGCTGGCGGCGATCGGCCCGATCTCCATGTCGATCTATACGCCGGCGATGCCGGAGCTGGTCGAAGCCTTTTCCTCGACGGAATCGATGATCAAGCTGACGTTGTCGGTCTATTTCGGTGGCTTCTCGATCGCGCAGCTGGTTTCCGGTCCGATGTCGGATGCTTTCGGGCGCAAAGCGGCAACGCTTTCCTTCATCGGTATCAATCTGCTCGGCAGCCTCATCTGCGTGACGGCGCCGGGGGTCGAATGGCTGCTGGCGGGCCGTCTTATTCAGGGTATTGGTGCTTCCGTCGGCATCACGGTCGCCCGCGCCGTTGTGCGCGATCAGTTCGTCGGCGCGGAAGCGTCGCGGATCATGAACCTGATCGGCATCATGCTGGCGATCGGCCCGGCCATGGCCCCGACCATCGGTGGCCTGGCGCTGGTGGCCTTCGGCTGGCACTCCATCTTTCTTGTCCTGATCGGGTTCGGTCTGTTGACGGTGTCGGCGGTGCTGCTCTTCATGCGGGAAACGACGGTGCCTGACCGGGCGCTTGCCCGCCCCGGCCGCCTGCTTGCCGCCTATGGAAGTCTGCTGCGGGACAGCCGGTTCATCGCAGCCGCCCTTGTCCTCGGCGGTTCGGTCGGCGCGCTCTATGCGCAGGCGACGATGCTGCCGTTCATTCTCATCGAGAGGATCGGATTGACGCCGACAGCGTTCGGGATCGGCATGCTCATGCAATCCGGTTCCTATTTTTCAGGCTCCGTCTGCCTGCGATTGATGGCCGAGAGGTTTGGCGGGGAGGGCTCGGTACGCGCGGGGCTTGCCATGCTAGGCACTGGAGGTTTGCTGATCGCGCTCTCGGTGCAGTTCATCACGCCGAGCTATCTTTCCATCATGCTGCCGGTCGCGTTTCTCACGTTCGGTATCGCCTTCCTGACGCCGCACATGACGACGGCGGCGCTGCAATCCTTTCCGCACATTGCGGGCTCGGCGTCTGCGATGATGGGCTTCATACAGATGGCCTGTGGTTTTCTCGGCGGTCTGGCCGCCGCGTGGCTGGGAATGCCGCTGATGGCCTTCGGCATCATCATTCCGGTCATGGTGCTGATATCGGTCGCAAGCTATCTGTTTTTCCTGCATCAGACGCGCCGGATGGTTGCCGGGTGACGCGGCCAGGTTGATACAAAAAAGCCCCGTCATCGCTGACAGGGCTTTTTGCAGAAAAAACGGAGATCGCGAGATTACGCGGCTTCGTCCTGGGTATCGTCTTCTTCCACGGTCTTGCCGCGCTTCGGACCCTTGGCCAGATTGGTCTCGACGAGACGGACGGCTTCGGTTTCCGACATCTTGTTCACGGCAGCGATTTCGCGGGCCATGCGGTCGAGGGCAGCTTCGTAAAGCTGGCGTTCGGAATAGGACTGCTCCGGCTGGTTCTCGGCACGATAGAGATCGCGAACCACTTCGGCGATGGCGATCAGGTCGCCGGAATTGATCTTTGCATCATATTCCTGCGCACGACGCGACCACATGGTGCGCTTCACGCGAGCCCGGCCCTGAACCACCTTCAGCGCACGCTCGACGAAATCGGTTTCACAGAGCTTGCGCATGCCGATACTGACGGCCTTGGCGACCGGCACCTTGAGGCGCATCTTGTCCTTTTCGAAATCGATTACAAACAGTTCGAGCGACATGCCCGCAACCACCTGCTCTTCGATGGCGACGATCTGGCCGACGCCGTGCGCCGGATAAACGATCGATTCACCGGTCTTGAAGCCGTGGCGGGTAGAAGATTTTTTCTGCTGGGTCGTCATTCGTTTCAAAAACTCCCTGTTACACTCCCGGCAAAAGTGCCGGGGCCGGGTCAGGCAGGCCCGGAATGGACGGGGACACCGTCGGGTGACTCCATTCTGGTCCGTTTCAAGAACTCAAACGTGGTTCTGCAGTGCGATCACAGACAAGCAACAGACGTTGCGTATTTGGGGTGAGCCGCGCCTAAGACTTCGTTTGCTTTCGTGATGGTTTTCGGGCGCGCGTTTGCGCCGCGATGTGGATCAGTTTTTCGACCCTATCACAAAAAACTGTCGAAATCAATAATTTGCTTCACATGCAACATCCGGCCCAACTTGACCGCGAAGGACATAGTTAAGCCTCACTTCCCGCAATTTCGCCATTTTTCCAGATCGGCCTGTCAGCCGTCCAGAGGCGGTCGCCCGTCGGGTGTCAGTCACCCTGGCCAGGCTTGGGGGAGAAGTACAGTTCGTACTTTCCTTCGACGCCGTCCATCTCCTTGGCTTCGTCCATCGCATCGCGCTTGATGGTGATGTTGGGCCATTGAGTGGCGAATTCCGAATTCAGTTTCAGCCACATATCGAGCCCCGGCTCGGTATCCGGCTTGATGGCGCCTGCCGGACATTCCGGCTCGCACACGCCGCAGTCGATGCACTCGTCCGGATGGATGACCAGAAAATTCTCGCCCTCATAGAAGCAGTCCACCGGGCACACTTCCACGCAGTCGGTATATTTGCAGCGAATGCAGTTGTCGGTCACGACATACGTCATGAGGTACTCCAGGATGTCTCATATTGGCGGCAGATGGCGGTCAGGTATGCGCCAGTCCGCGCCTGATAATCAGCCCGTGCGAAGCCTCGCGCCATGGCTGCTTGTCGAAGTGTGAGGTAAAGGCTTTGCGGGACCTTTGCAAGAATAATCCATGCTCAATATGGCGCCGCAGCGGCATGGTTTTCTAATCGCCGGCCTAATCGAGGCCGGGTTTCAGCCTGTCGACCTCGCGACGTTGCTTCTTGGTCGGCCGGCCGCTGCCGCGCTCACGGGTGGCCTGCTCGAAAAGCGTCGCCTTTTCACCGGGGACGGCCGCTGGGGTGAGATCTTCGTAGAGGAGCTTTGCTTCCTCGTAGGGGCCGCGCCGGTCACCGGGTTTCAGCATGCGCACGGTCACATCTTTCCGGTCGAGGGAAAGGATGACGATATCGCCGGCTTTCAGGGAGAAGGATGGTTGGGTGACGCGCTGGTCGTTGACCTTGACGTCGCCCGTCTCGATCGCCTTCTGGGCGATCGAGCGGGATTTTTGCAGGCGCGTGAAAAACAGCCATCTGTCGAGGCGCTGACGCGCGACGGTTTGAGGCTGTTTGTCCGTCATGGCCTTATTTCTTCATCTGCTCCTTGAGAGCAGCGAGCTTGGCGAAAGGTGAATCCGGATCGATCGGCTTTTCCTTGCGCGGCGGGCGGGCCTCGAACTTGGCGGCCTGCGGGCGATTGCCCCGGTCGTTGCGATCCGGCCGGTCCTGCCGCTCACCCCGGTCGGGACGCTGGCCGCCCTGCGGCTTGCCGTCGCGCTGGCCGTCCCTTGGACCGCCCTGTGGCTTGCCGTCGCGGCCACGATTGCGGTCGTTTCGACCGCCGCCGGATTTGCGGTTGTCGCCGCGATTGCCTTCGCGCGCTTCGCCTGCCTGCTGGCCACGCTGGCCACCGCCACGGCGTTCGCCCTGCGGGCGGCCGCCGGTGCGCTGGTTGTTGTCCCGGCCGCCGCCCGGACGCCAGAGAAGCACGGGCTTGGCTTCGGCGGGTTCAACAGCTTCGGTCGCGACCACTTCGGCGGCGGCGGTTTCGACTGCGGGAGCAGCTTCTTCCTCCACGGCTACCGGAGCGGCGTCAGCTTCAATCGAAACTTCGGTCGCCGGCTGCTCTTCAGGCGCAGTGTCCGCGTCATCATGATCTGCCTGTTCAGCAGGGGCAGTTTCTTCTGCAGTCTGTGTTGCAGGGGCTGCAACCTGAGCGCCGAGGAATGCTGCGGCTTCTTCTGCCTTTACGGCGTCGGCGCGGTAGCCGAGACCCTTCAGGATCTCTTCCATATCGTCCGGCGTCGCGCCGAGGATCGAGAGCATGGCCGTCGTCGCGGTGAAGCGGCGGCCGTCATAGGCGCCATCCGGGCGGGGGGACGTGCCCGGCTTCCACTGGAGGAGCGGCCGGATAAGGTCGGCGAGGCGTTCGAGAATATCGATGCGCACCGCGCGCTTGCCGAGGAAGCGGAAGCCGGCGAGCTTGTAGAAGGTGCGTTCGAAGGAGGGATCGGTGACGACCGAGGTGCGGCCCGCGGCCAGAACCGGGATCAGATCGCCGTAACCAGGCTTGTCGAGGCCGTCGTTCTTCAGGGCCCAGAGCAGGGTGATGAGTTCGGCCGGAGCCGGCTTCAGCAGGGCCGGCATGAAGATGTGATAGGCGCCGAAGCGGATGCCATGGCGGCGGATCGAGGCGCGGGCCTCCTGATCCAGCGACTTCACGTCATCGGCGACATCGCGGCGGAAGAGCACGCCGAGGTTTTCGACGAGCTGGAAGGCGAGGCCCTTGGCCAGACCTTCGAGATCCTCGGCGCGCGACAGATCGTCGAGCGGCTTCAGAACCGTCGAGATGTGATGATTGACGAAGCGTTCGATGCGGGCCTGGACGTGATCGCGCGCTGCGCCCTGCAGTTGTTCGTCGGCAAGCAGGATGACGCGGGGGCGCATGATGTGGTCGCTGGCGGCGAGACGCGCCACGGGGTCGCCAAGCCAGCGCACGCTGCCGTCCGAGCCGAGCGCCAGGTCGGAATTGCCGGCAGCATGTAGGCGGGCCGCACGCGCCTCGAATTCGAGCGCAAGCGCCTTTTGCGCGGCACCCTGCACGGCGCGCGCATCCATCCCGTCGGTCGCGGGGGCGAGCGAGAACCGGAAACCGGCCAATTGTCCCACATGATGTCCTTCGACGAAGACATCACCATTTACACTGATTTCAGCTTCCAGCATCGCATTCTCTCTCAGGCGCTTCATGAGCACAGATGTCCTGCGATCAACAAAGCGTTTCGTCAACCTTTCATGTAACGCATCGGACAATCGATCCTCGATTTCCCGCGTCTTTTCTTGCCAGTGTGTCGGATCGGCAAGCCATCCCGGACGGTTGGATACATATGTCCAAGTCCTGATTTGCGCAATTCGCGCGGACAATGTGTCAATTTCACCGTCCGTATGATCGGCCCGGCGAACCTGCTCCGCCATGAAGTCTTCGTTCACTGTGCCACGGCGCACGAGATCGGCATAGATGCTGGATATCAGATCCGCATGTTGTGCCGGCGCAATCCGCCGATAATCGGGCAACGCGCAGGCTTCCCAAAGGATTTCGACGGTTCTCGGCGTCGTCGCAAGCCGCATTACTTCGGGGTACTGCGTCAGATATTCCAGAGCCTGTTGGTCGATTGCGGGCAGGGCGCGCACCAGCCCGTGAACGCGGGGTGCGGCATCCAGGCTTTTCCGCAAACTCTGGACCGACGCGAAATCCATCGCCTTGGAGCGCCATTGCAAGACCTTCACCGGATCGAACTGGTGTGATTCGATGCGATGCACCAGTTCCTTGTCGAAGGGCTCGACGCGCGATGTGACGCCGAACGTGCCGTCGCGCAGATGGCGGCCGGCTCGACCGGCGATCTGGGCGAGTTCGCCGGGATTGAGATTGCGAAACTGATAGCCGTCGAATTTCCGGTCCTGGGCAAAGGCGACGTGATCGACATCGAGATTGAGCCCCATGCCGATCGCATCGGTGGCCACGAGATATTCGACGTCGCCTTCCTGATAGAGCGCCACCTGCGCGTTGCGGGTGCGGGGGCTGAGCGCGCCGAGAACCACGGCCGCGCCGCCGCGCTGGCGGCGGATCAGTTCGGCGATCGCATAGACCTCTTCGGCCGAGAAGGCGACGATGGCCGTGCGCTGCGGCAGGCGGGTGATCTTCTTGGAGCCGGAGTAGAGAAGCTGCGACAGGCGTGGGCGCTCCACCACTGTGATGCCCGGCAGCAATTGTTCGAGGATCGGCCGCATGGTGGCGGCTCCCAAGAGCAGCGTTTCACTGCGGCCGCGCAGGTGCATCAGGCGGTCGGTGAAGATATGGCCGCGTTCCAGATCGCCGGCCAGCTGCACCTCATCGATCGCGACGAAGGCGGCCTTGGTTTCGCGCGGCATCGCCTCGACGGTGCAGACCGAGTAGCGCGCCATATGCGGCGTGATCTTTTCCTCACCGGTAATCAGGGCGACGTTGTGAACGCCGACACGCTCGACGAGACGCGTATAGACCTCGCGGGCCAAAAGCCGCAGCGGCAAGCCAATGACGCCGGATTCATGCGCAACCATCCGCTCGATCGCGTAATGCGTCTTGCCCGTATTGGTCGGGCCGAGGACCGCGATGACACCGCGGCCGCTCAAGATCATGGGTTGGTCAGGCACGTCTTCGATCCTGGCATTGTCCGGCTGCCGCTGGGCGTCCGCAAACAAGGACGTCCAACCGCCATGCACACATGCCCACGCAGGAGGCGAAAGGCAAGGGCCGGTGTTCACAAGATTGAAACGGGCTGGCATCCAGCCACATCTTCAGATGGGGAGCAGCATGGATTCAGAATCCGGATAAGCGAATTCTGCGAAATAATTAACCCATTGATACGAATCGTTTTTCTTATTCGGCTCTGCTGAAACATGCGAGGTCAAACATCGAACGAATCGGCGACGAATCGCGACATTCTCAAGTTTTGTTTTTGTTCCCTACAAGATGTAGTGGCGCGGCTGATCAATCGAAACCAGCTGCGAATTCGGCTAAAAAGATTCATTTTCCAGCCAGCGGAGAATCAAGCCACTCCGATCGCCCATATGAAAAGGCCCCGGCGAAAACCGGGGCCTTTGAACGTCGGTGGCTTTTACAGCCTGGCCTGTTACTCGCGGTTTCCGAGGAAGCGCAGCAGGAACAGGAAGAGGTTGATGAAGTCGAGATAGAGCGTCAGCGCGCCCATGATCGCCTTACGGCCGGCAACGTCGGCGCCATCGGCTTCGAAGTACATTTCCTTGATCTTCTGGGTGTCCCAGGCGGTGAGACCCGCAAAGATCAGGACGCCGATGACCGAGATCGCGAAATCAAGGGCCGAGGACGCGAGGAAGATGTTAACGATCGAGGCGATGATCAGGCCGAAGAGGCCCATGATCAGGAACGAGCCCATGGCCGACAAGTCACGCTTCGTCGTATAGCCGAACAGCGACAGCGCGCCGAAGGCGGCGGCGGTCACGAAGAAGGTCTGCACGATGCTCTGGCCGGTGTAGATCAGGAAGATCGACGATAGCGAGAGGCCCATCAGGCCTGCATAGACCCAGAAGGTTGTCTGCGCAGCAGAAACGCTCATGGAGTTGATGCGGAAGCTCAGGAAAAAGACGAGCGCCAGCGGGGCGAGCATTACGACCCACTTCAGCGGGCTGACATAGATCGCCTGACCAAAAGCGGTCAGCTGGCCGTCAGCGAATGCAAAGGTGAACGCTGCATAGGCCGCAATGCCGGTGATCGCCAGGCCAAGGGCCATCAGGTTGTAAACCTTGAGCATATGGCTGCGCAGGCCTTCGTCGATGACAGCCCCCGCCTGTGCGCCGGCAGGCGACATCCGGGTTTGGTAGTTTCTAGGATCAGACATTGGTTCCTCTTAATAAGCCCCGGGTGAAATGACGGTGTTCGGTCCCCGGTATCTCCTCAAGAGACATCGTCAAAGGACCGGGCGCCGCTGCGGGGCTCCAGCATGCCTGCAGAGAATATGATGTTGAAACAAGGTCCGCACAAGACCATTCCGTGGTCGAATCGCCCGAAAAGCGACGGCAGGCCGCTTTTCGGGCGCAACGTTAACGATTTGTAATCGATTCACAATTCCCGCAGGACGGGTGCGGCCTTCTGCCCGAGGATACGCCATGTCCCCGCAAGGCCGATGCCGACCGTCACCACCAGCGCAATCGCAATGGTCGCGATGGCGACATCGGGCAGGAAGCGCGAGGGCAGGGTCATGAT
>JAVBSF010000106.1:0-3326 GCA_031556925.1 Pararhizobium sp.
ATTGCGTAAAAACAAGAAGATGGAGCATTCCCGCGTTTCGAAGAAAAGCGGAAATGCTCTAGACAAGCCGGGCTTGACGACGGCGCAGATAGAAGATCGTGCCGAGCGTGCCCAGGATGATGGTGAAGGAGAACAGCGTCGTCACCGTGCCGAGCGCATAAAGCACCGGCGTCGTGACGTTGGTGGTCATGCCGTAGATCTCGAGCGGCAGGGTGTTGTAGGTGCCCGACGTCATCAGTGTGCGGGCGAATTCGTCATAGGACAGCGTGAAGCCGAAGAGGCCGACGCCCACGAGGCTCGGCGCGATCATCGGCAGCAGCACGTACCGGAAGGTCTGCCAGGAGGTGGCGCCAAGATCGCGGGCCGCTTCTTCATAGGACGGCGAGAAGCGGTTGAAGACGGCAAACATGATCAGCACGCCGAAGGGCAGCGTCCAGGTGAGATGCGCGCCGAAGGCCGACGAATACCAGGCCGGCTTCAGGCCGAGCTGCTGGAAGACGACGCCGATGCCGAGCGAGATGATGATCGAAGGCACCACGAGGCTTGCGACCGAGAGATAGAACAGCACCGTCGCGCCCCGGAATTTCCGGCGGAAGGCGAGGCCCGCGAGCAGCGCCACGAGGACGTTGACGACCATCACCATCAGACCGAGCGTGAAGGACCGCTTGAACGAGGCACCGAAATCGCCCACCGCCTGTTTCTCGAACAGGTTGAAAAACCAGTGCACGGAAACGCCGTTCAGCGGGAAAGTCAGGCCGCCATCCGGCCCCTGGAAGGAGAGGATGAAGACGGCGGACAGCGGACCGTAGAGGAAGAGGGCGAAGAGCGCGAAGAAGGCCGCCAGCACGTAGAATTCGAAGGTGCGTTTTTCGTGGGACATGCTCAAAGCTCCTTGCGGATATCGACGACGCGCAGGATGGCGGCGACCCTCAGGAGGACGACAGCCAGGAGCACCACGGCATTGGCGGCAGCGGCCGGATATTGCAGCAGCGACATCTGGTTCTTCATCATCAGCGCGACGGACGCGCTCTGCCCGCCGGACATGACCTGCACCGTCGAGAAATCCGCCATGACGAGGGTAACGACGAAGATCGAGCCGATGGCCATGCCGGGCTTCGCCAGCGGAATGATGACGTTCCAGAGGATCTGCCAGCCGGTGGCGCCGGCATCGCGCGCCGCTTCGATCAGCGATTTGTCGATGCGCATCAGCGTGTTGAAGATCGGGGTGACCATGAACAGCGTGTTCAAGTGCACCATGGCAAGGATGACGGCGAAATCCGAATAGAGCAGCCATTCGATCGGCGCGGGGATGACACCCATCTCGATCAGCGTCGTGTTGACGAGGCCGTTGCGGCCGAGAACGGGGATCCACGAGATCATGCGGATGATGTTCGATGTCAGGAACGGCACCGTGCAGACGAGGAACAGTACCATCTGCATCGTGGTCGTGCGAATGTGGAAGGCGAGGAAATAGGCGACCCAGAAACCGATGAGAAGCGTCAGCGCCCAGACGATCGCCGTGTATTTCAGCGTGTTGAGATAGGTTTTCCAGGTGACCCAGGAACCGAGCGTGTCGGTGTAGTTCATCGTCAGAAAATCGGGATAGAGAGCGGCGAAATCATAATCCCAGAAGCTGACGACAATGATCGTCAGGATCGGCAGAACGAAGAAGAAGCCGAGGATCAGCACCAGCGGCACTGCCTGCAGATAGGAGGCGATGGACGCCGCGATGCCGCCGATCCGCTCGGAGAATGCCGGCTTTGGCTGCACTGTGCTCTCGTCTTCAGCTGTCATGGCTGCCACGGTGTTGTCTCCGTTTTTAATTTCTCTTCGTGGAGGGGAATGCCCCTCATCCGGCCTGTCGGCCACCTTCTCCCCGTGAACGGGGAGAAGGGATATGCCGCGCCCTCTGTCGTCCCCTCTCCCTGCGTGCGGGGAAAGGGTTAGGGTGAGGGTGAGGGGCAACATTTCTTAGGCAGCGATGAACTCGTTCCAGCGCTTGACCATGTAGCGGTCCTCGTCCATCACCGAGTTCCAGCATGCTACCTTGCCCATGCGCTCTTCGAACGAGCCGCCATCGCGGACGGCGCCGGCCTTCTCCATGACCTTGCCTTCCGGCGAGAGGATATCGCCCTGAGCCGGCTTGCCTTCGATCCAGTAGCCCCACTCGTCGGCCGACATGAATTCCTTGGCGGTATCCATGGCCGCGGAGTAGTAGCCCTGGCGATTGAGATAGCCGCCGACCCAGCCGGACGTGTACCAGTTGATGTATTCATAGGCCGCGTCGAGCTGGGCACCGGAGAGGTGCGCGGCAAGACCGAGACCGCCGCCCCACGAGCGGTAACCTTCCTTGAGCGGCTGGTATTTGCAGGCGATGCCCTTGGAGCGGACGGCGGCCACGGCCGGCGACCACATGGACTGAATGACGACTTCGCCCGAGGCCATCAGGTTGACGGACTCGTCGAAGGACTTCCAGAAGGCACGGAACTGGCCATCCTGCTTGGCTTTGATGAGGAAATCGATGGTCTTGTCGATTTCGTCCGTGGTCATGTTGCCCTTGTCGGCATATTTGATGTTGCCGAGCGCTTCCATGACCATCGCGGCATCCATGATGCCGATCGATGGGATGTTGAGGATCGAGGTCTTGCCCTTGAAGGCGGGGTCCATGATATCGGCCCAGGAGGTGATATCACGGCCGACGAGGTCGGGGCGGATACCGAGGGTGTCGGCGTTGTAGATGGTCGGAACCATCGTGAAGAACTGGGTTTCGCCCTTCGCAAAGGTCTTGTCGCCGATTGCCTCGACGTAGCCGACGGTGTGCGGCGCGGTGCCCTGGGCGATGACGCTGTCCGGCGTCAGCTTGCCGGTTTTGAACAGCGGCACGATCTTGTCGTAATATTTCAGCCTCTTGATATCCATCGGCTGGATGACGCCGGCCGGGAAGACTTTCTTCAGGATCCAGTATTCGATATCGGCGATGTCATAGCTGTCCGGCTGGGTGACGGCGCGCTGGGCGGCGGCGTCGCTATCGGTCGCGGTCATTTCAAGCGTGATGCCAAGGTCCGCCTTGCACTTCTCGGCGATGGCATTGATGTTCGAAACGCCGGTGCCAAACTGGCGCAGCGTGATCGGGTTCTGCGCCCAGATCGTCGGGAAGCCGGTGATGGCACCCGAGCCGGCGGCGAAGCTCGCCACCGCCGCGCCGCTCTTGAGCAGATTGCGCCGCGTAAGACCACGATTGCTATTCTTTTGACGCGCCATGTTATTTCTCCTCGCACAGTTGTTTTTGAACGACAGATTTCATGTTCCAACTCGCCCGAGAACGA
>JAVBSF010000445.1:0-9110 GCA_031556925.1 Pararhizobium sp.
GCCGTGGCGACCGCCGCCGCCAGCGTCAGGGCCTCGAAACCATGCGACCATTCGTCGATGCGGCGCAGGGCTTCCGACCGGCTTTTCGGCACGCCGAGACGATCGGAGATGAAGGCGATCTCGAAACCGGCCGCCTCCGCATCGCGCGCCGCGCGGATGTAGTGATTGACGTCGATGTTGGCGTCGACCTGGGTGGAGGGGTGCCGCCAGGCAGCGACATGATGGCCGCTGGGATAGAGAATGGTGCCGAGAACAAGAGTGCGTTTGGACATGTCAGCCGTATTGAAGGAAAGAAATTTCCTCCAAAATACGCACGGGAGAACATCAAGACAGAAATGTCCATTTAATTTATGGAATATATATGAAAATTAAATTCCGCATGAAAGCGCGACACGTTCTGCCGTCTTGATTGGCAATTTGCTTTGCGAGCCGGCGCGAAACGCATCTGAGAAGATGGGTTCCTGCAAATAAACTCTTAGGGGTATAAAAAGCGGAAGGCCGTTTCACAAATTAATCCATAAAAATGATAGAATTTCTGTAATTAAGTTTGCCGTGGCTTACGATTTCGGAAGATGTCGGAACGGCGAGGCAGAACGCCTCGTCACGACGGTCGTAGGCGGATTGAAAATGACAGAATTGAAAGACGCCTGGGGTGCTGCTCCGGGCGATGATTACGAAGCGATCGCGGCTCCCTTCAGGCCGATTTTTGCAGAGATTGCCATCGATGCAACGCGCCGCGATAGCGAGCGGGACTTGCCGCATGACGCGATCCGGCGGCTCAAGGAGGCTGGTTTCGGAGCGGTTCGGCTTTCGCCACAAGATGGTGGGCGGGGCGCGACCTTGCCACAGTTCTTCAATCTCCTGATCGAGCTTTCCGAGGCCGATTCCAATGTGACGCAGGCGCTGCGGGCGCATTTCGGCTTCACCGAAGATATCCTGAACTCGTCCTCGGCGTCGGCTCGGGGCATCTGGTTCGAGCGCATCGCCCGCGGCGAGATCGTCGGCAGCGCATGGAGCGAAATCGGTGAAACGGCAACGCTCGACCGTTTTGCGACGCATGTCGCGGAAAAGGACGGCAAGCTCGTACTCAACGGCGCGAAATATTATACGACCGGGTCGCTGTTCGCGGATTGGATCGATGTCGGGGCTTCCAACGCAGACGGTGAGGGTGTCTCCGTCGCCGTACGCCGCGATGCTGCGGGGGTCGAGGTCATCGATGACTGGGACGGCTTCGGCCAGATATTGACGGCGAGCGGTACGGCAACATTCACTGATGTTTCCGTTCAGCCGGATGAGGTCGTCAGCGATGACGAACGCTTCAAATATGGCGCTGCGTTCTATCAGCTCGTGCATCTGGCCACGCTGGCCGGAATTGGCCGGGCGATTACCCGCGATGTCGCAAAGGCGGTCGCCGGACGTCGCCGCACCTATACGCATGCGGCTGCTTCCCGATCCAGCCTGGACCCCCAGGTATTGCAGGTGGTCGGTCGTATCCGCGCGGCAGCCTATGCTTCGGGTGCCATCGTGCTGCAGGCGGCAAACAGTCTGGAGCGTGCTTTCGCCGCGCATTTTTCAGGCTCCCCGGACGTGGAAGAGAGCGCGAATGCCGTCGCCGAGCTTGAGACGGCGCAGGCCCAGACGGTGATTTCCGACCTGATCCTCGAAGCTTCGACTTTGCTCTTTGATGCGCTGGGCGCTTCCGCGACGAAGAAACCCGCGGGCCTTGACCGGCACTGGCGCAATGCCCGCACGCTGTCGTCTCACAATCCGCGCATCTACAAGCATCGCATCATTGGCGATTTCGCGGTCAATGGCACGTTGCCACCCTATCAGTGGCGCATTGGCGCAAGCGCGGGGTGATCCAATGATCCGCCTTGAGAAAATCACCAAGAGCTTTGCCGGCAAGGATGGTGCCGTCACGGCGCTCGACGGGATCGATCTGTCGATCGCCAAGGGCGAAATCTTCGGCATCATCGGCTCTTCGGGAGCGGGGAAGTCGACGCTTGTCAGGCTGATCAACCTTCTCGAACGGCCAAGCGGCGGTGAGATATTCGTGGATGGAAAGCGCATCACGGATGCCCGCGGGCAGCAATTGCGAGAGCTGCGCCGGTCTATCGGCATGGTGTTCCAGCATTTCAATCTCCTGAATGCCCGCACCGTCGCCGGCAATGTTGCCTATCCGCTGGAACTGACCGGGCAATATGGGCGGCAGGAGATCGCCGAGAAGGTTGCCCGCCTTCTCGCCCGCGTCGGCCTTTCCGAGCACGCTCACAAATATCCGCGCCAGCTCTCCGGCGGGCAGAAGCAACGGGTCGGCATTGCCCGGGCGCTTGCCTGCGAACCGCAAGTGCTGCTGTGCGACGAGGCGACCAGTGCGCTCGATCCGCAGACGACCGGCTCGGTTCTCGATCTTCTGCGCCAGATCAACCGGGATCTTGGCGTAACGATCGTGCTGATTACCCATGAGATGGACGTGATCCGGCGGACCTGTGATCGCGTGGCCGTTCTCGATAAAGGCGCAGTCGTCGAGCAGGGTCCGGTCACGGAGGTCTTTCTTCATCCGAAACACCGGGCAACGCTGCGCCTCGTGCGCGAGGCGGAGCCGGAGGACAGTTCCTTCGATGCGATCTCCGGTACGGATCTCGCCGGTCGCACCGTGCGTCTGACGTTCACGGGGCCGACTGCCCATAAACCCATTCTCGGCCGCGTCGCCCGCGAAAACCTCATCGATTACAGCATCCTTGCCGGTCGTGTTGGGCATATCCGCGAAACGGCTTACGCGCAGTTCATCGTCTCCCTGAGTGGCCGTGATGTCGCCGGTGCCATCACCAGCCTGCGGGCAAACGGCGTCGAGGTCGAGCATCAGGGCGTGGTGGAGCAACCATTTGAAGCCCATCCCGATATTTCCGAGAGGGCGCTCCATGTCGTTTGACAACATCTATTGGGGCGATATCGGCATAGCACTTGGCCAGACGCTGGCCATGGTCGGCGGCGCGCTGCTGCTCACGGTCATTGTCGGCCTGCCGCTTGGCATTCTGCTCTATCTCACCGGCCGCCAGCAGCTTTTCCAGGCACCTGTCGCCTATGGCAGCCTGTCCTTCGTGCTGAACATCATTCGTTCGGTGCCCTTCATCATCCTGCTGATCGTGCTGATGCCTGTGACCGTGATCGTCACCGGCACCTCGCTCGGCATCCGCGGTGTGATCTTCCCGCTCGTCGTCGGCACGTCGCCGTTCTTTGCTCGCCTCGTCGAGACCGCATTGCGGGAGGTCGATCGCGGCATCATCGAGGCAAGCCTCGCCATGGGCGCCTCGACTTCGCAGACGATCCTGCGGGCCGTTCTGCCGGAGGCTCTTCCGAGCCTTCTGGCCGCCGTCACCGTCACGGCGATCGTGCTCGTGGACTACACCGCCATGTCCGGCGCCATCGGCGGCGGCGGGCTTGGCGATCTCGCCATCCGCTACGGCTATCACCGGTTCCAGACCGAAATCATGCTGGTCTGCGTCGCGATCCTGATCGTCTTCGTCCAGCTCATCCAGGCGAGCGGCAACCGCTTCGTCGCCCGTTTTTCCCACAAATGACCAGCGCTAGGAGGACCACATGCGCATCCTGAAATCCCTCACCATCGCCGCAGGCCTCGCGCTTGCTGCCATGGGCTCTGCCAAGGCCAACGAGACCCTGATCGTCGGCGCAACCGCGATCCCGCATGCCGAGATCCTGGAGTTCGTAAAGCCGATTCTCGCCAAGGACGGTCTCGATCTCGATATCCGCGTGTTCACGGATTACATCCAGCCGAATGCGCAGCTGGTCGACGGCGAACTCGACGCCAACTACTACCAGTACCGGCCATTCCTCAACGATTACAACAAGCAGCGCGGCACGGATCTCGTGCCGATCGTCCCCGTGCATATCGAACCCTTCGTCGCCTATTCGACCAAGGTGGATTCAGTGGACAAGCTCGAAGACGGCGCGACCGTCGCGATCCCGAACGATCCGGTCAATGGCGGCCGCGGCCTGCTTCTGTTGCAGAAGCTCGGCCTGATCAAGGTCTCCGGCAAGCCGGAGTTGACCTCGCCGGAAGACCCGCTGCCGACCGTCAAGGATGTCGTCGAAAACCCGAAGAATCGGAAGATCGTCGAGCTGGAATCGGCTCTCGTGCCGCGCGCGCTGGGTGAAGTCGATCTTGCGGCTCTGAACGGCAACTATGTCTTCGAAGCCAAGCTCGACATTTCCAAGTCGCTGCTGATCGATCGCGGTCAGGATGGCTACAACGTCTGGAGCGAATATCTCGTGACCCGCCCGGAAACCAGGGACGATCCGCGTGTCGCCAAGCTCGCCAAGGCGCTGAACAGCGAGGAGACCCGCAAGTTCATCGAGGACCGCTACAAGGGTCAGGTTGCTGCGGCCTTCTAAGCAATAGCCTCCCAAGGCTGGCCGGATCTTTGTCAGTGACGAGGCCCGGCCGTTTGTTTTCCCAAGCGAAAGACATCGATATGACGCCGACCCCCGCCACAGCGACCAGCCTTCCCTCAAGCCCCGCTCCCGGCGAACCCGGCTGGCTGCCGGAATCACCATCCGCGCCGGCCCATGTGATTGCTGATGATGCGGAAGCCATCGCTGTCGCCGAGCGGCTAAAACCTCTTTTTGCGGCCGATGCGAAGGAGCGCGACCGGGAGCGGCGGTTGCCTTTCGCGGAAGTCGATCTTTTCTCGCAAAGCGGCTTGTGGGGCATCACCATTCCCAAGGCCTATGGCGGTGCCGGTGTCTCGCAGGTGACGCTCGCCAAGGTGTTCACGACGCTCGCGGCCGGTGATCCATCGCTGACCCAGATCGCCCAGAACAGTTTCGAGATCGTCGATGTGATCCGCCAGACCGGCAGCGAGGAGCAGAAACGCACGCTGTTCGGTGCCGTGCTGTCCGGTAAGCGGCTCGGCAATGCCTTCTCCGAGTTTGGCGGCAAGAATGTCGAGGCCTTTGAGACGAGGCTGGTGCGCGAAGGAGATCATTTCAGCGTTTCGGGCCGCAAGTTCTATTCGACCGGTGCGCTCTTTGCCCATCTGGTGCCGATCGTCGCGCTTGATGAGGAGGGCCATGTCGTCGTCGCGGTCGCCGATCGCGATGCGAAGGGGCTCGATGTCATCAACGACTGGTCTGCCTTCGGGCAGCGCACCACGGCCAGCGGAACGGTGACGCTGGACAAGGTGGCGATCCCGGCGTCGCGGGCTCTGCCGGCCCATATCGTCTATGAAAACCAGAGTGCGGTCGGCCCTCAAAGCCAGTTGATCCACGCGGCGATCGATGCCGGGATTGCGCGCGGTGCGATCGAGGCGACCATCGATCTCGTGCGCAATCACGCGCGCCCCTGGATCGACAGCGGTTCCGACAAGGCTGGAGACGATCCCTACACGATTGCCGCCATCGGCGACCTGAAGATACGCCTGCATGCGGCCGAAGCTTTGCTGGAACGGGCAGGGCGGCAGCTCGACGAAACCATCGCCGACGTCAACGACGAGACAATTGCGAAAGCGAAGATTGCAGTGGCCGAGGCAAAGGTGCTGACGACCGAAGTGGCACTTGCCGCCGCCAACAAGCTGTTCGAACTCGCCGGCACGCGCTCCACGCTCGGCGTGCACAATCTCGACCGGTTCTGGCGCGATGCGCGGACCCACACGCTGCATGATCCGGTGCGCTGGAAATTCCATGCCATCGGCCAGTATTATCTGAACGGTGTGCAACCGCCGCTACACTCCTGGATTTGAAGTCGCCGATGGCCAAGGAAATTCTCCTCAACGCGTTCAACATGAACTGCGTCGGACATATCAATCACGGTCTCTGGACCCACCCGCGCGACCGCTCGGACGAGTATCACCGGCTGGACTACTGGACATCGCTTGCCGCGACACTGGAGCGGGGGCTGTTTGACGGGTTGTTCCTGGCCGATATCGTCGGCGTCTATGATGTCTACCAGCAGTCCGTCGATCTGACGTTGAAGGAATCCATCCAGTTACCGGTCAACGATCCGCTGATGCTGGTCTCGGCTATGGCTGCGGTGACCAAGGGGCTCGGCTTCGGCGTCACCGTCAACGTCCATGCCGAGGAGCCTTATATTTTCGCCCGGCGCATGTCGACGCTCGACCATCTGACCGAAGGCCGCATTGGCTGGAACATCGTCACCGGCTATCTCGACAGCGCCGCCCGCGCCGTGGGGCAGGCGGCACTTGGCGAACACGACACCCGTTATGACCGCGCCGACGAATGTCTCGATCTGCTCTATGGCCTCTGGGAAGGAAGCTGGGATGACGAGGCTGTCGTGCGAGACCGGCAGGCGCGGGTTTACGCCGATCCGCGGCATGTGCGGAAGGTCAAACACGACGGCAAATACTATCGCGCCGAAGGCTATCATCTGAGCGAGCCGTCGCGCCAGCGCACACCGGTTCTCTACCAGGCCGGCACCTCCGGTCGCGGCCAGCAATTTGCTGCCCGCCATGCCGAATGCGTCTTCATCTCGTCGCCCGATACGACCGTTGCGCGGGCCGCGTCGCGTGCGATCCGGCAGGGTGCTGTTTCGCAAGGCCGGCGTGCGGATGATGTCCGCATCTTCGCCGGCGCCACTGTCGTCGTGGCGGAGACTGAAAAGGCGGCGCGTGAGAAATACGAGGACTATGTCCGCTATGCGAGCCCCGAAGCCGGTCTTGCTCATTTCTCCGCGGGCACAGGCATCGATTTCTCGCGCTACGAACTCGACGAGCCGATTACCTATGGCAAGGGCAACTTCGTCCAGACCTCCGTCGATCTGGCGCGTGAACGCGGCTGGACCAAGCGCAGCATCCTTTCGGGCATGGAACTCGGCGGTCGCTATCCGCTGATCGTCGGAAGCCCCGAACAGGTCGCGGACGCGCTCGAAACATGGATCGATGCCGGCGAGGTCGACGGCTTCAATCTCGCCCGCACGGTGACGCCGGAAAGCTACGAGGACTTTATCGATCTGGTCGTTCCGGTCCTGCAGGAGCGTGGGCGCTACAAGACCGCCTATGGCGAAGGAAGCCTGCGCAACCGTCTTTTCGGCGAAGGCAACCGGCTGCCGGATCGTCACGCAGGCGCGTCATTCCGAAATCGCCGGGCGGGCTAGGTCGACCGGCAGGGGTATTTTCCGAACCATCCGGGCGGCCGGTATTGGAGATCGCAGCATGTCGGCACAGGAAAATAATGTCGTCTTTCTTCCGGTGGAAGATGCCGCCCGTCACGAGGTGGCGCTTCTCTGGGAGACATTGCGGGAAGAAGCGGATGCCGCCGTCCATCGCGATCAGGCGCTGGCCCGCTCCATGAATTCTGCAGTGCTGATGCATGTCAGCTTCGGCCACGCCCTGTCGCACCGGCTGGCGATCAAGCTCTCCGATCACGACATCGACCGGGACGAGTTGTTGGCGTTGATCTACGGCGCCTATACCGACCGGCCGGGCCTGCTCGGTTCGGCAGCAGCCGACCTTGAGGCCGTGAAGGATCGCGATCCCAGCAATACGGAAGTCCTGACGCCGTTTCTCTATTTCAAGGGCTTCTATGCCCTCCAAGGATATCGTGTCGCCCACTGGCTCTGGAACCACGGCCGCCCCCATCTTGCCCGCCATATCCAGAGCCGCATCTCGGAAGTGTTTTCGATCGATATCCATCCCGCCGCGGTCATGGGGCGCGGCATCATGCTCGATCACGGCAGCGGCCTGGTGATCGGCGAGACGGCGGTTGTCGAGGATGATGTCTCGATCCTGCAGAATGTCACGCTTGGCGGCACCGGCAAGGAAACGGGCGATCGGCATCCGAAGATCAGGCGCGGCGCGCTGATCGGGGCCGGCGCGAAAATCCTCGGCAATATCGAGGTCGGCACCGGTGCGAAAGTCGGTGCCGGCAGTGTGGTGGTAACCGCTGTGGAACCCTATACTTCTGTTGTCGGCATACCGGCGCGTGCCGTTGGGCGCCCGCACAAGGCTCTGCCCGGCGTGACGATGGACCAGGTGCTGAGCGAACCGGAATACATGATATGAGCGATACCAGAAAACTGCATCTCGGCGCCTTCATGCGGCCCGTCAGCCTGCATACCGGCGCCTGGCGTTATCCCGGCGCCTATCCCGATGCCAATTTCAATTTCGCCCACATCAAATCCTTCGCGCAGAAGCTCGAAGCGGCGAAGTTTGATGCCTTCTTCATGGCGGATCATCTTGCGGTGCTCAACATGCCGATCGAGGCGCTGCGGCGCAGCCATACGGTCACGTCTTTCGAACCGTTCACGCTGCTTTCCGCGCTGGCCTCAGTGACGGAGCGCATCGGCCTCGTCGCCACGGCATCGACCACCTTCGACGAGCCCTATCATGTCGCCCGGAGGTTTGCCTCGCTCGATCATATCAGCGGCGGTCGTGCCGGCTGGAACATCGTCACGACGGCCAATCCCGATGCCGCGCGCAATTTCGGCCTCGATGACATGGTGGAGCATGGCGAGCGTTACGTGCGGGCGCGCGAGTTCTTCGATGTCGTCACCGGTCTCTGGGACAGCTTTGCCGACGACGCCTTCATCCGCGATGCCGAAAGCGGCATCTTCTTCGATCCTGACAGGATGCATGTGCTGGATCATCGGGGACCGGAGCTGAAAGTGCGCGGCCCCCTCAACATCGCCCGGCCGCCGCAGGGCTGGCCGGTGATCGTGCAGGCCGGACAATCCGAGCCGGGCCGCCAGCTAGCGGCGGAAACAGCAGAGGTCGTCTTCTGCTCGCCGCGTGATCTGGCCGCCAGCAAGGCGCTTTACGCCGACATCAAAAGCCGTCTTGTCGCAATTGGTCGTGGGCGTGATGACCTCAAGATTTTGCCGGCCGCTTTTGTCGTGATTGGCGATACTATCGAGGAAGCGCGGCGCAAGCGCCTGGAACTCGATAGCCTCGTGCATTACGACAGCGCGATCGCCTCGCTTTCCATCGCGCTCGGCCATGATGCCTCCGGTTTTGACCCGGATGCACCGCTGCCACCGATCCCGGAAACCAATGCCAGCAAGACCGGCCGCGCGCAGGTTCTGAAACTTGCGGAAGAAGAAGGCCTGACGGTGCGCCAGCTGGCGCAGCGCTACGGCG
>JAVBSF010000418.1:0-5627 GCA_031556925.1 Pararhizobium sp.
CGCCGACGACTGTCATGAGCATGACACGGCGGTCATGATCCAGCTCACCCATCTCGGCCGCCGCACCGGCTGGAACAAGGGCGACTGGCTGCCGGTGCTGAGCGCCTCGCCGGTGCGCGAGCCCGCCCATCGCGCCTTCCCGAACGAGATCGAGGACTGGGATATCGAGCGCATCGTCGGCGATTATGCGGCAGCGGCTGAGCGCATGCAGGCAGCCGGCCTCGACGGCATCGAGATCGAGGCTTACGGACACCTGATGGACGGCTTCTGGTCGCCGGCCACCAACCATCGCGACGACGACTACGGCGGTTCTCTCGATAACCGCATGCGCTTCTCCAACATGGTGCTGGAGGCGGTCCGCAAGGCGACGGGGCCGGAGTTCATCGTCGGCATTCGCATGGTCGCCGACGAGCAATGGGATATCGGTCTGTCGAAGGAGGAAGGCATCGAGATCGCCCGCAGGCTTGTGGCCGGCGGCAATGTCGATTTCCTCAATATCATCCGTGGCCAGATCGATCACGACGCGCATTTGAACAATGTCATCCCGATCCAGGGCATGGCGGCATCGCCGCATCTGGATTTCGCCGGTGAAGTCCGCGCCGCGACGAGGTTCCCGGTCTTCCATGCCGCCCGCATCGCCGATGTCGCGACCGCGCGCCACGCGATCGCCGAGGGCAAGCTCGACATGGTCGGCATGACCCGCGCGCATATCGCCGATCCGCATATCGTCCGGAAGATCGAGGAGGGCAGGGAGGCGCAGATTCGCCCCTGCGTCGGCGCGACCTATTGTCTCGACCGCATCTATGAGGGCGGCGGCGCGCTCTGTATCCACAATGCGGCGACCGGCCGCGAGGCGACGATCCCGCATGTGATCTCGAAATCGGCAGCCCCTTTCCGCAAGGCCGTTGTGATCGGCGCGGGGCCGGCCGGGCTGGAGGCGGCCCGCGTGCTGGCCGAGCGCGGCCATCGGGTCGAGGTGCTGGAGGCGACAGGCGAGGCCGGCGGCCAGATACTGCTCGCTGCCCGCAATCCCCGCCGCAAGGAACTGATCGGCATCATCGACTGGCGGCTTTCCGAACTGGAGCGGCTCGGCGTTTCCATCCGTTACAATGTGTTCGCCGAAGCCGCCGATGTGCTGGAGCGCGATCCCGATCTTGTGGTCGTCGCCACCGGCGGCATCGCGCAGAACCCGGCGCTCGACGCGGGCGATGACCTCGTCATTTCGAGTTGGGACATCATTGCCGGAGCGGTCAGGCCGGAAGGGCCCGTGCTTCTCTACGACGACAACGGCGCCCATTCGGGTATGACGGCGGCGGAACTCATCGCCCATGCCGGGGTGGAGCTGGAAGTGGTTTCGCCGGAGCGCATGTTCGCGCCGGAGATCGGCGGCATGAACCATGTGCCCTATGCCAAGACCTTCGCCGAGAAGAATGTCCGCGTCACCGTCAACACCCGGCTGAAATCGGTGCGCCGCGACGGAAACGGCCTGATCGCAACCCTCGGCTCGGATTTTTCCGAGATCGCGACGATGGAAAGGCGGGTGGCGCAGGTTGTGGTGGAACACGGGACCATGCCGATGGCCGATCTCTATCTGGACCTGAGGCCGCTGTCGCGCAATCTCGGCGCGGTCGATTACAAGGCGCTGATCCGCCGGGAAAATCCGATCGTGGCGAAGAATGCGGAAGGTGCCTTCGATCTCATCCGCATCGGCGATGCCGTGTCGAGCCGCAACATTCATGCCGGTATCTATGACGCGATGCGCTACTGCCTGCTGTTCTGATGCATTAAAAAAAACGGCGGCGCTTTCGCACCGCCGTTTCTCGATATAAGGCGAAAAGCCTTAGTTGTTGGTTGCCGGGTCGGCCGGCTGGACCTGGTCAGCGGGCGCCATCGGCGTCGTGGACGACGTGGTCGAGCTATCGACCGGGGTATTGGCGTTCTGCTCGGCCACCTGCTGGGCGCGGGTCTTGAATTCCGGCGCGGCCTTCAGGCTGTCGGCCGTTTCCTGCGTGGTCAGCTTCAGGTCGTCGGAATTCGGAACGGTCGCGACGGCAATGGTGTCGAGCGGAACGGCGACGTTCTTTTCGCCGATGCCGAGGAAGCCGCCGACGCCGATCACGGCCGCTTCGACGGAGCCGTCCTTGGTGAAGATCACATCGTTGATTTCGCCAATGCTTTCGTCACTGGAATTGTAGACCGACTGGCCGATATAGGTGCTGGCGGCGATCTGGTCTTCGGTCTGCTCGGAGATGAAGCCGGCCGGGGCGGTCGCGGCCGCCGACTGGTCAGCAGGCTTGATCGGCTCGACTGCCGGCTGCTCGCCGGTCATCGGGGTTTCCATCTGCTGGGTGGCAGCCGGATCTGTCGCAGGCTGCGTTGCGCTCTGGGCAAAGCTTGCCGGAGCAAATGCGGTAACGCCGGCAAAAAGGGCACCTGCGGCGACGGAAGCTACGAGTTTAATGGTCATTGTGAACCTACCTTTCGTTCTCTTTGTCGATCAGGGCGCGAGGAGAAGAGAGTATTCCGCCGCACCGGTGATGACCTGAAAACGCTGGTTTCCCGAAGTGGTTCCGAAAATATTCCGACAGTTTTTGTGGAACTTTTGCAGTGTTCGCAAACCGTGGCCGGTGTTGGGCGGGCGTTGAAAATGAAAAAGCCGGGCGAACCCGGCTTTTTGAAATGCATGCTTTCGATCTCAAAGAACGAAAGCGGGCTCGAAACGGCCGTTGACCGTGATGCCGAGATCGAAGGTCTTGCCAGCATGCGGATCGGCTTTGCGGGTCGCATCGTCCATGTCCGCCCAGGCGGAGGTGACGAGCAGCCGGTCGGCCCCGGCGCCGATGAATGCGGGGCAGCTCGATTGCAGCGCCGGCACGGCGTAACGTTTCAGATGGGTGCCATCAGGGCTATAGACATCGACCGCCCCCTGACCCCAGCGCGCATTCCAGATCAGGCCGTCGGCATCGCAGACGGAGCCATCGACATCGCCGGGGTTTCCGCTCTGGTCGGAGAAGACCGTGGCATTGCCGGCGGGGAGGCCGGTGGCGGGATCGAGATCGACGCGCATGATGTGGTTGACCATGGAATCGACGAAATAGGCGATCTTGCCGTCCGGCGAGAAGCAGATGCTGTTGGGAATGCTGACGCCGTCATAGAGCTTGGTGACGGTGCCGCCGGCAACGTGATAGATCGCGCCGGCGCCCTTTTCGGCATTGCGGCCCATGGTCCCGATCCAGAGGCTGCCCGAAGCATGCACGCGCCCGTCATTGGAGCGGTTGCCCGGCTTGTCTTCCAGCGCGCCGAACTTCGTCAGCGCACCGGTCCTGATCTCGCGTACGAAAAGCCCCTCGTCGGAGACGATCAGCTGCCGTTCGGGATCGATCACGGCGACGACGCTCGACAGGAACGGCATTTCGTGAACGCGCTTCACGCCGCTGTCGAGATGCAGTTCATGCAGTTGCCTGCCCTTGATATTGTGCCACCAGGCGGTGCCGGTCGCGGGATCGAAGGCCGGGCCTTCGCCGAGCTGGAGATCGTTGTCGCAGAGGATGCTGCCGGAGAAAGCGATGGTTTCGACCATGGATCAGGCTCCGTAAACGCTGTCATAGGCGGCGATGGTCGCCTTGGCCCGCCTGCCGACCTCGGCGGCATCCATTCCCGCCTTGTAGAGACTGGAGCCGAGAC
This sequence comes from Pararhizobium sp., assembly GCA_031556925.1. GTDB lineage: Bacteria > Pseudomonadota > Alphaproteobacteria > Rhizobiales > Rhizobiaceae > Pararhizobium. Next base: position 3,685 of record JAVBSF010000418.1, read on the forward strand.
CGAAGCTCTTGACGCCGATCTTGGCATAGTCGCCGAAATTGGCTTCGGAGACGCCGCCTACGGCGGCGATTTCCAGTTCCGGCGGCAGCACGGCGCGGATCGCCGAAATGCCGGAGGGCCCAAGCACGCTTGCCGGGAAGAACTTGAGGCCCGTTGCGCCGGCGCGGGCGGCGGCAAGCGCTTCCGTCGGGGTAAAGACGCCGGGCATCGTCACCATGCCCTTTTCGGCCGCAAGGCGGATGACGGCGGGTTCGACATTGGGGCTCACCATCAGCTTGCCGCCGACGGCATCGAGCTGCTCGACCTGATCGGTCGTCAGCACGGTGCCGGCGCCGATCAGGCAGTTTGCCGGCGCCATCTTCACCGCGATCTCGATGGAGGTGAACGGGTCCGGCGAATTGAGCGGGATTTCGATGGCCGTGAAACCGGCTTCGATCAGGGTGCCGACCACAGCTTCGGTTTCGGACGGTTTGAGACCGCGCAGGATGGCGATCAGCGGATATTTCATCGGGGGAAAGGGAATGCGGCTCATGGTGGTCTCTTTCTCAGGCGGGCCAGAGGCTGCGGGCGGCGGCGGCAAGGCCGCGACGGACGGCCTCATCGGCGTCGATGATGGCGGGTTTCAGATCGAGCGCCGACAGCGCCGACCGGTAAAGGACGGCAAGCGGGCCGGATGCGACAAGGCAGACGCTGCTGCCGGGGCGTGCGGACGACAGGGCGCCGGCAATTTCCAGCCCGATCAGCGTGCCGGAAAGACGCGCCTTGGCATCGAGGGCGGAAAGGTCGTGAAGCAACTGGCCGGACCGCACCGTAAATAGCAGGTTCGTCGCCATGGCCGGATTGCGCGCCGCCTCGACGACAGCATCGAGGAAGCTTTTGTCTTCACCGCCGAAGGCGCCCGCATCGACAACAGCATGGGCAAGGATCGAGTGCCTGGAGATGACCTCGAAAAGCTCACCGGTCATATAGGTCGCGAAGCCTTCGACGACGCCACCGGTCAGGCGCACCCATTTGCTGTGGGTGCCCGGCATGCAGACGAGATGATTGCCGTTGCCGAGCGTTCCGGCCGCGCCGAGAAGCTGGGTTTCCTCGCCGCGCATCACATCGGGATGGGATTTGCTGCGCTGGGCAAGGCCCGGCAGGATGCGGATATCGCGGTTGGGGTCGGCGACGGTCGCGGCCGCGCCGACAATGCCGGAGAGCGGCGCCGGAGTATCCAGATAGCCCGCCTCGACCCAGCCTTGACGCGCGCCGGCCATGCCGCAGACAACGACCGGCAGGTGCGCCGGCGCATCGACGGCGGAAAGATGAGCTTCGAGAATCGTGGAAAAGCCGGTCTTTGCCGCCGTGGTCATGCCTTCGCCGCTGCGGCGCTCGGCGAGCACCTCGCCGTTTTCGCCGACCACCCAGAGCCGAAAGCTCGTCGTGCCCCAGTCGACCGCCGCATAGGATGCTGCCGTCATTAAAATACGCCTCCGTCGATAATCATGGTTTGCGCCGTCATTCGCGCCGAGCAATCCGAGGCGAGATAGAGGCAAGGCCCCACCATATCCTCGGCAAACAGCGTGTGTTTCAGGCATTGCTCCTCGAGCATGGCGGCAATCGCCGCATCGTTTATCCAGAGATCCTTCTGCCGTTGCGTGACGACCATGCCGGGCAGGATCGCGTTGACGCGGATGTCGTCCGGGCCGAGTCTGCCAGCCAGCGATTTCGTCAGGCCGATAATGCCGGCCTTGGCGGTCGCGTAGGCGGGAATCTCGCCCATGTTCAGCATGAAGGCGATCGAGGAAAAGTTGACGATCGAACCGCCGCCGGCCCGTTTCATATGGGGGGTAACCGCCTGGCACATGAAGAACACATGCCGCAGGTTGACTGCCTGGTTTTCGTCCCAGCTCTCGGGCGTCACGTCTTCCAGCGCCTGCCGGTCGTCGCGCGCGGCATTG